>JASJBE010000093.1 GCA_030066655.1 Woeseiaceae bacterium | reverse complement strand
CCGCCTCCGCCGCAGCGGCTGCGTTCTGGGCGTCCTCCAGCTCCTGAAGCTGCTCAGCAAACTCCTGCTCCCGCGTCCGGCGACGCTCTGCATGGTGCGCAAAGCCGGTGCCGGCCGGAATGAGACGACCAACGATGACGTTCTCCTTGAGGCCGCGAAGCTCGTCCTGCAGGCCGCGAACCGCAGCCTCGGTGAGAACGCGCGTCGTTTCCTGGAACGAGGCCGCCGAGATGAACGACTCGGTCGCCAGCGATGCCTTCGTAATACCCAGCAGGACCGGCTCGACCGTCAGCGGCTCCTTGCCCTGTGCAACGAGCTCGTCGACGACCTCGAGATAACGGGCCTTGTCGATCTGCTCGCCACGCAGGTAGCGGCTCTCGCCCGGCGTCAGCACGTTCACCTTACGCAGCATCTGGCGAATAATGACTTCGATGTGCTTGTCATTGATCTTCACACCCTGCAGTCGGTAGACGTCCTGGATCTCCTTGACGAGGTAGTCCGCGAGGCTCTCGACGCCCTGCAGGCGCAGGATATCGTGCGGATTCGGCTCGCCGTCGGCGATAACCTCACCCCGCGCAACCTGCTCGCCCTCGAAGACGTTCAGGTGGCGCCACTTCGGAATCAGCTCCTCGTGGCTGTCGCCGTTCTCATCCGTGATGACGAGGCGGCGCTTGCCCTTGGTCTCTTTACCGAAGCTGACCGTACCGGTGTGTTCCGCCATGATCGCCGGATCCTTCGGCTTGCGAGCCTCGAACAGGTCGGCGACTCGTGGCAGACCACCGGTGATGTCACGCGTCTTGGAGGATTCCTGCGGAATACGTGCGATGACGTCACCGACCGAGACCTCCTGGCCGTCGTTCAGGTTGATGATTGCGCCGTCAGGCAGCGCATAAACAGCCGGAATCTCGGTGTTGGCGAAGAAGATGTCCGATCCGTCTTCCGCTACCAGCCTGGCGACCGGGCGCAGGTCCTTGCCCGTGCTGCCGCGGCTCTTGGTGTCGGACACGACGATGCTGGTCAGGCCAGTGAATTCGTCGACCTGCTCGTTGACGGTCACGCCATCGATGAAGTCCTCGAACTTGAGCTTACCGGCAACCTCGGTAACAACCGGGTGGGTGTGCGGATCCCAGTTCGCGACGACCTGGCCGGCGCTCACCTCGTCTCCGTCACGGACCGAGATCGTCGCACCGTAAGGCACCTTGTAGCGCTCACGTTCGCGACCGAGGTCGTCATTGACCGAGACTTCGCCCGAACGCGACACAGCGACGAGGTAACCCTTCTGGTGTTCCACCGTCTTGATGTTGTTCAGCTTGACGACACCGGTGGACTTGACCTCGATGCTGTTCACCGCAGCGGAGCGGGACGCCGCGCCACCGATGTGGAACGTGCGCATCGTCAGCTGCGTGCCCGGCTCACCGATGGACTGCGCCGCGATCACGCCGACCGCCTCACCGATGTTGATGCGGTGACCGCGAGCCAGGTCGCGACCGTAGCACTGTGAGCAGACGCCGTAGCGCAGTTCGCAGGTAATGGGTGAGCGAACGATGACGTGGTCGATCGAGTATTCCTCGAGCTTGGATACGGTAGCCTCGTCGAGCATCGTGCCGGCATCGAAGGCAACCTTGTCGGTGCCCGGGACCAGCACGGCTTCGGCGAGAACGCGCCCGAGGACACGCTCGCGAAGCGGTTCGACGACGTCGCCACCCTCGACGAGCGGCGCCATCGAGACACCGTTCTTCGTTTCACAGTCGACCTCGGTCACGACGAGGTCCTGCGCAATGTCGACAAGGCGACGCGTCAGGTAACCGGAGTTCGCCGTCTTCAGCGCCGTGTCGGCGAGGCCCTTACGAGCACCGTGCGTCGAGATGAAGTACTGCAGTACATCGAGACCTTCACGGAAGTTAGCCGTAATCGGCGTCTCGATGATGGAGCCGTCCGGCTTCGCCATCAGGCCACGCATACCGGCCAGCTGACGAATCTGTGCGGCACTACCACGAGCACCGGAATCCGCCATCATGTAGATGGAGTTGAAGGACTCCTGGTCTACCTGCTTGCCGGCAGCGTCCTTGACCTTCTCGACGCCCAGCTTGTCCATCATGGACTTCGCCACCTGGTCGTTGGTGCGAGACCAGATATCGACGACCTTGTTGTAGCGCTCGCCGTCGGTCACGAGACCGGAGCTGTACTGGTCCTGGATCTCCTTCACCTCGGCCTCGGCCACCGCCAGGATCTCGCTTTTCTCTTCCGGCACGACCATGTCGTTGACGCCAATCGATACACCCGCCGTCGTCGCGAGACGGAAGCCGGTGTACATCAGGCGGTCAGCGAAGACGACCGTCTTCTTCAGGCCAAGCCGGCGATAGCAGGCGTTGATGACGTTCGAAATCGCTTTCTTCGTCATCGGCTGGTTGATCAGCGCGAAGTCGAGGCCGTCCGGCAGAACGCGAGACAAGAGCGCGCGCCCGACCGTGGTGTCGACCACTGTCGGCTGCATGCTCGAATTGCCGTCCTCGTCCGTGACGTGGATCGGCACGCGAATCTTGACCATCGCCTGCAGCTCAGCCGTGTCGTTCTCGTAAGCACGACGTGCCTCGTCGACGTCCGAGAACATCATGCCTTCGCCCTTCGCGTTGATGCGCGAACGAGTCATGTAGTACAGGCCGAGGACGACGTCCTGCGACGGCACGATGATCGGGTCGCCGTTTGCCGGTGACAGGATGTTATTCGACGCCATCATCAGGGCACGGGCTTCCAGCTGCGCCTCGATGGACAGCGGCACGTGTACCGCCATCTGGTCGCCGTCGAAGTCGGCATTGAACGCGGTACATACCAGCGGGTGAAGCTGGATCGCCTTACCCTCGATCAGCACCGGCTCGAAGGCCTGGATGCCGAGCCTGTGCAGCGTCGGCGCGCGGTTCAGCATGACCGGGTGCTCGCGGATCACTTCCTCGAGGATATCCCAGACCTCCGCACCTTCCCGCTCGACGAGGCGCTTTGCCGCCTTGATCGTCGTCGCTTCACCGCGGTACTGCAGCTTGGAGAAGATGAAGGGCTTGAACAGTTCCAGCGCCATCTTCTTCGGCAGGCCGCACTGGTGCAGCTTCAGTGTCGGACCGACTACGATCACCGAGCGACCTGAGTAATCGACTCGCTTACCGAGCAGGTTCTGGCGGAAGCGACCCTGCTTGCCCTTGATCATGTCGGCAAGCGACTTCAGCGGACGCTTGTTCGTGCCGGTAATGGCCCGGCCGCGGCGGCCGTTGTCGAGTAGTGCGTCGACAGACTCCTGCAGCATGCGCTTCTCGTTGCGCACGATGATGTCCGGCGCGTTCAGCTCCAGCAATCGGCGCAGTCGGTTGTTGCGGTTGATGACGCGACGGTACAGGTCGTTGAGATCCGACGTCGCGAAGCGGCCGCCGTCCAGCGGCACGAGCGGACGCAGGTCGGGCGGCAGCACCGGGAGAACCGTCAGCACCATCCACTCCGGCTTGTTACCGGACTCGATAAACGACTCTAAGAGCTTCAGGCGCTTCGACAGGCGCTTGATCTTGGTCTCGGAACGCGTGGCATCGATGTCCTCGCGAACCTGCAGGACTTCGCGCTGCAGGTCGATGGTCATCAGCATCTCGCGGACGGCCTCGGCGCCCATGCGGGCATCGAACTCGTCGCCGTACTGCTCCAGCGCATCGAGATACATTTCGTCCGTCATCAGCTGGCCACGCTCGAGATCGGTCATACCCGGATCGACGACGACGAACGCCTCGAAATACAGGACGCGCTCGATCTCGCGAAGCGTCATGTCCAGCATCAGGCCGATGCGGGAGGGCAGCGACTTCAGGAACCAGATGTGGGCAACCGGGCTCGCCAGCTCGATGTGCGCCATGCGCTCACGGCGAACTTTCGTCTGTGTGACTTCGACGCCACACTTCTCGCAGACAACGCCGCGATGCTTCAGACGCTTGTACTTGCCGCAGAGGCACTCGTAGTCCTTGATCGGGCCGAAGATCTTGGCGCAGAACAGTCCGTCGCGCTCCGGCTTGAAAGTACGGTAGTTGATCGTTTCCGGCTTTTTGACCTCACCGAACGACCAGGACCGAATCATCTCCGGAGAAGCGAGACCGATGCGAATCGCATCGAAGTCGTCAACGGGGTTCTGGTATTTGAAAAGCTTTAAGAGATCTTTCATTACTCTGTCTCCAGCTCAATGTTAATGCCAAGAGATCGAATCTCCTTGACCAACACGTTGAACGACTCAGGCATGCCTGCATCCATTTCGTGCTCGCCGTCGACGATGTTTTTGTACATCTTCGTGCGGCCCTGTACGTCGTCCGATTTCACCGTCAGCATTTCCTGCAGCGTGTAGGCGGCGCCATAGGCTTCGAGCGCCCAGACCTCCATCTCACCGAAGCGCTGACCGCCAAACTGTGCCTTACCACCGAGCGGCTGCTGGGTGACGAGGCTGTAAGGACCGGTCGAACGTGCGTGCATCTTGTCGTCGACCAGGTGATTCAGCTTCAGCATGTACATGTAACCGACGGTCACATCGCGATGGAACACCTCACCGGTGCGGCCATCGATCAGCGTCGACTGGCCACTCTCGTCGAGCTCGGCGACTTCCAACAGGCCCTTGATCTCGGCCTCGGTCGCACCGTCGAACACCGGCGTCGCCGTGGGCACACCGCTGGTCAGGTTGCCAGCCAGTTCGAGAACTTCTGCGTCGCTGAACGACTTGATGTCCTCAACCTTGCCGCCGGTCTTGTTGTAGATCGTTTCCAGCAGCTGGCGGATCTTCGCGGTGGACTCCTGCGCTTTCAGCATCGTGTCGATACGCTTGCCGAGCCCCTTCGCTGCCCAGCCGAGATGCGTCTCGAGCACCTGGCCGACGTTCATTCGCGACGGAACGCCGAGCGGGTTCAGTACGACATCAACCGGCGTGCCGTCCTCGAGGTAAGGCATGTCCTCGACGGGAACGATGGTGGAGATAACACCCTTGTTTCCGTGGCGGCCAGCCATCTTGTCACCCGGCTGAATGCGGCGCTTGACAGCCAGGTAGACCTTGACCATCTTCAGAACGCCCGGCGCGAGGTCATCACCCGCGGTGATCTTGACCTTCTTCTCCTCGTAGCGGCGATCGAACTCCTCACGCTGCGACTTCAAGCGCTCGGACGCCTTCTGCAGCTGCTCGTTGGCCTCGTCGTTCTTCAGACGAATCTCGAACCACTGCTCGCGCGGTACCTCATCGAGGTAGGCCTTCGTGATCTTGCTGCCAGACTTCAGCCTGTTCGGGCCGCCCTGGGCAACCTTCGACGTCAGCATGCGCTCGACGCGCTCGTAGATGTCTTCTTCAAGAATACGCAGCGTGTCGTCGAGGTCCTTGCGAACACTCTCGAGCTCAGCACGCTCGATTGACAGGGCACGAGCGTCTTTCTCGACGCCGTCACGCGTGAACACGCGTACGTCGATCACGGTGCCGTCCATGCCCGGCGGAACGCGCAGGGACGTGTCTTTAACGTCCGATGCCTTCTCACCGAAGATTGCTCTCAGGAGTTTCTCTTCCGGCGTCAGCTGCGTCTCACCCTTTGGCGTTACCTTGCCGACGAGGATGTCACCGGCCTTGACCTCGGCCCCGATGAACGCGATGCCAGACTCGTCGAGCTTGGCCAGCGCTGCGTCACCGACGTTCGGGATATCAGACGTGATGTCTTCCGGCCCCAGCTTGGTGTCACGCGCGACGCACTGCAGCTCCTCGATGTGAATCGTCGTGAATCGATCTTCCTTGACCACACGCTCGGAGATCAGGATCGAGTCTTCGAAGTTGTAGCCGTTCCACGGCATGAACGCGACGAGCATGTTCTGGCCCAGTGCGAGCTCGCCCAAGTTGGTCGAAGGACCGTCCGCGAGGACGTCACCGGCCGCGATCTGGTCGCCGCCTTTGACCAGCGGGCGCTGGTTGATACAGGTGTTCTGGTTGGAACGCGTGTACTTGGTCAGGTTGTAGATGTCGACGCCGGATTCGCCCGCCGTCGTCTCATCGTCATTGACCCGGACGACGATGCGTGAGGCATCCACTGAGTCGACGACGCCGCCGCGCTTTGCGACGACCGTGACACCCGAGTCGACCGCAACCGCACGCTCGATACCGGTGCCGACCAGCGGCGCCTCGGCGCGCAGCGTCGGTACAGCCTGGCGTTGCATGTTGGATCCCATCAGTGCTCGGTTGGCATCATCGTGCTCGAGGAACGGGATCAGCGCCGCGGCGACCGACACGATCTGGCGCGGGCTGACGTCCATGTAGTTGATGTCTTCCGGGTTGGCCAGCGTGAACTCGTTCTTGTGGCGAACCGCGACCAGTTCTTCTAAGAACTTGCCGTTCTTGTCCAGCTCGGAGTTTGCCTGTGCAATGACGTACTGGCTCTCCTCGATCGCCGACAGGTACTCGATGTCGCCGGTCGCCTTGCCTTTCACGACCTTGCGGTACGGCGTCTCGAGGAAACCGTACGCGTTGGTGCGCGAGTAGACGGCCAGCGAGTTGATCAGGCCGATGTTCGGGCCTTCAGGCGTCTCGATCGGACATACGCGACCGTAGTGCGTCGGGTGGACATCGCGGACTTCGAAGCCGGCGCGCTCGCGCGTCAGGCCGCCCGGGCCCAGCGCCGAGACACGACGCTTATGCGTGACTTCCGACAGCGGGTTGTTCTGATCCATGAACTGCGACAGCTGGCTGGACCCGAAGAACTCCTTGACCGCGGCTGCAACCGGCTTGGCGTTGATCATTTCCTGCGGCATCAGGTTGTCAGCTTCGGCCTGTGTCAGTCGCTCCTTGACGGCGCGCTCGACGCGGACGAGTCCGACGCGGAACGCATTTTCGGCCATCTCGCCAACGCTGCGCACCCGGCGGTTGCCGAGGTGGTCAATGTCGTCAACGGTGCCGTAGCCGTTGCGGATGTCGATCAGCGTCTTCAGCACGTCGAGAATATCGTCCCTCTCGAGCACGCCCTCGCCCTCTGAAGAATCGCGGCCGACGCGGCGGTTGAACTTCATGCGACCGACAGCCGACAGGTCGTAGCGCTCGCTGTTGAAGAACAGGTTCTGGAACAGGTTCTCCGCAGCTTCCTTGGTCGGCGGCTCACCCGGACGCATCATCCGGTAGATCTCGACCAATGCCTCGAGACGAGTCGTCGACGGATCGATGTTCAGCGTGTTCGAGATGAACGGGCCGCGATCGAGGTCGTTAACGTACAGCGTGCGGATGTGGTCGATACCGGCCTCGATCAGTTCCTGGACCAGCTCTGGCGTCAGCTCCGCATTCGCGGCTGCCAGCAGCTCACCGGTCTCGGTGTTGACGATGTCGTGGGCAAGGATCTTGCCTTCGAGGTACTCGACCGGAACAACCAGCTTGTCGACCGTGGACTTGTTCATGTCGCGGACGTGCTTGGCGGTAATCCGGCGGCCCTCTTCGACGATGGTCTTGCGTCCGAGCTTGATGTCGAAGCTTGCCGTTTCGCCGCGCAGGCGCTCCGGCACGAGACCCATCCTGATCTCCTTCTCCGACAGGTAGAAGTCGTTGTTCTCGAAGAACAGGTCCAGCATCTCTTCGTTGGTCATCTCCAGCGCGCGTAGGATAATCGTGACCGGCAGCTTGCGGCGACGGTCGATACGCGCGAAGACGGCGTCCTTGGGATCGAACTCGAAGTCCAGCCATGAACCGCGGTAGGGGATGATGCGAGCAGAGAACAGCAACTTGCCTGAGCTGTGCGTCTTACCCTTGTCGTGGTCAAAGAAGACACCGGGCGAACGATGCAGCTGAGACACGATGACACGCTCGGTGCCATTGATAACGAAGGTACCGTGGTCCGTCATCAGCGGCATTTCGCCGAGATAGACTTCCTGCTCACGAATGTCCTTGACCGGCTTCGGCGTGCCACTGGCTTCCTTGTCATAGATGACCAGGCGGACCTTGACCCGGATCGGCGCGGCGTAGGTCAGCCCGCGAACCTGGCATTCCTTGACGTCGAACACCGGCTCGCCGAGTCGATAGCTGACGTATTCCAGTGCCGCATTACCTGAGTAGCTCACAATCGGGAACACCGACTTGAAGGCGGCGTGAAGACCGAGGTCCTCGCGTTCTTCAATCGTCTTGTCCGTCTGCAGGAACTTCGCGTAGCTATCGACCTGGATCGACAGCAGGTAAGGAACATCAAGAATCGTCGGACGCTTGCCGAAGTTCTTGCGGATGCGCTTTTTCTCAGTGAACGAATAAGCCATTAGGGACTACCCTCGTTGTCGAAAGAGCCTCGGCGGAATTGCCGGCCCTCTCACGTTTTCAAAAAAATCGTCTGTCAGGTTTGTATCCGGCGCCAGATACAAAACTCACAGACACGAGCAAGCAGCCAGTCGACTTCCGACTGGCTGCTCACCCGACTGGACCATCGGGTCCGCTATCAAAAGAGCAAGCCGCAAGTGCTTACTTGAGCTCGACGGTTGCGCCCGCCTCTTCAAGCTGCTTCTTGATTTCTTCAGACTCGTCTTTCGATGCGCCTTCCTTGATCGTTGACGGCGCGCCTTCGACCGCGTCCTTGGCTTCTTTCAGGCCAAGACCGGTGATCGTGCGGACAGCCTTAATGACGGCAACCTTGTTGCCACCAAAGCTCGCGAGGACGACGTCGAACTCGTCCTTCTCGGCGGCTGCTTCGCCTGCGTCACCACCGGCGGCCGGACCGGCTGCTACTGCGACCGGTGCTGCTGCCGATACGCCCCACTCGTCTTCCAGCATCTTGACGAGCTCAACGACTTCCATGATGGGCTTTGCGCTCAACTCTTTGAGCAGATCTTCGTTTGACATTGCCATGTCTGTATTTCCTCTTGTCTTTATTCCTGAGTCAGGAAAATTAATTCAAAGTCAGGCCGCTTCCTGCTCTCCTCGCGCGGACATCGTCCGTGCGAGCATCGCGGGAGGCTCGGCCAAAGTGCGTACCAACTGGGACATCGGCGCAACCATGACGCCGAGCAACATTGCGCGAGCCTGATCGAGCGTCGGCAGGTCAGCCAACTTCGCAAGATCGGACCCGGGCATCAGTTGCCCGCCGGCTGCAAGTGACACCGCCTTCAGAGCGTCGTGCTCCTTGGCGAAATCCTTGATTACCCTGGCAGCGGCACCTGGATCATCTTTTGCAAACGCGAGCAGCAACGGTCCTTTGAGCGTGTCTTGCATGCACTCAAAGTCCGTACCTTCGACTGCGCGACGTGCCAGCGTGTTTTTGACGACACGCAGGTAAACGCCGGCGTTACGCGCTTCTTTGCGCAACGCTGTCATCTCTGCAACCGAAAGTCCCCTGTATTCAGCCGCTACAGCTGTAACAGAGTCACCCGCAACCGCGCTTACCTCGGCAACAAGTGCTTTCTTGTCTTCGAGTCTCAGTGCCATAAATACCTCCTGGCCTACGGTTACTACATTCAGGCTCCGGTTCGGTCACACGCCAGCCGGATAAGATTCCGACCGAACGCGTTACTGAACTGTTACCCAACCCACGGAGATTTCCTTCTCCTGTCGGATGGCAACCGTTGCCAGTACTCCTGACTCAAGTCCACCATCTGCGTAGGCGTCTATTAAGACAGGCGGTCTGGCCTGTCGCCTACGGTCTTCGACGATCGCCGCTTCCCTGCGGCTATCACCCGCCCGTCAAAAAGACAGTTGGGCGAATACGTTCAACGACCTCTGTCAACGCCCTCAGGCGTCAACCGAGCTGCGGTCCACGGCGACGCCCGGACCCATCGTTGATGAAACAGTTAACTTCTTGAAGTACGTACCCTTCGCCGAGGCGGGCTTGCCCTTCTTCAGGTCAGCCAGCAGCGCTTCCAGGTTTTCCTTTAGTGCCGGTACTTCAAAGTCCACCCGCCCAATGGCGCAGTGAATGATGCCGGCCTTGTCCGTGCGATAGCGGACCTGGCCTGCTTTTGCGTTCTTCACAGCCGTCTCAACGTCCGCCGTGACGGTGCCCACCTTCGGGTTCGGCATCAGGCCGCGCGGACCCAGGATCTGGCCGAGCTGACCGACGACACGCATCGCGTCCGGTGTGGCAATGACGACGTCAAAGTTCAGGTCGCCGCCCTTCACGCTCTCAGCGAGGTCTTCGAACCCGACGACGTCGGCGCCCGCTGACGTGGCTTTCTCGGCATTGTCGCCCTGCGCGAACACGGCCACACGCACCGACTTGCCCGTACCGTTCGGCAGAACCGTTGAGCCACGGACAACCTGGTCCGACTTACGCGGGTCAACGCCGAGGTTGACCGACACGTCAATGCTCTCCGGAAACTTCGCCGTCGCGAGGTCTTTGACCAGTGACAGCGCAGCGTCGATCTCGTAAGCCGTGTTGGAATCAACCTTCTCGCGCGCGGCTTTCTTGCGCTTGCTCATGACAGCCATCAGTTCACTCCCTCAACTTCGAGGCCCATGCTCCGGGCCGTGCCCGCGATCGTGCGGACCGCGGCGTCCATGTCTGCCGCCGTCAGGTCCGGCATCTTCGTGTTCGCAATTTCTTCGAGCTGCTCGCGCGTGACCTTGCCGACCTTGACGGTGTTGGGCGTGCCCGAGCCCTTCTGCACACCGGCCGCCTTCCGCAACAAAACGGCCGCCGGGGGCGTCTTCGAGATGAACGTGAAGCTGCGATCGGAATACACCGTGATAATCACGGGGATCGGCAGTCCCGGCTCGACGCTCTGCGTCTCGGCGTTGAATGCCTTGCAGAATTCCATGATGTTGACGCCGTGCTGACCGAGCGCCGGACCGACGGGGGGCGACGGATTCGCCTGGCCCGCGGGTACCTGCAGCTTGATGTAGCTGGATACTTTCTTTGCCATTTTCTTACTCCCGAGTTCAAACGCCAGGGTCGAGCCCTGGCTCCTCGTCTTAAGTTTGAGCCTCCCGACTGCTCGGGAGACTACGATAAATCTCTGACGAACCGTGCTGGCCTGCCGACCAGGCAACCGCTCGTTACGTCTTCTCTACCTGCCCGAACTCGAGCTCGACCGGTGTCGGCCTGCCGAGAATCTGAACCGCAACCTGCAGCTTGCTCTTCTCGTAGTTGACCGCTTCGACGACACCACTGAAGTCGTTGAACGGACCGTCGGTCACGCGAACCACCTCGCCGGGCTCGAAGAGAACCTTCGGACGAGGCTTGTCGACGCCCTCCTGCACACGCTGCAGGATCCGGTCCGCCTCTTTCTCGGTGATCGGCGCCGGCCGATCACTGGAACCGCCGATGAAACCGAGGACCTTGGGCACCTCCTTCACGAGGTGCCAGGTCTCGTCGTCCATCTCCATCTGCACGAGCACGTAGCCGGGAAAGAACTTGCGCTCGCTGCGGCGCTTCTGCCCTTCCCGCATCTCCACCACCTCTTCGGTGGGGACGAGGATCTCGCCAAACTTGTCCTCGAGGCCGAAACGCTTAATGCGCTCCTCGAGAGAAGTCTTCACCTTGTGCTCGAAATTCGAGTAGGCGTGAACGATGTACCAGCGTAAGGCCAAGTTTCTATTACCTTCTATGTTCAGCTGAGCCGCAGCGCGAGGGCCGTCAACGCTCAGCTTGTGGAATACCTGTCTCTGTATTTAGCCGACCAGTGTGCGCGTGAGCCACAGCAGGGCGGAATCCAGCGCCCAGAAAAACAGCGCCATGATGAGTGCGAACACGAATACGGCGATGGACGTCGTTGTCGTCTCCTGCCGCGTCGCCCAGTGCACTTTCTTCAGCTCGACCCGCGAGCCCTGGATGAAGTGCCGCAGCCTGTGGCCCTGCGTGCTCGTCATCGCGATACCGATGCCAATGCCGGTGCCGGCCAGAACCATCAGTACGCGCAGCGGCAGTGCTACGTCGTTGACGTAGTAGTAATAGGCGTAGAGGCCACCAATCAGCGCAGCTGCCGCAATCAGCAACTTGATGATGTCTAAGAAACTGCTCTCGTTTGTCTCGGTCTGTGCACTCATGCCCATGTTCCCGCGGCCCGCAGCCCGCGCTTTTTTACCTGCCGTCTCTCTCAGAAACTGGCAGGCCAGGAGGGAATCGAACCCCCAACCTGCGGTTTTGGAGACCGCCGCTCTGCCAATTGAGCTACTGGCCTAGTTTCTATTCACACCGCGATAACCGTCTGGCACGCGGTGCCCTCTTTGTAGCAAATTGCTAAGGTGTGCCGCTCCGCGGCTCCTTAGACCAGTGCGTTGTCACGTAAGTCTCGATCGAACGCCCTCTTTCCATCTTGCCGCTAAGGTGTGCGGCCCCGCCGCTCCTTAACCAGTGCGATTTCTCGATGTTCCGATCGACCGCGCCCTCTTTGTAGCAAATTGCTAAGGTGTGCCGCTCCGCGGCCCCTTAGACCAGTGCGTTTTCACCGAAGTTTAACTTTGGCGGCGCTGCGCGCCGCTGCTGTCGCTCGGGACCATGGGTCCCTCCTACAGCAGCATTATTTTCCGGCTGCTGCGGAACCATGGCTACCCCCTTGTGGGAGGCAGCCGCCCGGAACAGTGAGACGAGCCAGTCGATTGCCAAGCCTCTCTGATCCGGACCTGCCGACACCTTACTCGATGATCTTCGCGACGACGCCGGCGCCCACGGTGCGGCCACCCTCGCGGATAGCGAAACGCAGGCCGTCTTCCATCGCGATCGGCGCAATCAGCTCAACCGTCATCTGCACGTTGTCACCCGGCATCACCATCTCGGTGCCCTCCGGAAGCTCCACCGCACCCGTCACGTCCGTCGTACGGAAGTAGAACTGCGGACGGTAGCCCTTGAAGAACGGCGTGTGACGACCACCCTCGTCCTTGGTCAGAATGTAAACCTCTGCCTCGAACTTCGTGTGCGGCGTGATCGAGCCCGGCTTCGCCAGTACCTGGCCACGCTCAACCTCTTCACGCTTCGTACCGCGCAGCAGAACGCCGACGTTGTCGCCCGCCTGGCCCTGGTCTAAGAGCTTCCTGAACATCTCGACGCCCGTGCAGGTCGTCTTCGCCGTGTCCTTGATGCCGACAATCTCGATCTCGTCACCGACGTTCACGATGCCGCGCTCGATACGACCGGTCACCACCGTGCCTCGACCCGAAATCGAGAACACGTCCTCAACCGGCATCAGGAAGTCACCGTCAATCGCACGCTCAGGCTCCGGAATGTAGCTGTCCATCGCCTCGACCAGCTTGATCACCGACGGAATGCCAATGTCTGACGTGTCGCCCTCGAACGCCTTCAGCGCCGAGCCCGTCACGATCGGCGTGTCGTCGCCCGGGAACTCGTACGTCGACAGCAGATCGCGGACTTCCATCTCGACCAGCTCCAACAGCTCTTCGTCGTCGACCTGGTCAGCCTTGTTCATGTACACCACGATGTAAGGAACACCGACCTGGCGGGCCAGCAGGATGTGCTCGCGCGTCTGCGGCATCGGGCCGTCTGCGGCACTCACCACCAGGATCGCACCGTCCATCTGCGCCGCACCCGTGATCATGTTCTTCACGTAGTCCGCGTGGCCCGGGCAGTCAACGTGCGCGTAGTGACGGTTCACACTCTCGTACTCAACGTGGGCCGTCGCAATCGTGATACCGCGCTCGCGCTCTTCCGGTGCGTTGTCAATCTGGTCGTACGCCTGAACCGCACCACCGTGCAGATCCGCCATGCACTTCGTCAACGCCGCCGTCAGCGTCGTCTTGCCATGGTCGACGTGACCAATCGTGCCTACGTTTACGTGCGGTTTTGTTCTCTCAAATTTCTCTTTTGACATTGCCCTGTTCCCGGCTGGTTCTTTAAGTTAATTTAAAACAAGTTCAATAACGCCGCAGCTGCGGCCTGGCTAATACTGCTGCCCCTCGCTCAAGAGGCTTTTCTCATCACCGTGTCCGCAACGTTCTGCGGGACCTCGGAATACTTCTCAAATTCCA
Source organism: Woeseiaceae bacterium (assembly GCA_030066655.1). Taxonomy (GTDB): domain Bacteria; phylum Pseudomonadota; class Gammaproteobacteria; order Steroidobacterales; family Woeseiaceae; genus UBA1847. The sequence continues at coordinate 3,449 of JASJBE010000093.1, read as the reverse complement.
TCGAGTAGACCGCGCGGCCCTGGCTCATCGAGCGAAGGTGGGTTGCATAGCCGAACATCTCGGCCAGCGGTACTTCCGCGCGGATGATTTTGCCCGACGGCGAATCGTCCATGCCCTGGGGCAGTCCGCGACGGCGATTCAGATCGCCCATCACGTCGCCCATGTAATCTTCCGGCGTCACAACCTCGACCTTCATGACCGGCTCCAGCAACACCGGCTTCGCCTTGGTCGCGCCTTCCCTGAACGCCATGCTGCCGGCGATCTTGAACGCCATCTCGCTGGAGTCGACGTCATGATAGGAACCGTCGAACAGCGTGACCTTGCAGTCCACGACCGGGTAGCCCGCGATGACGCCGTTCTCCATCTGTTCCTGGACGCCCTTGTCGACGGCCGGGATGTACTCCCGTGGAACGACACCACCGACGATCGCGTTCTCGAACTCGTATCCCGCACCCGGCTCCATCGGCTCGATGCGAAGGTACACGTGTCCGTACTGACCACGGCCACCAGACTGCCTGACGAATTTACCTTCCTGCTCGATCGAGGCGCGAATCGTCTCGCGGTAGGCCACCTGCGGCTTGCCGACGTTCGCCTCAACCTTAAACTCACGCTTCATGCGATCGACGATGATATCGAGATGAAGCTCTCCCATACCGGAGATAATCGTCTGCCCGGACTCCTCGTCCGTGTGCACGCGGAATGACGGGTCTTCCTTGGCCAACTTCTGCAGTGCGATGCCCATCTTCTCCTGGTCCGGCTTCGTCTTGGGCTCGACGGCAACTGAGATGACCGGCGCCGGAAACTCCATGCGCTCAAGCGTAATCTGGTGGTTGATGTCGCACAGCGTGTCGCCAGTCGTGACGTCCTTCATTCCAACCGCGGCCGCGATATCGCCCGCCCGGACTTCCTTGATCTCTTTGCGATCGTTCGAGTGCATCTGCAGCAGACGACCGATGCGCTCCTTCTTGCCCTTGACCGGGTTATAAATCGTGTCGCCCGAGCTCAGGATCCCGGAGTAAACCCGGAAAAACGTCAGGTTGCCCACGAACGGATCGGTCGCGATCTTGAACGCCAGCGCCGAAAACGGCTCTTCGTCGTCCGGGTGGCGCTCACCCTCTGTCTGTTCGTCGATATGTCCGCGAATCGCCGGAACGTCGATCGGTGACGGCATGTAGTCGATGACCGCATCGAGCAGCGTCTGTACGCCTTTGTTCTTGAACGCGGTGCCGCACAGTGCGACGACGACTTCATTGGTCAGCGTGCGCTGGCGCAGGCCGGAACGGATCTCGTCTTCGCTCAGCTCACCGCCCTCGAGGAACTTGTTCAACAGCTCGTCGTTGCCCTCGGCGGCCGCTTCGACGAGCTTGTCGCGCCATTCGCGCGCCTCGTCGAGCATGTCCTCAGGAACGTCGGACTCCTCGAACAGGGTGCCCATGTTCTCGTCAGACCAGCGGATCGCCTTCATCCGCACGAGATCGACAATGCCCTCGAAATTTTCTTCGGCCCCGATCGGCAGCTGGATAACGACCGGGTTGGCGCCCAGGCGTTTGCGAACCTGTTCCACGACGCGCAGGAAATCGGCGCCGACGCGATCCATCTTGTTAACGAAGATCATTCGCGGTACGCCGTACTTGTTCGCCTGGCGCCAGACCGTCTCCGTCTGCGGCTCCACGCCGTCGACCGAGCTCAGCACGGTCACCGCGCCATCGAGGACGCGCAGGCTGCGCTCAACCTCGATCGTGAAGTCGACGTGGCCGGGTGTGTCGATGATATTGATGCGGTGCTCGTCGAACTGCTGGGCCATGCCCTGCCAGAAGCAGGTCGTCGCAGCGGACGTGATCGTGATGCCACGCTCCTGCTCCTGCTCCATCCAGTCCATAACGGCTGCGCCGTCGTGCACCTCGCCTATCTTGTGCGATACGCCGGTGTAGAAAAGGATTCGTTCCGTCGTTGTCGTCTTGCCCGCATCAATATGGGCCATGATGCCGATATTGCGGTAACGCTCGATGGGTGTTGTGCGGGCCACGACAAATCCTGGGATGCTCTTATGAGTAACCCGTTACCAGCGGTAGTGCGAAAACGCTTTGTTGGCTTCCGCCATGCGATGCGTGTCTTCTTTCTTTTTCACTGCCGAGCCGCGATTGTCAGCTGCGTCCAGCAGCTCGTGCGCCAGGCGCTGAGCCATGGTCTTCTCGCTACGCTTGCGCGCCGCGTCGATGACCCAACGCATCGCGAGCGTCTGGCGACGTGCCGGCCGAACCTCGACAGGTACCTGGTAAGTCGCACCACCGACGCGGCGAGACTTCACCTCGACAACGGGCTTGACGTTCTCGAGCGCCGTTTCCAGCAGCTCCAGCGCCTTGTCGTCTGTCTGTGTCTCGCGCTCGGCGATCCGGTCGAGTGCACCATAGATGATGCGCTCAGCAACGGATTTCTTGCCGTCGTTCATGATCATATTCATGAACTTTGCCAGCAGCTGGCTGCCGTACTTCGGGTCCGGCAGGATCGTGCGTTTTGGTGCCTGTGATCTTCTCGACATGGTTATTCTCTAATCTGTTCTCTCGCGAATCCGCCCGATGGCGGAATGCCTGGCTATCCCTTGGGACGCTTGGTTCCGTACTTGCTTCGTCCCTGCTTGCGATCGGATACACCGGCGCAATCGAGCGTGCCCCTGACCGTGTGATAACGAACACCCGGCAAGTCCTTAACACGGCCGCCGCGAATCAGAACCACCGAGTGCTCCTGCAGGTTGTGGCCTTCGCCGCCAATGTAGCTCGTCACCTCGAAGCCATTCGTCAGGCGGACACGGGCAACCTTCCGCATCGCCGAGTTCGGCTTCTTCGGCGTCGTCGTGTACACGCGTGTGCAGACACCGCGACGCTGCGGGCAGGCCTCGAGGGCCGGAACCGTGCTCTTCGCGCGCTTGGTGGCACGCGGCTTACGTACTAGCTGATTTACTGTGGCCATGGGCCGCTCTCTCTCAATAATGTTCTAAAAATCTTCCCCGATAGCGCCGAAAAAACGCGCGCACCCGCTGCCTGAATCGTCTCGATCCAGCTAGCGGGTGTCGGGCCTCTAGTTAAGCGATTGAATCGCTTTGTTATTTTAAGCCTAAGGCCGTAATGTCGAGGGCCCGCAAAAAGCGGGCCCTCCGTCATGAGGGCCGGCATTGTAGTGACGGGACCGCAAAGCTGTCAAGCGGTGCGGCCTGCCAATACCGTGCCTCGCCGACCAGGGGCCAATCAGGCCTCGGTCGACGTTTCCTCGGCTGCTGCCTCGTCGCCTGCCTCAGCGCCGCTTTCGGCCTCTTCCGCCTCCGCCGCAGCGGCTGCGTTCTGGGCGTCCTCCAGCTCCTGAAGCTGCTCAGCAAACTCCTGCTCCCGCGTCCGGCGACGCTCTGCATGGTGCGCAAAGCCGGTGCCGGCCGGAATGAGACGACCAACGATGAC
>JASJBE010000094.1 GCA_030066655.1 Woeseiaceae bacterium | reverse complement strand
ACGTGCAGCAGATGCAGCCGTTGCTCATCTCAACGAGCTTTTCCTCGCTGCGATTCAGCGACACTTCGTTCTGAACGATGGCCGAGTCGATGTTGATCTCACTCATGTCATTGACGATGACGGCCACTTTCTTGCCTTCCCGGTTGTTGAGCACATGGCTGAGCACCGTGGTTTTGCCGGCGCCGAGAAAGCCGGACAGGACGGTAACGGGGAGTTTTTCCGTTGGGGAAGCTTGCATGATTTTAGATTCCAGTCTGGGATCGGGGGCGAAACGTTACAATATATCTTTTTCGGCGTCGACCTGGAACCGGAAATGCGCGGAACAAGCGATCCTGCGTGTCGTCTATGTAGAATACGCTGACATCCAGGAAACAAACGGCCGACACAGGGACGCTCAATGACCGTTGCGCTCGACACAGCTCACCCCGCGACACGACAGTCGCACGACGACACACAGGGATTCACCCCGGTTAGCGATCTCGCGTCGCGCAACGGGTCTCTGATCGCGATACTTGGTCTCGTGATAGCCGGCCTGTCGCCCTCATCCGTTTCCGCGCAGCATGTTCACGGAGTGATCGACCTGGGCGTGGTCATCGAGGACGAGACCCTGGCGGTTTCGATCGATGCTCCACTATCGGACGTTGTGGGTTTTGAACACGCGCCCGGCAATGATGAGCAGTCATCCCGACTAAAGAAAGCCGCGGCCATCATCGCGAGTGCCGATGCGATGTTCGGCCTGCCTGAAGCGGCCGATTGCAGCGTGACCAGTACCGAGATTACAGCCCCGGATTACCTGGAGGCATTAATCGCGGGTGAGGGTGCTGCCGGGGCGGATCGTGACCCTCACGACCATGAAGATCATGACCACGACAGCCACGGTCACGACCATGAAGACCACGATCATGACCACGGCAGTCACGGCCACGACCATGAAGATCACGATAATGATCATGAGAGTCACGACCACGACGATGACAGTCATGATCACGATAGCCACGAACACGACCATGACAGCCACGATCATGGTGACGATCACGACCACGCCTCCGAGCACGCCGAGTTCAATGCCGCCTACCAGTGGACCTGCCGCAACCCGTCCGCGCTCGACGCCCTGGCGCTCAGCTTCATCGAGGGCTTTATAAGCGTGCAGACGGTGCGGGTTCAGCTGCTGACGTCCGATGGCGCGCAGGTGATGAACCTGACGGCCAAGGACACATCGCTGCCACTCGCCGGACGGTAGTCTTAAGTGTCTGACCCGAGAGCGGAGTACGCCCACGCCGTATCGGTCGAGGGCCTCAAATTTGGCTACATCGCAGGCGAAGAGGTTCTCTCGATCGATGCCCTGGCCATCGAGCCGAAAAAGCGTGTCTTCCTGTACGGACCGAGTGGCTGCGGAAAAAGTACGCTGCTTTCCATGATCGGTGGCGTGCTCGTCCCGGGCGAGGGACGCGTCTCGGTGCTGGATCAGGACCTGTCGGCGATGAAGGGCTCTGCGCGCGATCGGGTCCGCGCTGACCACCTCGGGATCATCTTCCAGCAGTTCAATCTCGTGCCGTATCTGTCTGTGGTTGAGAACGTGTGCCTGCCGTGCCGGTACTCCCAGCGACGACTGAAGCGGGCTGAGTCTGACGATGGCGCCGTGGAGGCATCGGCCGCACGGCTGCTGTCGGAGCTTGGCATCGACGAACGGCTCCGTGCGCGGCGCTCGACAGATCTGAGTGTCGGCCAGCAGCAGCGCGTCGCGGCGGCCAGAGCACTGATCGGACGACCGGAGTTGATCATCGCGGATGAGCCGACGTCGTCGCTCGATGCCGATCGCCGGCGAGACTTTGTGAGCCTGTTGCTGGCCGAGTGCGAGAGCGCCGACAGCACGGTCATTTTCGTTAGTCACGACCAGTCGCTTGCCAGTCACTTCGATGAAGCGATCGACTTGAGGGACATCAACCGGACGGAGCGTCATCCCGATGCTGCATAGCCTGCGAAACACGTTTTCACTGGGTTTCAAGAGCCTCTGGAATCGGCGCGGCACTGCGGCGCTGACGCTGGCCTCGATCGCCGTCAGCGCCGCGCTCCTGAGTGTCGTCGATCGGGTGCGGACCGACGCGCAGACCAGTTTCGCGAACACGATCTCCGGTACGGACCTGATTATCGGCGCTCGCAGCGGCGACCTGAACCTGTTGCTGTACTCGGTCTTCCGCATCGGAAACCCGACCAATAACATCAGCTGGGAGAGTTTCGAGACGATACAGGCGCGGCGGGAAGTCGACTGGCTGATCCCGATGTCCCTCGGTGATGCGCACAAGGGTTTCCGCGTCCTGGGCACCAACCTCGACTATTTCGAGCACTACCAGTACGCAGATGGCCTTAAACTCAGCCTGTCGACCGGCGACACTTTCACCGGCGCCACCGACGCCGTCATCGGTGCGGAAGTCGCCGAGCGTCTCGGGTACGCCATCGGTCAGCAGATCGTCATATCCCACGGCCTGACGGCGACGAGTTTCGTTACGCACGATGACAACCCGTTCACCGTCGTCGGTGTGCTCGAGCGGACGGGCACCCCCGTCGACAGGACGGTGCATATCAGCCTGGCGGGCATGGACCTGATCCATGCTCCTCCGGGCGGATTCCGTGCTCCGCCCGCGCTGGACAGCTATGAACCCGAAGCCATCACCGCGGTGCTCGTCGGACTCAAGTCCCGCGTGGCCGTCTTCTCGGTGCAGCGATTCCTCAATGAGTATCAACGCGAACCCCTGTCCGCGGTAATCCCCGGCGTTGCGCTACAGCAGCTGTGGGGACTGATCGGCGTCGCCGAATACGCGTTACTGGGCGTTTCGGCGATGGTGGTTCTGGCCGGGGTGCTCGGGCTGCTCGCGACCTTGCTGGTCAGCCTGAACGAGCGTCGACGCGAAATGTCGGTGCTGCGTTCGGTGGGCGCTCGGCCGGGGCATATTTTTTCGCTGCTGCTGTCGGAGGCTGCGCTGCTGGCGTTTCTCGGCGCACTTACCGGACTCCTGGCTGTCCAATTGGCTGTGGTTCTCGTTCGCCCGTATGCGCTCGCGGAGTTCGGGATCCAGTTGAGTGTGGGGCTGCGAGTCTTTGATTTCGCGGTGCTTGCTGGAATACTGTTCATCGCCGTGCTGGTCAGCGTCATTCCCGCCTGGCGCGCGTATCGAAACTCCCTGGCGGATGGCCTGACTGTCAAGGTTTAACACGGAGCATTTATGGCTTTTCTGAATCACGCGATGCGTGCAGGCGTCGTTCTGACACTGATCTTCGGCGCTCAGGCGCACGCAGACGACATCGAAGAAATAACCTGGCTGAACCTGTTGCCGGAGGGCACGGCGCAGTTCGTTCCGCCGCCCGTACACGGTCCTGGAAACGACAGTTTTCCGAGTGAGGAGGAGTCAGATGCAGGGTTTCCGGCGCAGTCCCTGGCAGGCGGCGTGGTCGAGGACTACAACGACAAACTCGTGAAACTGCCCGGTTTCGTCGTTCCGCTCGAGTATTCGAACAAGGGTAAGATCACGGAGTTTCTGCTGGTGCCGTATTTCGGCGCATGCATTCACTACCCGCCACCCCCGCACAACCAGATCGTCTACGTTGTTCTCGACGAACCGGTGGCGTTGAGCTCGATCTGGGATCCCGTCTGGGCCGTTGGCACGTTCAGGGCGGAAACCCGGGGTTCTTACCTGGCCACGGCAGGCTACACTATGGCGGGGCTGAGGCTCGAAGAGTACGAGTATTAGGATTCGGTGATCCGTTTCCCGGTGTCTATGGAAACATCGGCACTCCGGTTCGGCTAAGCTACGCGTCTGACGCTAACGCGGCGCGCCTGCCCCGCGAAATGCAGTACGGAGTCGGTCGTGCTGCCGGGGGAGGCCAATAACAAGAACAAAGGAACGGCCATGACGAAGACACTCCGCAATCTCACATTTGTTATCGCCTGCCTCGCAGGCCAGTTCGCGACAAGCGCTCACGCCGACGACGCACACCCGCTCGCCAGTCTTCCACTGAGGAGCATCGGTCCGGCACTGACGTCCGGACGAATTTCAGACTTCGCTTTTCATCCTGAGCACGATCACGTCTATTACACCGCGGTATCGTCGGGCGGTCTGTTCAAGACTGAAAACAATGGCACCACCTGGACACCGCTGTTCGACGGTGAGGGTTCTTATGCACTGGGTGTCGTCGAACTCGATCCGGCCAACCCGCTGGTGGTCTGGGTGGGCACGGGCGAAAACAATTCGCAGCGCAGCGTTGGCTTCGGCGACGGCGTCTACAAGTCGATTGACGGCGGCGTCACCTGGAACAACATGGGGCTCAAGGAGTCCGGCCACATCAGCCAGATCTGGATCGATCCCGAGGATTCGAACACGGTGCTGGTCGCCGCGCAGGGACCGCTGTGGAATTCCGGCGGGGACCGGGGCCTGTACAGAACGACTAACGGCGGTGAGACCTGGGAACTCATCCTGTCTGTCGACGAACATACCGGCATCAACGAATTCGTCGTCGATCCGAGAAACACCGATCGGATCGTCGCATCGAGCTACCAGCGCCGCCGACACGTCTGGACACTGATTAATGGCGGCCCGGGCAGCGGTATACATCGCAGCGAAGACGGCGGAGCAACCTGGACAGAGGTCACGACGGGACTACCGGAAGACAACATGGGCCGTATCGGACTCGCAGGATCAACCAGCGATCCGGACAGGATCTACGCGATCATCGAAGCCAGCGACGACGAACGCGGCGTCTATCATTCCAGCGACTTCGGTCTACGCTGGGAAAAACGCTCCGACCACATGACGACGAGCCCGCAGTACTACAATGAGCTGGTTGTCGATCCCATCGATCCCGATCGGGTGTTCTCACTGGACACGTTTACGTTCGAGTCAAAGGACGGCGGCCGCTCCTGGACCCGCCTCGGAATCGAGCACCGCCACGTCGACGATCATGCGCTGTGGATCAATCCGGACAATACGGCGCACCTGATCATTGGCGGCGACGGTGGAATCTACGAAACCTTCGATGACGGCGCGAACTGGCGGCATATCAGCAACCTGCCGATCGTCCAGTTCTACCGGATACAACCCGACTACGAAGAACCGTTCTACAACGTCTGTGGCGGTACGCAGGACAACAACTCCATGTGTGGGCCGTCGCGAACGACGTTGCGTCACGGCATCGCCAATCGCGACTGGGACCTGATCTTGGCCGGCGACGGTTACGAGCCGCAGTTCGACCCGGACGATCCCAACATCATCTACGCGCAGTACCAGTACGGCGGACTGGCTCGCTACGACAAGACCAGCGGCGAGCGCGTGTACATCGTGCCGCACCCGGGCAGTGGCGAGAACAACTACAAATGGAACTGGAACACGCCGCTGATCGTCAGCCCGCACGACAGCAAGCGCATCTACTATGCCGCTGAAAAGCTGTTCCGATCCGACAATCGTGGCGACAGCTGGGAAGCGGTCAGCCCCGACCTGACTCGCCGGCTCGATCGCAACAAACTCCCCGTCATGGACCGCGTCTGGAGCATCGACACCATTGCGAAGAACGACTCGACCTCCATCTACGGGGCCGCCATAGCCCTGTCCGAAAGCACGCTGGTGGAGGGACTGATCTATGTCGGCACGGACGATGGCGTGATGAACGTGACCGAAGACGGCGGCCAGACCTGGCGCCGCACCGAGTCATTCCGTGGCGTGCCGGACATGTCATTGATCGAGGACACGGTCGCGTCCCTGCACGACCCGGATGTTGCTTACGCGACCATCGACAACCACAAGCGCGGCGACCACAAGCCCTATGTGCTGAAGACCGAGAACCGCGGGCGGAGCTGGTCACTGATTTCGTCAGACCTGCCCGAGCGCGGTTCGGCACACACCATCGTCGAGGATCATGTCGATCCGGACCTGCTGTTTGTCGGAACGGAGTTCGGCCTTTTCTTCACGCAGGACGGCGGATCGTCATGGCACCGCCTGAAGACCGGACTGCCGACGATCTCCGTGCGCGATATCGAGATCCAGCGTCGCGAGAATGACCTCGTCGTCGGCACCTTCGGCCGCAGCATTTACATTCTTGACGACTACTCGCCGCTGCGTAGCAAGCAGGCGGACCTGGAGTCGCAGCATCTTTTCGACGTCCGCGACGCATGGTCCTACGTTGTCGGCGACGTGCTCGGCTACGGCGAGAAGGGATTCAGGGGCGCGGACTTCTACAGTGCGTCTAACCCGGCGTTCGGAGCCGTGTTCACGTATCGCCTCGAGGAGGCTATCGAGACCGCGCAAAAGACTCGTCGGAAGGCAGAGATCGATATCGAGAAGGAGGGCGGTAACACGCCATACCCCGGCTGGGACACGGTTCGAGCAGAGGATCGTGAGGAAGACCCGTCGGTGCTGCTTATCGTTCGTGACAGCGAAGGAAACGTCGTGCGCCGGGTCAAAGGTGAGACGTCGGCCGGGCTGCACCGGACCGCCTGGGATCTGCGCTGGCCTGCCACCAACCCGATCAGCCTGACACCGCCAGCGTTTCGGGCGCCGTGGGCCTCCGACCCGCAAGGGCCGCTGGCCGCGCCGGGAGAGTACACGGTCAGTCTCGCCGTTCGAAAAGAGGGCGAGCTGACCGAAGTCGACGGACCACGTTCATTCACGGTCAAGTCGCTGCCGCAGGGCAAAGAGACGAGCGACAATCCGGACGCCGTCCTGGCCTTCCAGCGTAAGGCCGGTGAGTTGCACCGGGCCGTCGCCGGCGCCGGCCGTTTGTCGGCAGCGTTGAGTCAGCGCATCGACCACCTGAAGCTTGCGATTCCGCTGACGCCCTCCGCTGACGAATCGCTGGAGCGGCGATTGCGAGACATCGAGGCCAGACTCGACGACGTGAACGTCTTGCTGCTGGGCGATACCAGCGTCTCGTCCCGCAACGAACCCGTGCCGTGGTCGGTGACTCGTCGCGCGAACGTCGTTTACGGACTGCTGCTGAACGTCCGATCGGATGTGCCCGACCAGTACGAGACGTCGTATGCGATCGCCGCGGCAGAGTTTCGAACGGTCCTGACAGACCTGAAGTCAATCGAGTCTGATCTTGCAGCGCTCGAATCCGAGCTGGAGCGCCTCGGCGCACCGTACACGCCGGGGCGGGTGCCGCACTGGCAATAAGGTTCACGATAGCCGTGCGCTTGGCGTAGAGTCCGGCCATGCGCACGCTGACCGCATTGATCCTGCTCGCGCTGGCCGGCCTGGCCTGCGCTCATCCGGAGGACGAGTTCTGTATTCCGGGTGAGGGCGGGTTGGATCCCGCGCTCTGCGAAGCGCTAAACGCGATGCAGAGCGGCAATGAGTTGCGACCGCTGCTCGACGAGCAGGGCAATGAGCTGGGCTCGCTGGCGACGGCCCGGTTGTATATCGGCATCGGTGTCGGCCACATTCTGCCGGGCGGGCTCGATCACATCCTGTTCGTGCTTGCCCTGTTCCTGACGTCGACGCGACTTAAGGCGCTGGTGCTGCAGGTCACGATGTTCACGCTGGCGCACAGCCTGACGCTGGGGATGGCGGCGGCGGGGTGGATCAGCTTGAATTCAGCCTGGGTCGAAGCCCTGATCGCAGCCACGATTGCGTTTGTCGCGATCGAGAATGTGTTCGTGAAGCGTATGCCGTCCTGGCGCCTGCCGGTCGTATTCCTGTTCGGATTGCTGCACGGACTCGGCTTTGCCGGGTTCTTCGGCGAGTTGGGGCTGCCGGAGAACCAGTTCCTCGCGGGGCTCGTCGGTTTCAACGTGGGCGTAGAGATCGGCCAGATCGGCGTCTTGCTGGTAGCGCTCGTGGTGGCATTCGTATTGCGACGCGCAATTGAGTCACGACAGCTGCCTGAGTCGACCTATCGACGTTTCGTGGTCCTGCCTGCGACGCTAGTCATCGCCGCTGTCGGCTCGTACTGGACGGTCGAGCGTTTGCTGGCGGTCTGACGGTCCGCCGCCTGGACGGCGGACCGTTCTGTTCGTGGTTCAGCCTTCGCCGGTGGCGAAGCCGCGTCCCTCGAGCAGCGGTTCGATGCTCGGGTCCTTGCCGCGGAACTCGCGATACAGCTCATCGGCCTCACGCAGTCCACCGGCTTCGTAGATCCACTTCTTCAATCGGCCAGCCGTTTCCGGATCGAAAATGTCCTCGGCCTCGAGAAACGCATTGAATCCATCCGCGTCTAGGATCTCGGACCACAGGTATGCGTAGTAGCCTGCCGAGTAGCCGCCCGCGAAGGTGTGCGAGAAGTACTGCGACCGATAGCGCGGCTCGATCTCGTCGATCAGGCCGTATTCTGCGAGAACTTTGTCCTCGAACGCCTTCGCGTCGGTGATCTTGTTGGCTTCTTCCGAGCTCAGAATGTGCCAGCGAAGATCGAGCAGCGACGCTGCAACGAATTCTGTCGTTCTGAAGCCCTGGTTGTGGTTTGACGCCGCGATCAGTCGCTCCACGAGATCCGTCGGGATGACTTCGCCGGTCTCATAGTGGCGCGCGTACTGATCGAGCATCAAAGGCTGTGACGCCCAGTGCTCGAGAATCTGTGCCGGAAACTCGGTGTAGTCCGTCGGGCCGTCTACGCCGGAAAAGGTCGGGTAATCGATCTGCGTCAGCAGGCCGTGCAGTCCATGCCCAAACTCGTGGAACAGGGTTTCGACCTCGGCGAAACGCATCAACGCCGGCGAACCTTCTGGCGGCTTCGACAGGTTCATGTTGTTGGTGACGATCGGGCGAATCTCTTCGCCGTCGAAGTTCGACGTCGGGCGATAGCTGTTCATCCACGCACCGCCGCGCTTCGAGTCACGCGCGAACATGTCCATCATGAAGACGCCGAGGTGATCGCCTTCCTCGTCCTTGATTTCATAAGCCGTCACAACCTCGTTCCAGACCGGGACGTCGATTTCGTCGAACGTGACATTGAACAGGCGCTTTGCCATTTCGAAAGCGCCGTCCGTCACCGCGCCGAGCTCGAAGTAGGGCTTTAGCTGGTTTTCATCGAGATCGAAGCGCTGAGCCCGCAGCTTTTCCGAGTAGTGCCACCAGTCGTGGGCCTCGAAGGTAAACTCGTCGCCGATCAGCGCCTGCATATCGGCGCGCTCCTGCTTCGCCTGCGCGAGCCCGGGCTCCCAGACGCGCAGCAGGAAATCTTCGGCCGCCTTCGGCGTTTTCGCCATGCGAACGTCGAGCTGGTAGTGCGCATGAGACGCATAGCCCATCAGCTCCGCGCGCTTTGCGCGCAGCTGTGCGATTTCGATCAGCAGCGGGCTGTTGTCGTACTCGCCGGAATTGGAACGGTTTGTGTAACCGTCGAACAGGCGCTTGCGCAACTCGCGGTTTTCCGACTGCGTCATAAACGTCTCGTAGACGCTGCGATTCAGGCCCAGGACCCAGGCCTGCTTCTCATCGTCCCAGATGCTGGCTTTGAAGTCGTCGGAGAGGCCGGCCGTATCGGCCTCGTCGGTCAACTCGATCGTGAAGGCTTTGGTAGCTGCGAGCAGGTTCTGTGCGAACTGCGTGGTGAGAACGGACAGCCGGGAATTGAGGTCGGCGACTTCGGCTTTGACCTCGTCCGGCAGTCCGGCGCCCGCGCGCACGAAGCGGCGATGCGTCAGTTCCAGGAGCCGGGCTTCCTGCTCACCGAGGTCGAGACTGTCACGCTGCTCGTAGACCGCCTGGACTCGCTTGAACAGTTCGTCGTTGAACCTGATAGCGTCGCTCTCGCGTGACCACATCGGGCCGATTTCCTTTTGCAATTCGCGCATTTCGTCATTCAGTTCCGTGCCGACCAGCGGATAAAACGTATATCGAACTCTGGATGCCAATGAGCCGGACTTCTCCAGCGCGAGTACGGTGTTGACGAATGTTGCCGGTTCCGGGTTGCTCACGATCGCGTCTATTTCCGCGCGCAGCTCGAGCACGCCCTTCTTGAAAGCCGGCATGAAGTGCGCGTCGTCGATTTCGTCGAAGGGCGGCACGCCGAAGGGCGTGTCCCAGTCGTCGAGGAACGGATTACCTGCCAGCTCGCTGTCGGTGGCGGTCATGTCGGGCAGGTCTCCTGAATTGGGTGTGGTTGAGGTCGAGGCCTCATCGCCGCCGCTGCAGGCGGCCAGAATGGCGGTCGTTGATAGCAGCGCCGCGAGTTGTTTCAGTTTCATGTTGGCGTCCATTTTGTGTCTTGCCACCTCATCGGGGTGGGCGGTGGAGGCGGAATATTACAGAAGAAACTACCTTTTGGAATCTTGGATGTGTCAGATACAGGCAAAGAATTTAGGTCCAAGCCCGCATCGGCGAAGATCGCCGCGCATGCAGTAGTGGCCTTTCTATCCACCCATTCAACCGGCAAATAAGTCAAATCGGCAGTTCGCGCACGCGCATGCTGCCTTGTGTGCGTTTCCGGAATTGATATAAAATCACATTTCACACTGTGTCGGAAGCGGCTCACCGTCGCTCATCAGCACTCTCCCGGATGTTGCAGTCCATCTCGAATCCCCGGTCCTGTACCGCGTCGACTCGCGAATGCTTGCAGCCTCATCGAACAGGACACCCGAAAGAATGAGCAGAGACACCACCGTTTCTCAGACCGAGCTGGGCTCAGGCGTCTCCAGGATTAACGTGCTGGCGGCTGGATTGTCGGCTGTGTGCCTGATCCATTGCCTTGCTTTACCCGTTCTGATCTCTGTACTAGCGCTATCCGTACCGTTTGCCGAAAACGAAGTTGTGCACGCGACCCTAGTCCTTTTGGCTGCGCCCGCGACACTGTGGGTCATTCACAAGTCTCGCTCATACCGCAACCACCGCCTGTTCATAGCCGCCGCCACCGTCGGGCTCGCGCTGATGTTCGCGGGCACATTCTTCGCTCCGTTCGCCCGATTTGAAGAGCCGATGACCATAGCCGGCGCCTTGCTGCTCGTTTCGGCGCATATCCGGCACTGGTTTACTCTCCGGGCTGCGCAGCGAACTGTGGTACACCACAACAGTCAGAGTCAGTCTGCCAGCTAACGGACATCCCGTCTTTGATCGAATGAGCGCTGCTGTTGATGTAACAGACCTTTCTTTTGGCTTCGGTGACCGACCGGTCGTCGAAGTCGCCCGTTGCGAACTCAAGCAGGGCGCCAGTATGGCGGTGATCGGTCCTTCCGGTTGCGGCAAGACGACCTTCCTTCACTTGCTGGCGGGACTCCTGCGGCCGGCTGGCGGCACTATCCGGTTAATGGGACAGGATCTGTCCGAGCTCCGCGGCGCGGCGCTGGACCGCTATCGCGGTCGGCACATCGGACTCGTCTTTCAACAGTTTCACCTGATGCGCGCGCTGAACGTCCGGGGCAACCTCCAGCTCGCGGCGAAACTCGCGCGCTGCAGCGTGAGCAATGACGACCTGGATGCGCTGTGCCGTCGGCTAGGACTGGACGGCCTCGAGCATCACAAACCGTCCATGTTGAGCCAGGGGCAGGCACAGCGCGTCGCGATTGCGCGCGCATTGGTGCATCGCCCGCCGATCATCATGGCCGACGAGCCGACATCGGCGCTCGATGACGATAACGCCCGTCAGGTCATCGACTTGTTGAAGGAAACGGCCGCGGCTGCCGATGCTGCGTTGCTTGTTGTCACACACGACCAGCGCGTTCGCGGCCTGCTGGATTCCGAACTCGAACTACGGGCGCCGGCATGACCTGGCTGCGCCTTGCCTTCGCAAACCTGGGCTTATCGCCGCTGACCTCAGCGGTAAACGTGCTGCTGATGACGCTCGGCACTGCCAGCATCGTGCTGCTGTTGCTCGCCGGCTCCCAGGTTTCCGACACGATGTCGCGCGACGCCAAAGGCATCGATCTGGTGCTGGGCGCGAAAGGCAGCCCGGTGCAACTGGTGCTGTCGGCCGTCTACCACGCGGATGTTCCGCCCGGGAATATCCCGCTGGCGGCTGCCGAGCGCTGGGCGAACGACCCGAGAATCGCCCGCGCCGTGCCGCTGTCGCTGGGCGACAGCTACCGCGGTTTCCGAATCGTCGGGACGAGCGCGGAGATAACGGATGTCTACGGTGCCGAATTGGCCTCCGGTCGTCCGTGGACTCAGACCATGGAGGCCGTGGTTGGCGCCGCGGTTGCCGAATCGGCATCGCTGGAGGTCGGCTCCCAGTTCGCCGGTGCTCACGGACTCGGCGACGGCGGGCACATCCACGAATACCGCCCGTACCGGGTCGTTGGCGTACTCGCACCGACCGGCTCCGTTGTCGATCGACTGATACTGACCTCCCTGGACAGCGTCTGGGACCTGCACGCCGGCGATCACTCGCACGACGACAAGGCCCACGACCATGCAGACGATGAGCACTCGCACGGCGGCGAGGCCCACGACCACGAAGACCATGATCAATCGAGCGCCGAAAAGGGCCACGACCACGCGGAACATGATCACTCGCACGGCGACGAGCCCCATGACCACGCGGGCGACGATCACTCTCATGGCGACGAGGCGCACGACCATGCGGACCACGACGCCTCAAATGGCGACGATGCCCACGATCACGACCACGATCGCAGCCGAAGCGAGATCACTGCGATGCTGCTGAGCTATCGAACGCCGATGGCCGCAGCGACGATGCCGCGTCAGGTTAACGCGGACCCGGACCTGCAGGCCGCAGCACCCGCCGTCGAGGTGTCTCGCGTCCTGCAGCTCATCGGAATCGGACTGGACGGCCTGGAGGCATTCGCCTGGATCCTGATTGTCACGGCCGGCCTGTCCGTGTTCGCGGCCCTGTACGGGTCATTGCATTCACGACGGCGCGACCTCGCTACCTTGCGTTGCCTTGGTGCGACACGATCGGAATTGCTGATGTCGATGCTGCTCGAGGGCCTGCTACTCTCAATCATCGGTGTGGCGCTCGGGTTCGCTGCTGGCCATGTCGCCATGGAGGTCCTGGGCGGCTGGCTGGAGAGTGCCCGCGGTGTCGCGCTGACCGGCTGGGTCTGGCTGCCGATTGAGACGGCCCTGTTGCTCGGCCTGTTTGCGGTCGGCGCCGTTGCAGCGGTGATTCCCGCCGTGCAAGCTTACAGAACGGATCCCGCAAGAACACTGTCGGAAAATTAATGGCTTTCGAAGACGCAAGAAACCTGCTTGTTTGCCTGGCCCTGGCTGTACTGCTGGCCGTGCTTCCGGCACATGCGCTCGCGCAGGATGCGAACGGCGCACTGACCCAGGACGAACTCGACGCCGAGCCCGAGTACGACTCCGAGTTCAAAGACTGGGAGCCGCAGGCGGCGATGGACTCCGTGGGCGTCGAAGAAGCCGGCAAGATGACGCTCAGGCCGGTAGTCGATACCGGCTACCTCGATGAACAAGGCCGACTCGTCATCGATATCTACCAGGAAGATTTCGCCTACCTTGCCGTCGAAGTCCTGTCGGAGCGGGAAGAGTATGTGGACGGCGCAGCGTTAGAGGTCACGATCGATGGCACCAGCGAGTTGTACGTACCGCCGGATCCCGAAACCAACCAGTACGGCGTCTTCGAATTCTCGTTAATCGGCGGTGACATGGGCGTGGACACGGTCACGGTCGCGCTGGGCGACGAAAGCATCGACATACTGGTCAATATCATTAGTTTTGAAGCCTTCACGATGCCGATTCCCGAGGTTGTCGATGGCGGCATCGCCTGGGACACGCTGCTGAAGGCCGACGTCACGTTTGATGAGTACACACTCGTTGCATCATTTCCCGAGGAAGTCAGCGAGCGTGCCGGTGAGACCCTCAAAATTGCGGGTTTCATGATGCCGCTGGAGACGGAAGAGAAACAGAACTGGTTCCTCCTGACATCGAACCCGCCGCACTGCTTCTTCCACATCCCGGGGGGCGCTGCGGGCGTGATCGAAGTTTTCTCCGAAGAAGGAATAGAGGTATCTTGGGAACCGGTCATCCTCGAGGGGCGGTTTGAAGCCCTCGCAAAGAGTGAGAGTGCTGTCTACCAGTTGCATGACGCGCAGCTGGTGGAGAAATAGGCGGTATTGGCGACCTGTGAGGGTCCGCGGAACGACGAAAGAGTTTGTTTATGTCTGGTCACGCTAAGGAAACATCGCTGGACGCAGCAGTCGAGGATTCACTCTGCCTTGCGGAGGCGCGCTGCAAAGCGACCGGCGAACGCCTGACGCCGGCGCGTCGCGAGGCCTACGCGGTGATGCTGGAGCAAAACAAGCCGCTATCGGCCTACGAGCTCATCGCCGTACTCGAAGAGAAGAAGGGCAAAAAGATAGCGCCGCTGACCGTTTACCGGCACCTGGATTTCCTTACACGCGTCGGGCTTGTCCACCGGCTCGAGTCGACACATTCATTCGTCGCGTGCGTGCACCCTGACCACGCCCACGAGAGTCACTACCTGCTGTGTTCGGAATGCGGCAGCGCGGACGAAGTCGAATCGACGGCCCTCGGCAGTCTGCTGGACGAGATCGCCGATCGGCGCGGTTTTCGGCCAGAGAATGCCATCGTCGAGATCAAGGGCGTCTGCGGCGACTGCGCAAGCGATGCCGAAGAGTAGTTTCGCGAACAGAGACTAACGGCACCGCCGACGATCGAAACAAGCCTGTCGCGACCTGAACTGATCTTTGCTGTTTCTCCCCGCGCCCGTGTCCCGCAATACGGGCGCCGAATGCCGCGCCGTGCTCGTCAGCTTTCTCGCCGGATTGCCACGACGCTTGGCCTTGGCGGTACGCCTTCCTCGAAGTCCGGCCAACGCGTGCGCGGATTCTCAAAGCTCGTGCCGGTACCGTCTCCGGGATGCTGAATTGACAGGAACAGGGTCTCACCGTTCGGTGTGAATTTCGGGCCGCAGACTTCCGAACCGGCCGGCGCCCGGAAGAACGCCTTACCCGTGCCGCGGCGTTCTCCGGTGGTCTCCATCGCCCAGAGCCCATCGGCTGCGCCCGTTTCCTCGTTGCCATCCGTCGCGACCCACAGGCGGCCCGATGGGTCGATGGCGCAGTTGTCCGGGCTGCCGAACCATCCGTTCTTGCTGGTCGACGGATTCCACGCAGCGTCCACTGCCGGATTAGCGGGGTCGCCGCACCTCACCATGATGTCCCAGCGCGATTCGGTGGACGTGAAGTCGCCGCCGGGTTCCATGATCTGGACGATGTGACCAAAAGCGTTTCGTGCCCGCGGATTCGCCGCGTCGACCTGTTCATCGGTCCGCAGGTGGTTGTTGGTCAGCATGACCCACACGGAACCGGTGCGAGCGTCGGGTTCGACGTCCTCCGGACGGTCCATCGGCGTTGCGCCGAGCAGGTCAGCGGCACGACGGGTCTCGATCAGCACATCAGCCTGCGACTCGAACCCTTTCTCGGCAGTGAGCGGGCCGTTGCCGTGACGAATCGCGAGCCACGTGACCGATCCGTCGTCGTCGAAACGGGCCACGTACAGCGTCCCGTCGTCGAGCAGGTCGACGTTGGCGGCTGGATTGTCCGTATCCACGGGGTCGGCCGAGACGAATTTGTACACGTAGTCGAAGCGCTGGTCGTCGCCCATGTAAATCACGAGGCGACCATCCGGAGCGATCACGTTCTCGGCGCCTTCGTGTTTGAAGCGACCCAGTGCCGTGCGCTTCTTCGGCGTTGAGTCCGGGTTCATCGGATCGACTTCAACGACCCAACCAAAGCGGTTGGGCTCGTTCGGCTCTTCGGCCAGGTTGAAGCGCTCGAAGTGTTGGCCCCACTCGAACAGCGTCGTCGGCACGCCGTAGCGCTTCAGGTTTTCCGCCTCCGGATGGCCTTCGGGGGGCTCGCCCGCGAAGTAGTAGTTGAAGTTTTCTTCAGCCATGAGCCAGGTGCCCCAGGGCGTAATGCCGCCGGCGCAGTTGTTCATGGTCCCTGATGCCAGGCGGCCGGTCGGGTCGCCACGGGTCACGAGGCGCGGAGAACCCGCCGCCGGGCCAACGATTTCCATCGGTGTCCGATGCGGCGTGATGCGCCGGTTGTATTTCGAGCCGGTTACCGGCTTCCACCCGTTTCTGGTCTCGACCACTTCGACAACGCTACCGCCGTGGGCGGCCATTTCGGCCAGGCAGAGTTCGGCGGTCATGGAGTCCGGGTAGTCTTGCGCGACATTCGGAAACATCAGCGCGGTCGACGTGTACTCGTGATTGACGCACAAAAGGCCTCGCGCGCGGCCGTCCTCGTCCTCTGGCAGGCTCACGAAGCCCAGGTAGTCATTGTTGTAGCCGAATTGACGGAGCTGGGCGGATTCCGTCTGGTTCATCGGGTCAAACGCGGGGCTGTCCTCAAAGAGCGCATCGCCCCAGCGTATGACGAGATCGGCAGAATACCCGTCGGGCACATGGTGCGTGCCGTCCAGCGCGCGCGATATCTCCTCGAAGTCGAAGTCGATCGCTTTCGGCATCGCAAGCTCCGCGGAGTCGTCGGTCGCACAACCGCCGAGCGCGAAGGTCACCGTGGTCGCGGTCACACCACCGAGGAACGCCCTGCGCGACAGGCGGGTCTCGATCATGTCGCTGATCGTGCGCGCGCCGGCGGCTACGCGCGGATTGGAGGTCTTGTCGTCGGCGTCGGTCATTGTGCTGGAGCCCTTCCTTTCATCGTTGGTCTGCTATCGCGCCTCTGAGCGTGCGCCGCAGCGGGCGCGGGAAATCCGGCGGCATCTGTGGTCGCGCACGAGGCTAAGTATGGCGGATGGAGATTACCGTTTTATCAAGGTCGCCCGGTGCTGAATTCAAGCTCGCGGTCGACCGCAACGGCCAATGCCATATTCTAAACGCTTATCCTCGTCGCCGTCTTCAAAAAGGCCATCTGGAATCGATGAAACGCCGGGTTTTAAGCGGGATTCAGCCGTCAGATAGTCGCCAAACGGCCAATGGAATCATGTAGATTGCTGTCTCCGACCACTGTTGAGCCAATCATGAGCCTCTATCGAACCGTTCTCACTCTGTTGATTCTCGTCTTGCTGACCGGTTGTGCCGCGATCGGGGAAACGGATTCCGAGCTGGTACACGACAATACTGACGGCGTTGTCTGGCTGCAGTCCTCCACGGAGTATGCGGCGGTG
>JASJBE010000095.1 GCA_030066655.1 Woeseiaceae bacterium | reverse complement strand
CGACTGACCGAGCAACGCGGGGCATCAACAGCGTTTTTCACGTTTGCCGATACCGTTTCCGCGCGCAACTATCACGGTACCAACGAATGCCACGCCTGGATGGGCCTGCGATTCCAGCTTCGGGCCGGGGAGCCGGACAACTCCATCATCATTCATATCCGCTTGCTGGACGACAATAACGCGGCACAGCAGGACGCGGCAGGTATCGTGGGCGTCAACCTGATTCACGCTGCTTACCGGCTGCACAGCGACCCCGAGGCGATGATCGCCGCGCTGGCAGACAATCTCTCGACTGCCCGTATCGAGGTCGACATGATCGACGTCAGCGGGCCGGCCTTCGAGGCTGCGGACAACCGCATACTCTCGCTTCGACTCGTCGAGCTTGGCTTGTCGGGCGCAGCGATGTTTTCGTCCGATGGCAAAGTGCTGCAGCCATCCGAGGCGTTGCGCAAGAAGCCGCTGCTGATACAGCGAGGCCGGTTCCGGCCACTGACGCACGTCAACATGGATATGCTGCAGGCGTCGATGGCTCGCTTCGAAAAAGTCGCAGACGTTGCGCCGGGCGAGACGATGCCGATCATGGAAATCTCGATGCACAACCTCAAGGAGGACGCCAATGTCTGCCTCGAGGACTTTCTGAGCCGGGCAGGGGCCGTGTCCGTCACCGGTTGTACCGTGATGATTTCGGACTACCAGGAGTACCATCGACTTGCGGCCTACCTGTATCGATACACGCACAGGCCGATCGGCATCGCGATGGGCCTCGAGACCCTGAAGAGCCTGTTCGACGAAAGTTATTACGAGGACCTCGACGGCGGCATCCTCGAGAGTTTCGGCCGCCTCTTCAAGAATCAGCTCAAGCTACTGATCTATCCCGTTCAGAACTCAGACACCGGCGAAATCGAGGGTATTGAGTCACTGAAGCTCGCCAACGGTCTGGATCACCTGCTCAATCACCTGCGAGCCAGGGACTGCGTGCTACCGCTGGAGAATGTCTCGACCGAGCATCTGCACATCTATTCGCACGATGTCCTGCGCATGATCGCGGCAGGGGACCTGGCGTGGGAAGAAAAGGTCCCGACGGCCGTTGCGGAGAAGATTCGCGCGGAAAGGCTGTTCGGTTTTAGCGGCTGAGCGCCGCGCCTCCGGGCGACTACCAGGATTCGAGATCGACGAGGCCGTGGGCCACGGCGAACTTCACGAGCCCCGGCACGTCACGGATGTCGAGGCGGCGCATGATCTCCGCGCGGTGAGTCTCGACCGTCTTGGGGCTAACGCTCATGATCTCGGCAATGGACTTCGTACTGTTGCCCTCGGCTAGCAGTTTGAGCACGTCTCTCTGGCGGTCTGACAGCCGTTCCAGCGGGTCGGTATTCACGTCAGACTCGCGCAGCATCTCCACCAGCGACCCGGCGATGTTCGGGTGCAGGTAGTAGCTTCCGTTCTTCGCCGCATTCAGCGCCTGCATCAACTCGTCGGTACTGGCGTTCTTGTGCAGGTACCCACAAGCGCCGGCCTTGAAGGCGGCGGCAACGTATTCATTCGCGGTGTGCATGCTGAGCACGATGCAGTTCAAATCGGGCTTTCTCTTCCGCGCGGCCTTGATGAGCGCGATCCCGTCCATGTCCGGCATGGAGAGGTCGGTGATCAGGATGTCGATGTCCTGGCCGTTGACGATTTTCAAGCCGTCCCGTCCGTTGTCCGTCTCGGCTGCAACCTCGATGTCGCTGCTGTTGCCGTTGATCATCTCGCGGATACCAGCCCTTACGAGACTGTGATCGTCTACCAGCAACGCTCGTAACTTGCTCATGCAGCCGCATCCTCATCGACGTTGAACGAAAGGGGAATCTGCACCGTCACCATTGTCCCTTCGCCGGGCGTCGAGTCAATCTCGACCTTCCCGCCCAAGAGCGTTGCCCGTTCCCGCATGCTGGCGAGGCCGACCTGTTCTGACTTGTCCAGGTCGACGTCAAAGCCGACACCGTCGTCGCGAATTCCGATACGAAAGAATTGCGTGTTGACGAACAAGGACATATCGACATGACTGGCGGACGCGTGCTTCGTGATATTGGAAATGATTTCCTGGACGATCCGGTAGGCGGCGATGCTGTGTGTCGAATCGATTGCCGCGTCGGAGCCTTCGACGTCCAGGTCTAATGAAACATCCGCGCGCTCGAGCTGCTTGCCGACGTATTCGCGAAGGGCTGCGATCAGGCCGAGATCGTCCAGCAAGGAAGGGCGAAGTGTCAGCGAGAGCTCACGCACGCTGGCGATAATTTCGTCGACGAGGCGATACGAGGTCTCAATGACTTTGAGGGAGGTCGCATCCTGCGCGAAGTTGCGTTTGTTGCTTTCGAGGTTGATTCGCAATGCGGTCAGTGACTGTCCGATATCGTCATGCAGTTCCCTGGCAAGGCCGCGACGCTCGGTCTCCTGCGCATCGATCAGTCGCCGGGTTGCGTTCCGGAGTCGCTCCTGCGATTCGTAGAGTCTCTGTCGGGTGGCGTTCAGTGCTGCCGAGTTCTCGTCGACACGCCGTATCAGATCCTTGTTCTGTGCAGCGATTTCACGCGATTGTCGCTCTATCTCTACCAGGGCATCTTCCAGCGTCTGCCGGATGGATCCGAGAAACAGACCAAGGCCAACGGCAACGATGCTGCCCATCAAAAGCTCTTCCAGCACCTGCAGCAGTGGAGGATCGCCGAGCCGCAATACGTAGACAAAAACGCCGAGGCTCACGAGGGAAAGTCCGGACAATACGCCCGACAGTCGGCCTCCCATCAGCGATGTCACAACAATGAGCACCAGCATAGTTGTGAAGGGAATCGGGACATCCACGCCCGCGTACAGCAAAACGCCAATGCTGGCAGCGACAGCCGCCGCAATCGCCCAGGCGAAACGGAGAAACGGCAGGAACGCTGGTCTGAATTTCATTGATGGCTGCTTCTCGTCAGACAAGACTATGATTTCTCTACTAATTCAGGACACCGCCGGAGTAGGCACAGTATGCACTAGATTGCCGGATTATGCCCCGATGTGTTGCATTTTTGCCACAAACGTGAGCCGTCCGTACCGGGGTGTTTCCCCCTGCTTTTTCAGAGAAACCCCGATGGTCGGGATTCTGACCTTAACGCAGAATTCCGATGTTGAATCAAGAACTGCCAGCCGACCCATGAGCAACGCTGAGAGAGACTCTATGCAAGCGAGATCCTTGCCTGGCACCGCCATCAGACCTTCTGAGGTGATGAAGAGCGACCCGCCGGTGCTGATGCCTGAATCCGTGATTATTGCACTGGCCTTCGGTGGCGCCTGCTGGCTGTTCGACGCCTTCCTGACGACCTCGCTCGCCGGAACACCCATTGCAAAAGCTCTGCTGCCGTCCGGGGACGCACTGGCGCTGCGAACGGTGGTTTCGCTGCTCGTCGCGATTTCTGCAGGCATCACCAGCACCTTCCTGATTCGCGAGTTCAGGCTGCGCAGGGAAGAAGACGCACAACCGGCGGAGTCCAGCGCCGAACTCCTCGAGTCCTTTTCGGAGTGCGCGTTCGCCGTCAACGGGGAAGGAGAGATCATTGACGCTAACCAGGCGGCAGCAATGCTGTTCTCCTGGCCGGTCAACATGTTTATGCCGATGAAGATTGATTGGCTGATCAGCGAGTATGTCGAAGACGATCGCAAGCTTGGAAGCTTCGCCGACCTCTGCGGCAGCGATCCCGAGTGCAAGATTTCGGGCTCGGTACTCGTGATCTGCAAGGCGCTGACCGGCAAGAAGTTCGTCGCCGAGCTGTCGTGCATGCCCGCGCCCGAGCATGACCGTCGTTATATCGTCTTCCTTCGCGAACGGACTGAAACGCCCCTGCGTCAGCCTCGACAGCGCAGCTGAGGACGACTGATCGCAAGCAAACGCTTGCTACTGAGTTCTACGCCCCGCCCGGGTGGATCCTAAGGATTGCAATATTGGCACTGCCCCGGATCGGCTTCTGTGAGCCCGTCACCACGTGCTTTTTTCTCCGTGTAGTCACAGGCCACGCATCCGAAGATCTCGCGCAACACGCGCTCAGTCGGGGCGCCGCACCAGGAGCAGGGCAGTCCGGCCTCGGAGCCCTCTCTCCCGAACCCCGGTGTTTCACACGACGGACAGAGACTGTTCACACGTTCCGCAAGCAGGCTGGAGGCATCGGCGATAGCAGCCATTCGCGTGGGGTTCTGATGGGCACGCATATCCGCTTCAATCCGGGCTCGCCCGTCTGAAGACGACTCGGCACTGTCGAGGATGGTCTCCGCCAGTGAATCGCGACATTGAATACCCTTGACGATCCTTGTGGCCGCAGCTGTCGGTCGATTCGGCCTCACGATCAGCCCGTGCGCCGGAAAACGGACCCGCTCCAGGAAATCGTCGATACCATTGATCGAACCCGCCAAAACATGGTGAAAGTTGGTGGTCTCGCAAAGCAGAACTTCCTTGATCGTAATGCCCCTCGCATCGTCGACCAGCACGATCAGTTCGCGGCCGAGCGGAACGAACGGCATGATCGGATGTGGCCCGTAGCTGCCCTCGCTCGCGATGCCGATATCGGTGCCGGCTGCCTGCATGCCGAGCCTGGCCTTGGCAATCGCAGTCTCGAGCATGTTGCCTGGTCTCTCTACCTCACCGGTGAAGGTACCGAGAGTGTCGGTGTTCAGTGAATCCGGTACGACGATCGACAGGCCCAGACGGGCTTCAAGGACGGGTGAGATGGCGGCTTGTTTGCCGTGCATGGTGGCCAGGGCGGCTGTGCGGCCTGTGTAGTGGTGATTTGGGGTTCTGGTTGAGTTGGATTGACGTGTCATTAACGAAATCAGCGACAAGTGGTTGGAGGCATTCTTGGGAATCGTAACCGCTTTCGTATTCTAGGTTCCTCCCGTTGGCAGGTGCGGATTGATCTTTAGTGTCTACATTGTTCAGTGTGTCGTGGCCGCTACCACATAAGCGCGTAGAACGTTGGTCGCGGTCTGAGGCGCCGGCGAGAGGATTTGGTTGCCGCCTTCGGCGTCAATCCCTTCGGGACCAGCTCGCTTCGCGAGCTTGCCCAAAATCGCTGCGCGATTTTGTGAACCTAAATTCGGCTCCATCACAGCCGACCAAGTTCGAGAATCGAAAACGCCGCTACCCCGTTTGGTGAGGCAGCGGCGTTTTCGATTCTCGAACTTGGTCGGGGTGAGAGGATTTGAACCTCCGGCCCCTGCCTCCCGAAGACAGTGCTCTACCAGGCTGAGCTACACCCCGTCGCTTGATCAGGAACGTCGTTGGACCGCGAAATCCGCGATTGCTATCAAGGCCTGCTTGTAATCCGAGTCGGGAACTGAGGATATAGCGTCTATTGCCTGATCGGCGGCTTCCTGAGCGCGCGCCGCAGTGTACTGGAGGGCTCCGGTGGATTCAATGATCTGCTGGATTTCTTCCAGCCGGCTGATGCCGCCTTCGAGGATCGCGTCTCGGAGCAGTTGGCGCTCGGAATCCCTCGCTTTTGACATCGCATAGATGAGCGGCAGGGTCGGCTTGCCTTCGGCGAGATCGTCGCCGAGATTCTTGCCGAGCTCTTCCGGTGATGCGTCGAAGTCGAGCGCATCGTCGACGAGTTGGAAAGCGGTGCCGAGCTGCTGCCCGTATCGGGTGAAGGCCTTCTCTGTGGCCTCATCGCTGTCTGCAAGTACCGCTGCGATCTGGCCACCGGCCTCGAACAGGCGCGCCGTCTTGCGGTAGATCACCTGCCGATAGTTGTCTTCCGTCGTGTCCGGGTCGTGCACGTTCATCAGCTGCATGACTTCGCCAGCGGCGATCGTATTCGTCGCGTCGGCGAGGATCTGCATGACGCGCATGCTGCCGATGTCCACCATCATCTGGAACGAGCGCGAGTACAGGAAGTCGCCGACCAGGACGCTCGCCTGGTTGCCAAACACCGCGTTGGCGGAGTCCTTGCCGCGCCTGCGGGATGACGAGTCGACGACATCGTCATGTAGCAGCGTCGCCGTGTGAATGAACTCGATGATTGCGGCCGCCCGAACGTGCTGCTCGCCTTCATAGCCCAACGCCCGAGCTGCCAGCAGCACAATCAGCGGTCGCAGGCGTTTGCCGCCGCTTTTGACGATGTATTCGGCCACCTGCGACACCAGCAGAACGTCAGTTTCGAGGCTGCTGGTGATCAGGCGGTCAACGGCGGCGACGTCCTCTCGGGCGAGGTCCGTGACCTCGTCGAACGTCATTTCAGTCTGGATTGTCCGGGCAAGTTGCATACGGCGCAGATAATGCCTGAAATGAGGCCAATTGGCGATACAAAGCCATTGCTACAGCCGGACCCCGGTGTCAGGCAAGCCTTTGATATGGCGAAGTATTTCACGGCGCTCGATGATTGACCCGAAGCGCCGGAACCTATATTATTCGCGATCTTTTGCGCCGGCCGCCGTTCCCGCAAGTGTTCGTCCACGCCGGTATATCAGCAGAAATTTCTTAATTCTCAGTGAGTTGCAATGTGTCAGCTCACTCTATGGAGCAACAACGATGTATGCGGTTTTTCGCAGCGGCGGTAAGCAGTACCGTGCAGCCAAGGGCGATGTGCTTCGCCTCGAAAAAATTGAAGCCGACGAAGGTTCGAATATTAGCTTTGACGAGGTGCTGCTCGTTGGTGACGGCTCAGATGTAACGGTCGGCAGTCCGCTGGTCGACGGAACTTCTGTCACCGGCAAGGTATTGCGCCAGGGCAAGACTCGCAAGGTCAACGTGGTCAAATTCAAGCGCCGGCAGAATTACCTTCGACAGGGCTCGCACCGACAGTTCTTTACCGAGGTAGAGATCACGGACATCGGCGCGAAGGCTGCGAAGAAAGCGGCGCCCAAGGCCGAGGCAGCGTCTGACGACGCGCCCGCGACGAAGAAGAAGGCCACCAAGAAGAAGGCGGCCAAGAAAGCGACGGCGAAGAAAGCCGCCGCGAAAAAGACGACGACGAAGAAGGCTACCAAGAAAAAGGTAGCCAAAAAGACGGCAAAGAAAGAGGACTAAGGGAGCGCCCTTAGGTCGACACGAGGACTCAGGAACATGGCACATAAAAAAGCAGGCGGCAGCAGTAAGAACGGTCGCGATTCAGAATCCAAACGACTTGGCGTCAAGATTTACGGCGGCCAGGAAGTGACGGCGGGCAACATCATCGTGCGCCAGCGCGGTACTCGCTTCCATGCCGGCGTCAACGTCGGTGTCGGGCGTGACCACACGCTCTTCGCGAAGAAGGACGGGCACGTGAAGTTCGAGAAGAAAGGCCCGCAGAATCGCCAGTACGTCAGCGTACTAGAAGGCTAGGGACGCTTCAGGCATCGCCCGAAAAACCCCGCGGCAGCGGGGTTTTTTGTATCTGCGGATCCAAAGAGCAATGAAATTCGTCGACGAGGCAACGATTCGCGTTTTGGCTGGCAACGGCGGCAACGGCTGCCTCAGTTTCAGGCGCGAGAAATACGTGGAACGCGGCGGGCCGGACGGCGGCGACGGCGGCAACGGCGGCAGCGTTTATCTCGTCGCAGACGATGCGCTGAACACACTGGCCGATTTTCGCGTTGCCCGAAAGTTCAAAGCGAAGAATGGCGAACCCGGTGCCGGCAGGAACAAGACCGGCAAGTCGGGTTCGGACCTCGATGTGCATGTACCGCAGGGCACTGTCGTCGAGGACGTCGATACCGGCGAGATTATCTGTGACCTGACAGAAATCGGCCAGCGTCAGATGGTCGTTGAAGGCGGCCGCGGCGGGCTGGGCAACACGCGATTCAAGAGCAGCGTCAATCGTGCGCCGAGGAAGACGACACCCGGTACGCAGGGCGAGAGCCGTCACCTGAAGCTGGAGCTGAAGGTCCTGGCCGATGTCGGGCTGTTGGGGATGCCGAACGCCGGAAAATCGACGCTGATCTCGGCGATGTCGCAAGCCAAGCCCAAAATCGCCGACTATCCGTTCACAACCCTGCATCCCAATCTCGGCGTCGTCCGCGTCGGCAGGCTACAGAGCTTCGTCATGGCCGATATACCCGGCCTCATCGAAGGGGCCGCCGAGGGCGCAGGCCTCGGCATCCAGTTTCTCAAGCACCTGCAGCGGACCCGACTGCTGCTGCACGTCGTCGACATCGCGCCGATGGACGAGTCAGTAAACCCGGCAGACAGCGTGCTGGCGCTCGCCGCAGAACTTAAGCAATTCTCGGCCGAACTGGCCGCCATGCCGCGCTGGCTCGTGATCAACAAGGTCGATCTGCTGGATGATGAGGAACTGGCGGCGAGGAGAAAAGCCCTCGTCGATGCGCTCGGCTGGAACGGCCGGGTCTTCGAGGTCAGCGCCGCGACGGGTCAGGGCACCGATACGTTGGCAAAGGCGATTGCACGAGAATTCGAGACCGAGCCGATGGAGGATTGGGAGCGCGATCTCTGATTCGCTGACGTGCGAAAAATCCAAAAAAAAGCCGCCTCGAGGGCGGGTTTTTTCGTGTGCGTTTTCGCGTCAGGCGGCGAGGGCTTTGACCATCTTGTTCAGGCGGCTCTTGTGACGAGCGGCCTTGTTCTTGGTCACGATATGCTTGTTGACCATGCTGTCGATGACGGGCACGGCGGCCTTGTAAGCTGTCTGGGCTGCTTCCTTGTCGCCGGCTTCAACGGCCTTCAGGACATTTTTGATCTGCGTGCGCATGCGTGAGCGCAGGCCCATGTTGTGCTTGCGCGTTTTTTCCGCCTGTTTGGCGCGTTTACGGGCTGACTTGATGTTTGCCACTGTTTTTTCCGTGTCCAGAGATCAAAGAGCCGCGTATTATTCGCGCCGAACAGGGGAATGTCAATGGCAAATGACGGTTTGTTACCGATGCCCTTTGTCTGCGGCTAAATCACTGATTCTACGCAACTTATAGGCTAGACTTTCGGCAGAAATGACCGCGACAAACGACAATTCCGGGCGCAAATCAGCGCATGTCGCCGAGAGCAGCGATGACAGGGGTGGTTCTGGACTGCTGGCGAGCACCTCCGTCGTCGGCGGCATGACGCTCTTGTCGCGGCTGCTGGGCCTCGTCAGAGACGTCGTCTTCGCCCGTTTCTTCGGTGCGTCGCTGATCATGGATGCGTTCCTGGTCGCCAACCGGATACCGAACATGCTGCGCCGCTTTTTCGCCGAGGGTGCGTTCTCGCAGGGCTTCGTGCCGGTCATGGCTCGCTACCGGGAAAAGCACAGCCACGATGAGGCCAGGGAGTTTGTCGACTCGGTGGCAGGCACGTTCGGCGTCATTTTATTCGTCATAACGTTGGTCGGTGTCATCGCCGCGCCGGTGCTGGTGGCTATCGTAGCGCCGGGCTTCATCGGCGACGACGGGCGCTTCGACGTCGCAACGCTGATGCTCAGGTTTACGTTTCCGTACCTGTTCTTCGTGTCGCTGACCGCTTTCGCCGGGGGGATTTTAAATACCTACGGTCGCTTCGCCGTGCCGGCATTCACGCCCGTGCTCCTGAACGTCGTGCTGATCAGCTGCGCGATCGGGTTGGCGCCGCGGCTCGAGGAGCCTGGCATGGCGTTGGCTTACGGCGTGTTCATTGCCGGCGTCGTGCAACTGGGATTCCAGGTCCCGTTCCTCCTGGCCATCCGGGCCCTGCCGCGTCCGTCATGGCGTCCCGCGCACGAGGGTGTCAAGCGGGTCGCGAGGCTGATGCTCCCAGCGATCTTCGGATCGTCGGTCGCACAGATCAACGTGCTGTTGGGCGGCATTCTTGCGTCGATGCTGAGCGTCGGCAAGATCAGCCTCCTGTATTACTCGGACCGATTAATGGAGTTCCCGCTCGGCGTGTTCGGCATTGCGTTGGCAACGGTGACACTGCCTTACCTGTCACGCCAGGCGGCCAACAGTGCGTCTGAAGCGTTTTCCGACGCGATCGACTGGTCCATGCGGCTCGTCACGTTGATTGCCGTGCCGTCGGCGGTAGGTCTGATCATCCTGGCGGAGCCGCTGGTGACGACGATCTTCTACGGTGGCGCATTCTCGGCAGAGGACGTGCGGCTGACGGCGCTGGCGTTGCAGGCGTTCGCACTGGGCCTCGTCGGATTCTCGTTCGTCAAGATCCTGGCGCCCGCGTTCTTCGCGCGAGAAGATACGAAGACCCCGGTCAAGGTGGGCCTGATCGCACTCGGCGTCAATTTCGTCTTGAGCGTCATCTTCGCCTGGTCGCTGGTGTCTATCGACCACCCGGCGCCGCACGCCGGACTCGCGCTGGCGATATCGATCGCGGCACTGGTCAATGCGTTACTGCTCTACAGGATCCTGCGTCGTGAACAGGTCTTGAGGCTGGCGGCGGGCTGGCTTCGGTACCTGCTGCAGGTTGCGGCTGCCAACGTCGTCATGCTGCTGGCACTTTCGCCGATGTTGAGGTCGCTGCAATGGTGGCTGGACGCTACAATAGGCGCACGCGTGTCGTGGCTTCTGCTCAGCGTCGCTGTCGCGGCCGCCGTGTACTTCGCTGCCCTGATCCTGGTTGGTCTCCGCCCGTCACATCTGAAGCTCAAGCAATCCTGATATGCGCCTCGTAAGACATACTGAAGAGATGCCGTTCGCCTCTCTGGCGAAAGGCAGTGTTATTACGATCGGCGCCTACGACGGGCTCCACCTCGGGCACCAGGCTTTGCTCTCGCGTGTTATCGAGGAAGCTCGCGAACGGGGCGTACCCGCCGTTGTCATGAGCTTCGAACCCACGCCGCGAGAGTTCTTCTCCGTCGGGGAGCCTCCCGCGAGGCTCATGCGCTTCAGGGAAAAATTCACGGCGCTTCGCGACTTGGGTATCGACATCTTCCTCTGTCTGCGGTTCAGCGGCCGGATGCAAAACATCAGCGCGGCAGACTTTGTCCGGCAGATTGTCGTGCATGGACTGAATGCGAGGCACGTCGTGATCGGCGATGACTTTCGATTCGCCCGCAAGCGCGAGGGCGACGTCAATCTGCTGCGGCGGGTCGGCCGCGCGCTGGATTTCTCCGTCGAGGATGTCGAAAGTGTTGTCGTCGACGGTACGCGCGTCAGCAGTACGGCGATCCGCGATGCCCTGGCCGTCGGCGACGATGCGCGGGCGGCCGCTCTGCTGGGTCGGCCGTACAGCATGTCGGGCCGTGTTGTGCCGGGCCAGATGCTCGGGAGAAAACTCGGGTATCCGACGGCTAACGTCGATCTCAGGCGTCGCCAGAGTGCCGTCATGGGCATCTACGCCGTCCGCGTGCGCGGCCTTGGCGAAGTGCGAGACGGCGTCGCCAGCGTCGGCGTCAGGCCGACATTCGGCGGAGGCCGGCCGCTACTCGAAGTGCACCTCTTCGATTTCGACGACGATATCTACGGGCGCTACATTGACGTCGAGTTCATAGAACGCCTCCGTACGGAGCAGAAGTTCGACGGCCCGGAAGCGCTTATTGCACAAATGAACATCGACGCTGACAATGCTCGATCGGCATTGCGTCGCGTTGCGGCTTAGAAACGGGAGCAAGATGAGCGAGCAGGAAGACTCAGGGATTCGACGGTTTGCATTCTGGATCGCCGTTGCGGGCGTCATTGTGCTGCTGGACCAGGCAAGCAAGTGGGCGATCATCGAGTGGGTCGAACTCTACGACCGGGTGCCCATCAACAGCTTCATCAATATTACGCACCAGCAGAACACGGGCGCCGCGTTCAGTTTCCTCGCCGACGCGTCCGGCTGGCAGCGCTATTTCTTCATAACGCTGGCCAGCGTCGTCAGCGCGGGCATCATCTACTGGATATGGACCGAGCGGCGGCACGGCAAATTCATCCTGATCGCCGGCCTGGCGCTGATCCTCGGCGGCGCTGTCGGCAACCTGGTGGATCGAATCGCGCTCGGCTACGTCACTGATTTCATCCAGGTGTGGTTCGGCGACTGGGCTTTTCCGTCGTTTAACGTTGCCGACTCGGCCATCACCGTTGGCGCCGCATTGCTCATCATCGATTCGCTGTTTTTCTCGAAGGAAGACGCCGGGCAAAGCACGGCAACCGAATCCGCCGGTATGGCCGACGATGGTCCACCCAAGAACGAAAAAGGCTGACAACCGCGCCGGTTGTCAGCCTTTGGGCAGTTAGCTCCAGATCAGGCTGCTTATCGCGTCCTTTCCCAGCAATCCGTGTCCGGCGTCGACGATGTGATGTTGTCGGCACGCATCGTGAACGTTTCGCACTTCGCCTTTTCGGAGTCGTCGAACCGGTAGGTTGCCACCGCGGTGAAGTCGTTGGAATTAGCGGCGGTAATGGACACCGTGTACGACTCCGATTGGGTGATGAAATTGGAGGCCGCGGTGAAGCCGAGATTGGTCATGTCGTTCGTGTACGAGTTGTTGCTCAGGTAGAAACGCTCCTGGTTCTGCGCGATCTGCAGGAGCGCCGCCTTTGCCTCGACACGCTTCGCACGCGCCGCAAACTCGCGGTATTGGGGGTAGGCGATCGTCGCCATGATCCCGATGATGACGATGACAATCATCAGCTCGATCAGCGTAATACCGCGCAGTTTGCGTATCATGCGATGCTCCAAGGCGACTAACTTACTCGATTCCGTCCTGCGTCCACAGTGTCCTTACCGGATTATTGGCAAAGCCCGGGTCGAAGCACTCGACACCGATACAGCCGATCGGCGGCGGGTTACAGGCGGTACCGGTGCAGTCGGCCTCCGGCGTCGGGAACAGGAACTGCGGTTCCGGCGCGATGCCTTTCTGCGCGAGGTCCTCAGAGCGCTCGGCATCAGCGTCACCCGCAACCAGTGTGGCGATATTCTGCACGATCGGGTCGCCGTTGATGACGGACATGCGGTACAGGAAGTTATTGCCCAGTCCAGCCGTACAGTTGTTGCCGTTGTCCGGTGAGAACGCGACGAAGAAGATCTCGTTATCGAACGTAACGGAGTCCGACAGGACCTTCTGGTCGGCCGGCAGCGTGTACATCCAGCCGTTCTTGTCGCTGCCGACTTCGGTTCGAACCTTGCCACGGACGTCGATCAGCGTGTTCTCCTTGATGATCGTGTAGGTGTTGTAATCATCCTGCGTCAGCACATTGAATACGTCGGGATCACGCAGCGAGTAGAAGCGCTCCGTCGGCGTGTTGTCGAGCGGGTGTGCCCGATATCCGCTGCCGAGGCTGATCGCGATGAACTGGCGGTTCTGGAAGGCATCGCCGAAGATCGATACGTCCGGGGATGTGTAGAACCGGCGTGTGTTCGCATCGGACGCGGGGAGATTCCCTTCGGCGCCGAGTTGCGCAATAACGCCGCCTCTGACGAGCTTATCGCGTGTCTCACCGTTGATGATGTCGAAGCGGAAGATCTGCCCGCCCATGTCAGACGCGTACATACGGTCGGCAAAGCCGTCACCGGAAAGGTCAATCACGCGAATCTGCGTCGGAATAGCGCGCGTCATCTTGTCTAGCTTCAGGTCTGCGGTCGTATCCGCCGTGATAGCGGCACGCCACAGCACGCCACCCGTCTCGAGATCGATGAAGTAGACGCCGGCGCCGTCTCCATCCGGGGTGCCCGGGTGAGACAACACGTCATGAGTCGTGTCATAGCCGCCGCCGACGATGGCAACGATCTTGTCTTCGACAACGGTGCCGTTATCGATCTGCACGCGTGCGACCGTCGGCTTGGACCAGGTCTGGCCGAAACCAGCATCGCTGACGCGCCACTTCAGTTTGGGCTTGTCCTTGACGGTAACGTCCAGCGCGTAATAGGCCTCGCCGCCGCGACGCATACCGAAGATGATGTAGACAAAGTCATCATCGTCCGGCTCGATCTGGCCATCATTGTCCTTATCGAAAACGACCGGAACGATACTGCCGTCGACTCCGTAGTGCTTGCTTGCCGTTGATGAGTTGAAGAACAGCTTGGTCAGGTTCGGCGTGTGCTCCTTGGGGACGAATGCCCACAGCTCCTGGCCGGTCGCGCCGTCAACGGCGTGGACGTAGCCTTCGTTCGTCGCGGCAAAAACCACGGAAACGGGGCTAGCCTCTGTGCCGCCGTAGACCACTGCGGCCGGCTCCGAGTGCAGCGGATCGCCCATCTCGTTACGTGCTTCCAGGACATCGCCGTCATTATCGGCATCGGCGACGTCAATGCCGCGGGCCCAGTCGATGATCTGTTCCTTCGTCGGCTCGTCGACCGACCCGGTCAGGCCGAAATCGGCCAGGTCGAACGTATCCTTGTTGTCGATCGAAATCTCGTTTTCGGCGGCCGTGAGGTCGAGATTACTGGTCTTGTTCGTAATCAGGACGCGAGTGGCCGGCGACGGGAGCTGGTTGGCAGCGCCGCCCAGTGTTACGTCGTTCGCATCTTCCACGGTATCCCAGAAGCTGACCGCGTCATCGACAAACAAACCGTCGCTTGGGTTGATCGCCGGCTTGAGTTCGGCGTCGACGATCTCGCCGTCCTTGATACGGTACTTCTTCAGGTTTCCGGGCCAGCGAACCTTGGTCTCAGCCGCAAACGTCGTCAGGTACAGGTCGTTCAGCGTCCTCGTGCGGTTAAAGGTATTCACCGCAACCGCCGGGGCCGCAAACGAGAGCGAACGTTCCTGCACGGTCGAGACGATCTCGAGCAGTGCCAGCGTCAGCTCGTCCACGTCATCCGCCTTGAAGTACTTGCCGCCTGACGCCGCCGCGGTGGCTTCGAGAATCGGCAGGGAGTTGGCGAACGCGATCGTGTGCGTTGTGACGAGCTGGATGCCCGGTTCGCTGGAGATATCGTCTTTGTAGAGGTACTCCGCGATGTCGTCCAGGCAGTCACCTTCTTCGGTGCCCTCACAGGTCGTACGGCCCAGCGCCGCGAACCAGTTCGGCAGCTTCGGCGCCTCGGTCTGTGCTTCGGTGTCGCGCACGGGCTTGCCGTCTGACAGCAGCACGTTGTAGTTCTTCGTACAGGTATTGCTCACCGGTGCCTCGTAAACCCTGGGCGTCGTGTCCGCGGGGTCATTCGAGCCTGCTGACAACGCCGCGTTGTCGGTCCACAACGTCACAGGCGGGTCGTCCGGGTTGTCCGGGTCGACCGGCCCTTCGGCGATATTTCCGTAGTCTACCGGCAGGCCACGCCAGTATCGCGCTGCCTCGTAGAGCGTCTCGGCGAGCGGCGTGTAACCATCGTCGTTGAGTGAGTTGATAGCGGCCTCTACCTTGGCGCGGTTCGAATCGAGGTCCTGCATGTCGAGAATCACCGGTCCGCCGTCTTCGTAGTTGAAGCGCATCAGGCCGACATTGACGTTTTCTACTGAGTTCAGGACCACCTTGGTCACATCCTTCAGAATGTCGATCTTGTTGCGGTCCAGGGTCGTGGCGCTCTGGCGGTAATTCAGGTACTTGCCGTCGAAGACGGTTATCGTTTGGCTGACGGGCCAGCTGCCCCAGTCGAGTTCTTCGCTGGATGCGGCGGTAAACGCATCGTCGCCTTCGTCGTCGCCGCCTCGCTTGGCGTAGACATCCAACGACAGGTCATCCGGGCCATGCTCGCCACTGTCGCCCTCGCACTCGACCTGGTCTGTTTCGTTCCCGGCCTCAAGTTGCTGCCAGCGGAATCGGTCGACGCCCAGGAAGATACTGAAAAAGCCCGATGCGCCGTCGCGGTACTGCGCCATCGTGTCCGTGTATCGGCCGATACCCGTTATCCGGCGAGTCGACGCGTCGCAGACGAACGACGACTTCAGGATCTTTCGCGTATTCGTGGCATCGCACGACGGGACGACGTCAACTTCGGTCCAGTAGAGGTAGTTCTCGTCGCAGCTTCCGGTGTACGTGCCATTGACGGAGTCGTAGATCTCGGTGGTCGACACCGGATCGCCCATCGAGCCCGACGTATCGAGAATAAACAGGATGTTTGGCGTGATGTCCTGTGACGTCGCCGGATTGTTCAGCAGCAACTCGGTGTCGTCTGCAAATGCAGGCGCGACGACAAACATCGTCATGGCCGCCGCAATCCCAGTCCATTTGAATTTTGCAATAGTCATTGTGATTACCTCACTGCGGCCTATCGGACCGTCACCTTGAGTCGGGTGATACGGTTGGCTTCCTTGTCATACGTTAAGGTCACGGATGAGCGGCCGCGGTTCTTCGCGCTGGCGGCACCCTCTCGAAATCCTGCGAAATTGGTTGTTGAGCCGTTCACCATCCAGCGCATATCGGCGGCGACCAGCGCCTGCTGGAACCGGCATTCGTCGCAGGCCCTGAATGTGATCATGCCCGACTCGGATACCGGCAAACGGATATCGGTCAGGTTCAGCTCGAGTGACTCGGGGGCTGCGTTTGCTACGCCGAGTGTCATCAGCGCGGCGGCTGTGGTTAAGATTTTCTTGATCATCTGGAACTCCATTTGGCAGTCGGGCCTAGAGTGATGGTGAGCCCGGCCCCACGATGTAGAAAGCCTGGGTATGTGTTGCTGTTGCGTCGCGATCCGTCGGTGCGGCGGCCTGGTTGGACTCGGCCGTCGACGTCGCGAGGAAGTGATAGGCGGCAATGCCGGTGCCGACGCCGAGACTGAACGCCTTATCCGGCACAATCGTTGAGTCTTCGAAGGCGATCGTGGCGGTCACCTTCTCGTTCGACGTAATTGGCTTCGTGACCGTTGTCGGGCTTCCCGTGTCAAACGTGTTCTGGGCAAGCGCCTCCTCGAGACCGTTCTCAGCGGCCTGAAACGCGTTCTCAAAGGTCTGGTCGTTTCTGGCCATCGCCAACTCCGTCGTCGCGGTGTTCATGCCCGATACGGCCAGGACGGTAATAACGACCAGCAGGATCAGGCCCACGACCAGCGCCGCGCCTTGTTGTCTGTTCTTGAATGTCTGTTTCATCATGTTCTCGCGTTTCGGAGCAGGATGGTTTTGGACACCATCATGCGTCGGAATGAATCGTTCTGGACGCCGAGGTC
>JASJBE010000091.1 GCA_030066655.1 Woeseiaceae bacterium | reverse complement strand
AACGACGGCTCCGTCGTGCCTGCCTGCATACCCGGCTGGGTCGGCAGTCGGCTGGTCTGCCGGGTCAGGAGCTGCACAAACTCGTTTGCCACGTTGGGTGCAATATTCGGTGAGCTCGCGAACACCTTCTCAGGTGTCATGTCGGGTGAGCTGTAGAACGCTGCGTTGGCTTTGCGATCCATCGTCACACCGGCACCTTCGAGCGCTACGCCCGCAAACAGGCCACGGCTCCGTGAATAGGAAACGACCTCGGCTTTCATGGCGAGGTCCGTTGCCAGGCCGGCATTGCGGCCTAACGGGCCCGCCGCCAGCGAGGCGTCCGCGCCGAGCGTCAGCTTGCCATTGGCAATGCCGTCCACACCCTTGCGGGTTTTGAAAACCAGGATAACGTCGGTCGACTGTGCACCGATCTGCCAGCCGACACTGCCGCCGGTCAGCGTAATGAACGCCGGGTTACTCCAGGAATTGTCGTCCTGGCGAACGACGATAATGCCCTTGCCGCGGCGTGCTCCGACGCCAAGACCAACCTTGACGACGTTCGGCACTACAGCGACCGCGTAGGCCCGCGACAGCAATGACGGCGGAATCGACTGTTCCGGGATCCTGAGGATCTGGTCGATCACGTCAGCGGCGTCGGCGACGCGCTTTTCCTCGCGTGTCGAAGCCGATGCATTTAAGGAAACTAACAGGAATACAAGGACAAACAGTCCGGCTAATCGCTCTTTCATCGTGACTCTCAATTCAGGCCCATTCACACAGGCTTATGCGCTGCCTTAGCTGAACAGCAAATGAACGAAGAGTTCCATTTTACGCGACTTTTTCTTCGCCGACGCCCTGTAGCGCCGGCAACGGGCATTCGATCGCGGCACACAGCGCCCGCAGCAGCTCGATTTCCGTACTCGTCAGGCTGCCGTCGTGGCCAATGGTGGCCACCACGGCTTCGATGAGCATCTTCTGGCCCGACGGATTCAGCGCGGCCAGCAGGTCAAATACCTCGTCGAGACGGGCGACAGCGTTGTCCGGCGTGTCACCGAGCTCGGCGCCAGCAGCCCATTTCGGAAACATGGCGACCCCCGCTGTAAAGGCACCGGCAGGATTGTCGCTGCCGCCTTCACGCGCGGTGATTCTCAGCAGGTCCAGCGCGGCCTGCTGCACCTGCGAGCGGGTCAGCTTGCGGCGGTGCGAGCGGGCGGCCGGGTCCGCTGCGTTCGACAGGTGCGCCCGAACGACCCGAAGGAAACAGAATTCATACAGGTCGGTGACGCCATCCACCGCAATAAGCTCACGCAGCAGTGCCAGCAGCTTTTCGAGTTCGGCCGATGGACGGCGCTTCAATGCCGGGAATGCAATCTCGAGCAGGCTCAGGCGCAGCGCATGTGGCCGGCGTGAGATCTCGTCAACCTGGGTCATCACGCGCCGGCCACGGGCTTCACCGAGCTCCTTGCGCACAATTTCCATCTGCCGGTCGAACTCGCGTTTGTCCGGGTCCAGCAGCAGCGCGACGCTCAACAGGTAGGCGCCTTCACCCGAGTGCGCATCCGCGTACAGCGACTCCGGGAGATCCTGGCGAATCTGCCCGGCCAGGGCGATGTGTTCCGGTTGCGGGTTGCCAATCGCTTCTATCACTCCGTCGCTGCTGATGTCCGGCACCGGTGCGCCGCCGCCAAACTGGCTGGCCGCCTCGTTCGCGACCTGTTCACGCACGGCGTCCGTGACCGGTGTGAATTCGGATGCGTCGAAACCAGGTTCGATGGCGGTGATGCGGTCTGCGAGCGGCGGGTGGGTGGCAAACACGCTGGAGAGTTTCATGCCGGTGCCGAACAGCATGTGACTGACTTCTTCCGGGTCCTTGGCCGTGATCATCGACGAGCCTTCGTAGCCGCCGATTTTCTTCAGTGCGCCGGCGATCCCGCGCGTCTGGCGCGTGAACTGTACGGCCGATGCGTCCGCCAGGTACTCACGCTGCCGCGACACGGCTGCCTTTATGACGCGCGCGAAGAAGACGCCGATGAATCCGAGTACCGCCATGCCGATACCGATAGCAAGCAGTGCCGAGCCGTTCTTGCCTCGGCGACTGGACAGAGCGCCGTAGTGACCGCTCCTGAGCAACAGCCGGCCGAGCAGGCCAATGACCATGATGCCGTAAAGGACTCCCATCATGCGGATGTTGAGTCGCATGTCGCCATTGAGCACATGACTGAACTCGTGTGCGATGACGCCCTGCAGCTCGTCGCGATCCAGCAATTCAAGGGTGCCACGGGTCACGGCAACGGCGGCGTCACCGGGTGTGTAGCCGGCGGCGAAGGCGTTGATCGAATTCTCTTCCTCGAGCACGAACACGTCGGGTACCGGTACGCCCGAGGCGATCGCCATTTCCTCGACAACGTTCAGCAGCCGGCGCTTCAGGGGGTCTTTCGTGTCCGGTGACACGAGAACGCCGCCCATGGCTGTCGCGACTTTGGCACCGCCTGACGACAGGCTGGCGGTCTTGACCAGCGTGGCGCCCAGAATGACGGTGGCCGTAACGAGGGCCGTACCAACGAGAAGCGCGGTCGGGTCGCCCATCGTGGGCCCGGTCGTTGTCGTGGATGCGACGTTCAGTGCGAAGTAAACGACGAAGGTGACGCCGGTGACGATCAATAAGGTGGCGACTGAGTAGACGATGACCAGCCAGCGAGTGGCCTTACGGGCATTGTCCTGCGCGTCGAAAAAATTCATCGGTGGATGCTACGAGGGGCGCTCTCGCGCCCCTCGGGATAGATCAGCTGAATGCGACTTCCGGGGCTTCGCGTTTCTCCTCTGCCTCGATCTCGAGGAAGCTCGCGAGCTGGAAGTTGAACATGCCGGCGATGATGTTGTTCGGGAAGTTTTCAGCCGTGTTGTTATAGCCCATCACCGCATCGTTGAAGGCCTGCCGAGCGAAAGCCACCTTGTTCTCGGTCGACGCCAGCTCTTCCTGGAAATGCAGCATGTTCTCGTTGGCCTTCAGGTCCGGGTAATTCTCGGACAGCGCGAACAGGC
Source organism: Woeseiaceae bacterium (assembly GCA_030066655.1). Classification (GTDB taxonomy): domain Bacteria; phylum Pseudomonadota; class Gammaproteobacteria; order Steroidobacterales; family Woeseiaceae; genus UBA1847. The sequence continues at coordinate 13,409 of JASJBE010000091.1, read as the reverse complement.
GCCCGAGCACATTACCCAGGATGCCCTCGGATTCACCGAGCTGCTGGATAGCGGCCGCGTTCGAAGGATCCAGTTTTGCCGCATCGAGATTAACGACGGCCGTATTACGCGCTTTGATAACTGCTTCAAGGGTTTCCCGCTCGTGGGTCATGTACCCTTTGACCGACTCGACCAGGTTTGGAATCAGGTCGTAGCGACGGGTAAGCTGAACGTCGATCTGCGCAAAACCGTTCTTGACACGATTTCGCTCGTTCACTAAACGGTTGTAGATATTGATTACGTAGAAAATCAGTGCCGCAATAATTGCGAGGAAGATCCAGAATGACACAAGCCCGCTCCCTGTTTGGTCAGTGGAAGAATAGCGCCGCCCAAGCGCTAACACTAGTTATTGGGTTGATTGCGCTGATTTCAACGGATGCCCGGGCCGAATGGCATGGCGGTGAGCGGGCGATCATGGGCACTGAAATTCGTGTCTGGTTCTGGCACGAAGATACCCAGCTTGGCAACGCACTCGTTGAAGAAGTGTTCGAAGAAGCCGAACGCATCAACCAGATGATGAGTACATACATAGAAACGAGCCTCATCAGCGAAGTGAACAGCAAGGCGCATGAGGCACCGGTTGACGCCGGCGACGAGTTGTTCTACGTCGTCGAGCGGGCCGTGGATATTTCGGTGCTCACCCTCGGCGCGTTCGACATCACCTACGAGAGTGTCGGCCAGCACTACGACTTTCGCGAGGGAAAGCGGCCCGATGCCGACACCCTGTCCCGCGAAGTCGACAAGATCGACTATCGCTTCGTCGAGCTCGACCATGAGAAGAAAACCATCAGGTTTGCGGTTGAGGGTGTGCGCATCAACCTCGGCGGTATCGCCAAGGGCTACTTTGTCGACCGGGGTGCAGACATCCTGCGCGAAGCGGGCATCGAGCACGGCATCGTTACGGCGGGGGGTGACTCCCGCCTGATTGGCGATCGCCGCGGTCGACCGTGGATGGTCGGCATTCGCGATCCTCGCGAGGACGGCCAGGTCGCAATCTCGGTCCCGCTCGAGGGCGAGGCGATTTCAACGTCCGGAGATTACGAACGCTACTTCGAGGAAGACGGTATTCGTTATCACCACATCATTTCACCGAAATCCGGTGAGCCGGTGGCCGGGGTGCACAGCGCGACGGTGTTCGGTCCCGACGCAGTCATGACCGATGCCCTGTCGACGTCCGTGTTTGTCATGGGGGTAGAAGAGGGGCTTACTATGATTGGCTGCCTGCCCGACTACGAGGGCATTGTCATCGATAGCGAAGGGCAGATCTGGTACTCAACCGGCCTCGAAAACCCGTCCGCTCCCCTGCATGACAAACCGGCGACGGACCCCGAACCGGGCTCCTGCTAGGTCAAAAACCGCCGCAAAAAAACTCGTCGACTGTCGCCGAAAGGCGACGAGTTTTCGCTTCAAATTCAGTTTCATACGCCTATAGTGAGTAGTCCGACATCGTCGCAGGGAGCGCGATGATTCGGCCCGGCCACGGGCGAGCCGCACGTCGTTCGAGAACTCCGGGAAAGACAGTGACTTAACGTAATCTGGTGAGGTTGCGTCTAGGAACTGTCGGCCGAAAACGGACGGATAGCCGGCTATTCGACGGCTCCGGGTGCCCATTTCCGGCCTGAAATTATGTTCAGGCGTTAACAGCCATTTGTGACGATAGTCACGGCCAGTTTCGCGGCTGACTGTCACCATTCTGCCGTGGACTCTGCATGACTTTGGCCAGCAGGGCCGGCTCGGGCTTTTGCCCGGCTGAAAGGACGATGTCCCGCTGGCGTTGAATCAAGGAATGGATGGATGAAGATGAGAAAGATAGTAGTAGGCGTACTCTTCTCGATGCTGGCTGCAGGCAGCCTCGCGTCGTCCGGCAACCTGACGGGCAAGACCGCCCCTGACTTTGCGTTGAAGAGCAACTCAGGCGAGAACCTCCGCCTGTCCGAATACCGTGGCGAAGTCGTCATGATCAACTTCTGGGCGACCTGGTGTGCACCGTGTCGCCAGGAAATGCCGCTCCTCGAGGACCTGTTCTCGCGTTACGAGCGGGTCGGCTTCACGCTGCTCGGCGTAAACATCGATGACGACCCGCGCCGCGCGATGGCGATGGCACAGGAACTCGGCGTCACCTTCCCGGTGCTGTTCGACTCCACCAAGGACGTCAGCAAGCTCTACGAAGTCAACGCAATGCCGGTCACGGTCATTCTCGATCGGGAAGGCAGCGTTCGTCACGTACACCACGGCTACAAGCCCGGTTACGAAGAGAAGTACCTGTCGGAAGTTCGAGCGCTGCTGCGCGAGTAATTAGAAAAGACCGGCCCCGCCTGTGCGGGGCCGTTTGTTTTTCCGGAGAATCAGTGTGAACAGCATACGTGTCCTTTTTTTGCTGCTGCTTTCAGGGCTCGCCTGGGCCCAGGAAGACGCTACCGTTGACGGTGAAACCCTGCTGTCTGACGTCGTTGCCAGCGAAGATGCCGAAGCCGCATCGCGCGATCGCTTTCGCGAGCTCGACAAGGATGTCCAGTCCCTGAAGAAAGAAGTGCTCGACCTGAACCGAGACCTGTTCCTGCTCGAGGAGGAACTGCTGTTCCCGGCGAACTCACAGGTGGCGTTCTTCATTTCCATGGATGTCGGCGAGTACTTCGAGCTGGATTCAGTGAGCCTGAAAATCAACGGCAAGGAAGTGGCTAACTACCTGTACACCGAGCGCGAAGTCGGCGCTCTGCTGCGAGGCGGTGTGCATCGCATGCACATGGCAAACCTGAAAACGGGTGAACACGAGCTTGTTGCGGTGTTTACCGGCAAGGGTCCGCACACCCGCGACTACAAGCGCGGTGCGACGCTGCGATTCGACAAGGGCATCGGCGCGAAGTACATGGAGCTCTCAATCACCGACCGGGTCTCCAAGCAGCAGCCGGAGTTCGACATCAAGGAATGGGAGTAGTCCTTGCTTCGTACGCTTCTCATCCTTGCTAGCGCAATCGCGTTCATCTTCGTTGCGGCACCGGCCGCGGCGAAGGACCGCGAGCCGATCACTGTGCAGGATGCGCAGTACGGCGAAGTGCTGTTTCACTTCTACCAGGAAGACTATTTTCCGGCGATCGTGAAACTGCTCGCCGCGCAGGACCGTTCGCAGCTCACCAATCACGAGGACGACGCCGAGTTGCTGCTGGGCGGCATGTTCCTGTCCTACGGCCATCACCTCGAAGCGTCGCAGATCTTCGAGCGCCTGCTGGCCGACAACGTCGACCAGGACATCCGCGACCGGACCTGGTTCTTCCTCGCCAAGATCTGGCATCAGCGCGGTTACTTCGACAAGTCGCAGGACGCGTTGGGAAGGATCGAGGGCAAGATGCCGAAGAACATCGAGCGCGAGTCCAAAATGTTGAGCGCCCAGATCCTGATCGACAAGGGCGACTTCGACGGCGCCGTTGCGCAGCTGGAGAACTGGAAGGGTCGTACGGAGTGGGCCAGCTACGCTCGATTCAATCTCGGCGTCGCGCTCGTTCGCAGTGGCCGGACCGATGAGGCCCGGAAGATTCTCAACAAGCTCGGCGAGATGGACCCCTTCAATGAAGAGCTGACCTCGCTGCGCGACAAGGCGAACCTTGCGCTGGGCTACGCGTTGCTTCAGGACGGCGATCCCCAGGCCGCCAAGCTGCCTCTGCAGCGTGTCCGGCTGGAAGGTCCGTTTTCAAACAAGGCGCTGCTCGGTGTCGGCTGGGCCGATGCAGAGCAACAGAGTTACGAGAGGGCGCTGGTGCCCTGGATGGAGCTGCGCGGCCGCGATTTGCTGGATCCTGCAGTGCAGGAGTCCATGCTCGCGATTCCCTACGCGCTCGCGCAACTCGATTCAATCAGCCAGGCGGCGGATCACTACCTGAACGCCGTCGAAGCCTTTTACGAAGAAACGAATCGTATCGACAGGACGATCAACCACCTCGAGTCGGGTGCGTTCTTCGATGCGTTTGTCGAGGACGGTCCGCTGGATAGCACCGGCTGGTACTGGCGGCTGCAGGAATTGCCGGACGGCCCCGAGGCACGCTACTTGTATCACCTGCTGTCGACGCACGAATTCCAGGAAGGCCTGAAGAACTACCGCGATCTGAGCTACCTGTATAAGAACCTCGACGGCTGGGAACAGAACGTCAACGTCTACGCGAACATGCTGGAGACGCGCAGGATCGCGTACGAGGAACGGCTGCCGCGCACGCAGGAATCCCTGAACCGCGCCGATATCGACGAGCTGGTCAGCCGCAAGCTGGAATACGATTCCCTGCTGAACAACATCGAACAGAGTAACGACTGGCTCGCGCTGGCGAACCGCTCCGAGTTTGAAATGTGGGGCGAGATCATAGGCTTTGAGCAGACGCCCGCGTTGCAGGCGAATATTCCCGAGGCGGCTGAGACGCGCGACAAGATTGCGCTCTTGAAGGGTGTACTGCAGTGGCAGCTGGAAAAAGAATTCAAGGATCGACTCTGGCGCATCCGGCGTGATCTGCGCCAGACCGGCGAGGCGCTGGTCGAGACGCAGCGTGCGCGGCGAAAGGTCGACGAGTCGATCCGTCAGCAACCCCTCGAGTTCCAGGCCTTCGGCGATCGAGTCTACGGGCTGGAGCCGCGCGTGCGTGGCTTGAAAATGCGCATCGCCGATGCGATGGCTGAGCAGCGCGCGTTCCTGCAGTCGATCGCCGTCGGTGAATTGCAGGCGCAGAAAGAACGCCTCGACATCTACACGGTTCAGGCCCGGTTCGCCCTGGCAGCCATTTACGACCGTGCCGCCACTGTCGGGGAGAATCAGCCGTGATAGCGCTGCGCTGCCTTGGGTTGCTAATGTTTTTCGTCGCCGTCGTCGCGCACGCCGACGTCAAAAAGAAAGACACGATCGCGAGCCTCGAGAAGAAAAGCGTCGAGGTGCGGCCTGGCAAGGTGATCGTGCGCAGCTCGGACCTCGCGAGGGACAGCTATCGCGCGTTCTTAGACCTCGTGTCTGACGACCCCATCCTGCGTGCAGAGGCCATGCGCCGCCTCGGCGATCTCGAGCTCGAGGCGACGGAGGTACAGCAACTGCAGGACAACGTCGACGCGCTCGAGTCCGCCAGCTACGACAACGCGGTCAACCTGTACCAGAAACTGCTCGAGGCTTATCCGGACTACAGGCGCAACGACACCGTGCTCTACCAGTTGGCCCGCGCGTACGAGATCGGAGGCCGGACCGATGAGGCGCTTACGGTACTCAATGAGCTGGTCACCCGCTTCCCGGATACGCCGCTGCTTGACGAAGTGCAGTTCCGTCGCGGCGAGATGCTGTTTTTGCGCAAGAACTACAACGACGCTGAGCTGGCCTACCGGGATGTCGTCAGCTACGGCGACGAATCGAGATTCTACGAGCAGTCGCTGTACAAGCTCGGCTGGTCACAGTTCAAGCTGGCCTGGCACGAAGACAGCCTGCAGCCGTTTTTCGAGTTGCTGGATCGAAAAGTCGGCGGCATCGAGATCACCGACGGAGACCAGCGCCTGGCGGCACTCTCCCGCGGTGAAAAAGAGCTTGTGGAAGACACGTTCCGCGTGCTCAGCATCAGTTTCTCCTACATGGAGGGCGCCGAAAGCATTACGGAATTCCTGAACGCGCGGAATCGCCCGACCTACAGTCACGTGATCTACAGAAACCTCGGCGACCTGTACCTGAGCAAGGAGCGCTTCGTCGACGCAGCCGAAGCCTACCAGGCGTTCGGCGAAATCGATTCGAACCATCCGAAGGCGCCGTTGATGCAGGTCGAGGTCATCGAAGCCTACAAGCTCGGCGGCTTCCCGAGCCTCGTGCTCGATGGCAAGAAGGCATTCGTCGAGCGCTACGGCATGGACCAGGAATTCTGGGTGCACAACTCCCGCGAGGACAACAAGGCCGTCGCGGCGCACCTGAAGGACAACCTGAATGACCTCGCCCAATATTTCCACGCCGAGGCGCAGGCCAACGGCGAGCGCAGCGACTACGTGGAGGCGGGCCGCTGGTACCGCAAGTACCTGGCGTACTTCCCTGGCGAGCCCGATACGGCAAACACCAACTTCCTGCTCGCCGAGATCCTCTTCGAGAGCGAGGATTACGCCGCCGCCACGGCCGAGTATGAGCGCACGGCCTATGACTACGAGCGACACGAGAAGTCGGCTGAAGCGGCCTACGCAGCGATCGTCTCGTACAAGGCCCACGAAGAAAACCTCGAAGGGGAGGCGCGGGTCGCATGGCACCAGCAGTACCTCGACAGTGGCCTGCGGTTCGCTGACACGTATCCCGAGCACCCGGAATCCGGGGCGGTCCTGACGGCCGTCGCCGAGGATCTGTTTGAACAGGAACAGTTCGATCTCGCGATCGCGGTCGGCCAGCTCGTCGTCGGCAAGCAGCCGGCCGTCAAACCCGAGCTGGCTCGTACGGCGTGGACCGTCATCGCGCACTCGCAGTTCGACCTGATGCAGTTCGCCGAAGCCGAGAGCGCTTACTACAGCCTGCGTTCATTCACGCCGGTCGATGACGCCACCGCGCAGCAGGACATCAAAGACAGGATCGCATCGTCGATCTACAAGCAGGGCGAGATCGCGCGTAACGCCGGTGACCTCGAGTCGGCCGTCGCCAACTTCATGCGCCTCGGCCAGGCGGTCCCGGACTCGGATATCCGCGCCACGGCCGAGTACGACGCCGCCGCCGCGCTGATCAATATGCAGGCCTGGGACCGGGCTTCCTCGGTGCTGGAGCTGTACCGGGCGGCTTACCCGGACAGCGAGTTCGCCGATGACGTAACGCAGAAGCTCGCCGTGACGTACATGGAGTCCGGCAATGGCGCGAAGGCGGCTGAGGAGTTTGAGCGGATCGCGGTCGCCGAGTCGAGTTCTCCCGACGTGCAGCGTGAGGCGTTGTGGAAGGCCGCGGAACTCTACGAGACGGCGGCGGCCGTCAACGACGAGAAGCGCCTGCTCAATGCGATCATCCAGCGTTTCCCGAACCCGATATCCGAATCGATCGAGGCCCGCTTCAGGCTGCTGCAGATTGCCGAGGCAACGGGCAACCAGGCGGAGCGCATGGCGATCCTCGAGAACATCGTCGACGTCGACAAGCGTGCAGGCGCCCAGCGTACCGATCGGACGCGCTTCCTGGCGGCCAAAGCGTCTATCGAACTCGCCGAGCCGGTGCGCAAGAAGTTCGAGGTCGTCAAATTTACGCAGCCGCTGGCGGAAAGCCTGAAGCTGAAACGGTCGCTGATGGAAGACGTCATCAAGGTCTACACCGATGCGGCGGATTACGGTGTGGCTGAGGTAACGACGGCGGCGACATTCCAGCTCGGGCAGGTGTACGAGGTCTTTAGTTCGGACCTGATGAACTCGGAGCGCCCGGCAAACCTCGACGAGCTGGCGCTCGAGGAATATGAGTTGCTCCTCGAGGAACAGGCGTATCCCTTCGAGGAGAAGGCGATCGACCTGTACAAAGCAAACGCCGACCGGGCGCCCGATGGCGTTTACGACGAGTGGGTGCAGAAGAGTTTTGAGCGGCTGGCCGGACTGATGCCAGCACGCTATGCGAAATCGGAGCGCATCGAAGATGTCGTCACAACACTGTACTAATCTGAGACGGGGACTCGTGCTCGCCGCCGCGCTGTCACTCGCCGCTTGTGCGTCGGGCCCCTCGCGGGCGCCCGCGTCAGCGGGCAGCGGCGCGCAGGGCGTCGATGGGGCAGAGCGTGTCGTGCCGCCGCAGGCGCAGACGCTGTACGAACAGGCGGCGTCCTCGATGGCGGCCGGTGACCTGATCGACGCGGAGCTCCGTTTCAAGGAGTTCCTGCTGCAATATCCCGAATTCCCGGGCGCCCACGTCAACCTGTCGATCATTCACTCAGAGAACGGCAACCTCGATGCCGCGAGGGCCGCCGTGGACGCGGCGCTGGGTATCGACCCGGAATATGCCCCCGCGTTGAACCAATCCGGCGTACTACTTCGCAAAAACGGTAATTTCTCGGAGGCTGAGGCCGCTTATTTGAAGGCCGTCACAGTTGCACCTGATTACCCGTTGGCACACTACAACCTTGGCGTGCTGAATGAGCTGTATTTGCAGCGTCTCGATGCCGCTTTGCGGCACTTCGAGCGATACAAGGAGCTCGTTGGTGAGGACGAGCAGGTATCTCGATGGATCGTTGACCTGCAGCGGCGCGTTGCTGCGAGTCAGCGAACGGCAAACATGACGGAATGACGATGAAAGCACTGACGGCAAAATCGATCATTGTTCTGGCCGCGGCACTGCCGCTGATGCCGGCTGTCGCCCAGCAGGCCGATGCTGAAGACCTCCAGCCGGCTGTCGACACGTCTGTCGACAGTTTCGAACCCGCCGTAGACACGTCAATGACGGACGATGACCTCGGCCCCGCCGTTGATACGTCCGCCGAAGACTTTGGGCCTGCCGTAGACACATCCGCGGTCGATACCGCAGAACCCATGGCGTCGGTGCAGTCGACGGGTCCCGTCATGGATCGCCTGACACTGGGCCGGACCGAGATTACCGGCAACCAGGAGTTGCCGAAGGTCATGTACATCGTTCCATGGCAGAAATCCGATCCGGGCGACCTGATGGGTCGTCCGGTCAACACACTCCTGGATGAGGTTTTGGCGCCTCTGGACCGGGAGGAGTTCATTCGTCAGGTCGACTACTACAGCGACCTGGAAGGTAGTAACGAAGAGTAAGTCTTGCTGACTTAGAGGAGCAGTCAAATGAGCACTATCGTGCAGTTTTTTCAACAAGGCGGTGCATTCATGTACCCCATCCTGTTCGTATTTGCGTTCGGCGTCGCCATCGCAATCGAACGCTGGACCTACCTGACCGTATCCGGCGCGAGCAACCGCGCGCTGTGGAAGAAGATCGTTCCGTATCTGAAGGCGGGCAACTTCCAGGAAGCCGCAGCGCAGACGGCAAAGTCCAAGGCGGCCATCGGTTCTATCCTGACCTACGGCCTGTATCGCGTTAAGTCCGCGCGCCGTCGTGATGACATCGAGAAGGCGATGGAAGAAAGCCTGATGGAGGTCCTGCCGCGACTTGAGAAGCGCACTCACTATCTTGCGACGCTGGCGAACATCGCCACGCTGCTCGGCCTGCTGGGTACGATTATCGGTCTCATCCGGGCATTCACGGCCGTGTCGAACGCCAACCCGGCGGACAAGGCTGACCTCCTGTCGGCAAGTATTTCTGTTGCGATGAACACAACGGCATTCGGCCTGATGGCTGCTATCCCGTTGCTCCTGATTCATGCACTGCTGCAGACGAAGACGAGCCAGCTCGTGGACAGCCTCGAGATGGCCAGCGTCAAGTTCCTGAACGCAGTGACCGAGCGTCAGCTGCAGGGTAGCGGAGCGTAACGATGATTCGCAGTCGCAGAGGCGGTCGCCGTCACTACACGGAGGAGGCCGAACTCAACATCACGGCCTTTATGAATCTGATGGTGATTCTGGTCCCGTTCCTGCTGATCACAGCGGTGTTCTCGCGTCTGGCAATTCTCGAACTGAATTTGCCTGGCTCCTCAAGCGAGGTCACAGATCCGCAGGACCAGACCTTCCAGCTGGAGGTCACCGTCCGCAGCGACAAGATAGAAATCGGCGACCGCAACCAGGGGTTGCTGGCTGAGTACCCGAACACGGTAGACGGCTACGACTATGACTCCGTGTCGGCAAAGCTCGCCGAGATCAAATCCAAGTACCCGGAAAAAACCGACGTATCCGTTCTGCTGGAGGCAGACATTGCCTACGACACGATCGTGCAGGTCATGGACCGCGTGCGCATCGAGGAACGCGTCGAGGACGAGCGCATTGTTCGTAGCGACCTTTTCCCGGACATTTCCATCGGCGATGCGCCGGTACTGAGCGGGGGAGTCTGAGCCATGGCCAAGTCAGCGCGCGCGCGCCGAATGGACAAGCATCACAAGCGCAATAAAGCCGGTGGTGCTCTGAACCTCGTATCGCTCATGGATATCTTCACGATCCTCGTGTTCTTCCTGCTGGTGAACTCGTCTGATGTCGAAGTGTTGCCAAACGCGAAGGAAGTGCAGTTGCCGGAGTCGATCGCTGAGCAGAAGGCGAAAGAGACCGTTGTCATCCTGATTGGCGATGAAGACATTCTCGTCCAGGGCGCACCGGTTGCGAAGGTGGCCGACGTGATGGCGACGAAGGGTAACGATATCCCGGAACTCCGGCAGGCACTCAAATCCCAGAACGATCGCGTGCTGCGCCGCGAGGCACAGGACGACGTCGCTGGTCGTGAAGTGACGATCATGGGTGATAAGGACATCCCGTACCGACTGTTGAAGAAGGTCATGGCGACCTGCACAGAGTCGGATTACGGTCAAATTTCACTGGCTGTATTGCAGAAGAGCTCTGACCAGCTCGATCAGCTACAGGCTGCGCGATAGCCGGCGACCAGGTAGGAGATAGGCGTGGATTTACCGTTCTATAGAAATTTCGACCTGCCGTGGACGACGGGGGCCGGTCAGGAGAGGAAGTTCCAGCGCACGCTGGGAACCGCCTTCCTGATTACGCTGGCGCTTGGGCTTGTATGGCCATTCATCCCGACGCCGGAACCCGATCCCTACGAGGTCGAGGAGATTCCGGATCGTATCGTGCAGATGCTGCTCGAGAGGCAGGACATCCCGCCGCCTCCGCCGCCGAAACCGGAAGAACCGGAGCCGGAGCCCGAGCCTGACGATCCGGAACCCGACCCGGTGACGGAGCCGGAGCCCGAACAGGTAGCCGAAGTTGAGCCTGAGCCTGAGCCCGAGCCGGAGCCCGAGATAGACCGGCGTGAAGAAGCCAAGCAGCAGGCGCAGGCCGCATTGATGCCCTTCCAGGAAGACCTGGCTGACCTCGTCGATCAGAGCCTGCTCGAGAAAGTGGCTGACAATCGCGAGCTGAGCCAGACCGTCGGTGAAGCGGATCGCAATGAGCGTTCCATGATCACGTCGTCGGTGGGCACGTCGTCCGGTGGTATCAACACGGCGAATATGAGCCGCAACACCGGCGGCGCCGGATTGGCCCAGCGTGTCGCGACGCGTGTCGAGAGCCCGGTCGCGGGACTCGCGCCCGCCGGCGGTACGGCGAGCCGCACCGGCACCAGCGGCAAGGCATCACGGTCTCGCGAGGAAATCGAACTCGTCTTCGATCGCAACAAGGGCGCCATCTTCGCGCTGTACAACCGCGCACTGCGCGTCGACCCGACGCTCGAAGGCAAGCTCGTACTTCGCCTGACCATCGCGCCGGACGGTAGCGTGACGTTCTGTGAGGTTGTCTCCAGCGAACTTGGCGATCCGGACCTCGAACGAAAGCTGGTCATGCGCATCAAGCGCTTCAAGTTCGAAGCGAAGGACGTAGAGCCGGTCACCACCGAGAAGCCAATCGACTTCTTCCCCGCCTAAGCTGACTGGCTCGATATTTCGAGTCAGTTGGCCGCGCGGCGGCTCTCCACGACCGGTTGCCTCTGTCACGCGGACTGCCGTATTCTGACGGCCGTTTGTTGTTGAGGCACTCCCCATGAGGACCACGATTGCCGTCGCTTTCCTGCTGTTCGCACTGTCTGCGAACGCAGAGCTGACCATCGAATCACTAATCGAAGAGGCCGGACTCACAGCGGGTGACGTGCCCAGCCGCGAGCTCCCGGGCTGGCGGGTACCCCAAAAGATTGTTGTACCGCAGGCCTACGTCGCGATGCTCGAAGACGAGTTTCCCGACATCGAATTCTTAGGTGCCTCGGGCGCCGCCGACGCGGCCGACAAGGTGGCCGGTGCCGATGCCGTGCTCGCCTGGTGCTCGAAGGACATTGTCGATGCGGCTGACCGCCTGGTCTGGATCCAGATCTTCAGTTCCGGCGCAGAGCGCTGCATGGTCGTGGATGACATCTCTGAGGGGCGTGTTTTGCTGACCAACGGCCAGAAGATGACGTCGCCCGCGATCGGGGAGCACGCGGTTGCAATGACGCTGGCCCTGTCCAGGGAGCTGAATCAGTACGCGAAGAACATGCGACAAGGCGAGTGGCGGCGCGACAACAGCATCGAGACGCTGTCGGGCAAGACGATGCTCGTGGCCGGACTGGGTGGAATTGGCCGTGAGACGGCTCGCCGGGCACACGCGCTCGGCATGCGTGTCGTGGCCACGCGCAACAGCTCCCGCGAAGGTCCGGACTACGTCGACTATGTAGGGCTGTCGCCAGAGCTTATCGAGCTCGCGTCACAGGCGGACGTCGTCGTTAATGCGTTACCGCTGACGCCGAAGACCCGCGGGCTGTTTGACAAGGCGTTCTTCGATGCCGCCAAGCCCGGCCTGATATTCGTCAACGTCGCCCGCGGCGGCAGTGTCGTGACGGATGACCTGGTCGCTGCGCTCGAGGATGGTCGGGTTCGCGCCGCCGGTCTCGACGTGACCGACCCGGAGCCGCTGCCCTCCGATCATCCGCTGTGGCAGATGGACAACGTGCTGATCACGCCGCACATCGCGTGGGCCGGCGCCGATCGAGAGCGCGGTCGACTGCTGGCCGTCGAGAACATTCGACGGTTCATCGCCGGCGACGCGTTGCTGAACGTCGTGGATCCGACTGAGGGGTATTGATTCGTTGAAGCGGCAGGCACTGGATGGGGCGCGTCGCCGCCGGCTGTACCTGTTTCGTCACGGGGCCGTCGACTACGTCAATCCTGACGGGTCCTGGGTGCCGGACCCCGATCTCGTGTCGCTGAACGAGCGGGGGTGGGAGCAGGCACGGCGCATGGGCGAGGCCTTCGCCGGCGTCGCCGTCGACAAGGCGATCTGCTCCGGGCTCAAACGCACGAGGCAGACGGCCGAGACCGTACTCGCAAGCCACGCGATTCCGCTCACTGTCGATCCCGGTCTCGAGGAGATTCGTCCCGGTACCTTCGAGGAGACCGCCGGCTACGACCCACTGTCGGACGTGGCGTTTCTGCACTGGCGTGCGAGCAATCCCGAAGCGAGGTTCCTGGGCGGCGAGCGCTATAGCGCGTTCTATAGTCGCGTTTCCGAGGCCATCGATGCGATTGTCATGGACCACGAGTGGCATAACCTGGCCATCGTTGCCCATGGAGGCACGAACGCCGCGATTCTCGGCTGGGTTACCGGGCTCGGGCTCGAAGCCTTCGGCATGTTCGACCAGGAGACCTGTTGTCTCAACATCATCGACTTCGACACGACGCCTGACGGTGTTGTTCGAAAGACCGTACGCGCCGTCAACGTGACGTCGATCGACCCGCTGAAATCGGACCGGCACGCAGGCGACATGGAGTTGCTTGCGAAGAGCATTATTTCCCTGGCGGATGTCTAGCGGCAGGCTTTGCGTCTCTTTTCGCGCAGCTTCC
>JASJBE010000013.1 GCA_030066655.1 Woeseiaceae bacterium | reverse complement strand
GCTGCCCCGGCGACTGGAACGCCGGCAACATCGTCGCCGATGCGATCGAGACCGTGCGCAACCAGGTCGGCGACGGCAAGGTGTTGCTCGGCCTGTCCGGCGGCGTTGACTCGTCCGTCGTGGCTGCGCTGTTGCACGAGGCGATCGGCGACCAGCTCGTCTGCGTGTTTGTCGATCACGGGCTGCTGCGCCATCACGAGGGCGACCAGGTCATGGACACCTTCGCCGAACACTTAGGCGTGAACGTCATTCGCGTCAACGCGGCGGAGCGTTTCTTCGCCGCGCTCGAGGGCGTGTCAGACCCGGAAGAGAAGCGCAAGATTATCGGTCGCGAGTTCATCGAGGTCTTCGACGAGGAGGCGCATCGCCTCGAAGGCATCGAATGGCTGGCGCAGGGCACGATCTACCCGGACGTCATCGAGTCTGCCGGGGCCTCCACCGGCAAGGCGCACGTCATCAAGTCACACCACAATGTCGGCGGACTGCCCGAGACGATGCGCATGCAGCTCGTTGAACCATTGCGCGAGCTGTTCAAGGACGAGGTCAGGAAGATCGGTGTGGAGCTTGGGTTGCCCCGCGAGATGGTGTACCGCCATCCGTTCCCCGGCCCGGGCCTCGGCGTGCGTATCCTCGGCGAGGTCAAGCCCGAGTTTGCCGAGTTGCTGCAGCTCGCCGACGACATCTTCATCGAGGAACTCCGCGCGCACGACCTGTACGACACCGTCAGCCAGGCCTTCGCCGTGTTTCTCCCGGTGCGCTCTGTCGGCGTCATGGGCGACGGGCGTCGCTACGACTACGTCATTGCGCTCAGGGCCGTCGAGACCATCGATTTCATGACGGCGCGCTGGGCCCACCTGCCGTACGAGTTCCTCGAGCACGTATCGCTTCGGATCATCAACGAGGTCGACGGCATCTCCCGCGTCACCTACGACATTTCAGGCAAGCCGCCCGCGACGATCGAGTGGGAGTAGCGTGGGCTGGTCGGAGACAGACCTGGGCTTCATGCAGGTGGCCATGGACGAGGCCGCCAAAGCGCACGAAGCGGGCGAAGTGCCGGTCGGCGCGGTCGTCGTTTATGAAGGCAGGATCGCAGGACGCGGCGGCAATCGCAGCGTAACGGACCACGACCCATCCGCGCACGCCGAGATCGTCGCGATCCGCGCAGCGGCAAAGGCAGTCGGCAATCATCGACTTAACGGAGCGACGCTGTACGTAACGCTCGAACCGTGCCCGATGTGTGCCACCGCGATCAGTCAGGCGCGCATCCAGCGCGTCGTGTTCGGTGCCTATGACGACAAAGCGGGCGCTTACGGTTCGGCGATCGATATGACGGAAAGCCCGGCGCTGAATCACCGTTCAGAGGTCAACGGCGGGGTAATGGCCAACGAGATCGGCACAGTACTTCAGTCGTTCTTCGAGTCGCGCCGATAATCGATCGCCACGCGTCGTCGGCGCCGCTACGTAGCAGCGAGTCAATTGCCGGCCGCCGCCGGCCAGACCGCTACTCCTCGATCTCGTAGCGGAGCGTGATGCTGCCCCGAATAGTTTCATCGCGCGGCTCGAATCGCCACAAGCGGATTGCTCGAGCGGCGCTCCTGTCGAACACGCCGGCGGGTTCACCGCCGAGGATTTCGATGGCGTTGGTCCGTCCTTCCGGCGTGATATCGAAAGCCACGTTCACATAGCCGGACAGCCCCCGCCGCTTGGCGCCCTGCGGATACGTCGGCGCAGAATACCTGGTGAGGCCGAGGTCTCGGAGCTGCAAAGCCATCGACTGCTCCGACCGTTCGACCGAGTTGCTCCTCGCCGCAATTGTCGCTGTCGACGCTTCCGCCGCGTTGGTCTCGGCGACGGCCTGCTCGAGCGGCGCCGACACCGGCAGGTCGCTGTTCACCGACGGACCGGACCCGGCCAACGTCCGAGGGCGTTCGGCATCGTTGAGGTTCGGGCGCTGCGAATCCGTCGACTGCGCCGATCCACCCACCGCGGGCGCGCCTGGTGCCGACGCCGGCATATCTATCGCGCCGGACCCGGCGACGGCCTGCTGCGGCGTCGTCACCTGCCCGTCGCTTTCCGTCAGAGGCAGTTCCGACTCTGTAACGATGCCGCGACTGGCTGCGGCCGTCGGGGCCGCGACCGCGGCGCCGTCCGCTGTCGCCGACGGGGCGCCGTCATCGGTCGGCAACGCCGATACGTCAGACTGGGCGGTGTCGATGGACGGTGCGCTATCGACCCTCACATCCTCGCTGATTCCCGTCGCTGTCATCGGCGTCGAGGCACCAATGTCAGTGGGAGCAGCATCGTCACGTGAGGCGCCGGTGGCGAGTGTTTCGGCAGCGGCGACATTGACTGCCGGGGGTGTTGCGCTGGCCTCTGACGCAGCGTTCGATGACTCGGCCGCATCTTCGCCTCGCGCGGCGTCCGCCACCTCGGCGGCCGCGGCCGCGGCCGCGGCTGCGGCAATGGCAGCACGCACGCGGTCGACCTCTTCGTCGGCTCCGCCGAGCGATGCTGCGGCAGACACGAGGGAGTCGGCTTCCGCGAGGTTCCCGCTGGCCGAAGCGAGTGCCGCGCGCGTCAGCAGTCGCTCTGCGAGGCGCCGGCTGGCTTCAGTCAGCTCTGCGTTGGCGCCGTAGGTATCGCGAAGCGGGATGAGCGCCTCGTAGGCATTGTCACCGGCCGGCTGCAGTAATCTGCCAGCTGCGATATGTGCATCGACGACGGCAAGGTCACTGCGCAAGGCTGCATTGCGATTGAGCGCCGTGAGCTGCGTTCGTAAGCTCTCGATTGCCTCAGCCTCGATGTGTGCGTACTGCTCCGCTTGCGCCAGTGCGACGCCCGCCGCTTCTCCATTGCCATTCACAATCGCAAGGCGCGCGGCCGTCAGCTGCGCATTGCCCTGAGAGACAAGTAACTCCTCGAGCATCGCGACTACCGGATTACCCGCATCTGTTTCTGCCGCGGCGGCGAGTGCAGCCTGCGCCGTTTGTGGATTGCCTGCGTCGATGGCCGTCCTGGCCTCTTCGACGAACACATCACTAATAGCGCGGAGCCCCGCCAGCGCCTCCTGGTTGTTCGCTTCGATGGCAAGTGCCTGGCGATACCAGTCGCGAGCGTTGTCGTTGGCGGGCAGGACCAGCTGCTCGGCCGAGACAGCTTGTCGGGCGAGTGTCAGCAGGCTGTCGACTACTGAGACGGGTTCTGACGTTGTCGATTCTGCTGCTGCGTCGGGATCCTGAGGGCTCGTGGCGGCGATTTCAGGGGTGACGGGCGTGACGTCTGTCGGCGCATTGCCGGATTGCGACCACCAGCCGATGATCAGAACGGTAGCCACGACAGCGGCCGCCAAGACGGACCACGTCCGAGGCGTGAATTTCTGTTCGAACGGTGTGCCGGCGTTGGCCGTCGCGAGGCTGCGTTGGAATATAGATGCCGAGTCCGGTCGCTCTTCGCGCGTGTAGGCCAGGCATCGATCGAGCGCCGACCATTCCTGTTTCGACAAGACTGCGACAGGCCTGACTTCGACGTTGTCACGCTGCGCGGCGATTGACAGCTTGCCATCGAACGGATGGCTGCCGGCAAAGCACCGATAGGCGACGCAGGCCAGCGAGAACACGTCGTCCTGGGCTACCGGCGACAGTCCGGACAGCACCTGTGGGCTCGCGTAGCTCGGCGTGACCCATGCGGTCAAGTCCTCTGGCGAATTCTCTTCATCATCTGCAAATCGTGCGACACCGAAGTCGAGCAATTTGATGTCGTGAGTCGTCGTGACAAAGATATTCGACGGATTAACATCGGCATGAATAACGCCGCTGGAGTGTGAATGTTGCAACGCGTCCGCGACGGCCTCGATGACGGTCCAGCAGAACGTCGGAGAGAGCGGCTCGTCGCCCGATCGCTGCAACAGCGTCCTCAGCGACTCACCCTCCAGCCATTCCATGACGAGGAAGAACTGATCCTCGTGGGCGTCGAAATCGAAAATCTTGATGATGTTCGGATGGGACAGGGATCGCGCCTTCGACGCCTCCTTCTCCAGAAGCAGGCGATACTCGTCGCGCTCTGAGACCGCGCGACGCAGCATCTTGATGGCGACATGAATCTGCCGTGATTGTCCCGCATGGCGTCGTCGATCTATCGCCTTGTAGACGTGACTCATACCACCCGAATGCACGCGTTCGACGATTTCGTAACGCTCGCTCAGCAGGTAGCCGGGTTCGAGCGCGTCATCGCTCTCCGGCTCACCGTGCGACACAAGCCTCGCGCTGGTGATGCGCGTTTCGTTGCTACGAGTGTCGCTGTCGTCGCCGAATGCCTTGGCGATGAGGCCGGAGAGTTCGGATGTCACATCGTTGTCGGGGTCGTACTGCGCCGGCGCCGGAGTTTTCCCGCGCGAATCCGAATCTCTTTCGGAAATCTGCTTGTCTGCCACGCTATCCCTTACTTATTTGTTTTATCGGTAGCTATATGGAGCGATCGTTGGCGACGGTGCGTCGATGCTCGGACCTGGAGAGGCAGCGACGGTCGCTTTTACTTAACTATAGGGAATGGCGCCGGCTTTGGCCATTTAGGCCCGTCATCGGCGCATTATGTTCAGCGGGCTATTGCAGGTTAGACGTTGTCGGATGCGTCATCGATCGATGCTGTCTCGATGGCATCTTCGGTCTCTTCTTCGGCGGGCAACGCCTCGATCTCTTCGGCCTCTTCGTTCGCCGTGAGCCACTTCAGGATGTTGTAGTAGCTCCGGATGTTGTTGACGTAGAGCACGGGCTCCCAGCCCCTCGCATAGCCGTAGGGCACCCGGCTGTACCACTTGCGCTGCGACAGCAGTGGCAGCGCTTCGCTGACGTCGATCCACGCGTTGCGGTCGCCGCCGCGCCACTCCGCGATCTGCTGTGCATCCTTCAGGTGATAAAAACCGACGTTGTAGGCCGCCAGCGCCATCCACGTGCGGTCGGGTTCAGGGACTGAATCGGCGACGCGCTCGGTCTGGCGCGCGTAGAACTCCGCCCCGCCGAAAATGCTGTTCTTGGGATCGACCCGGTTATCGATGCCCAGGAATTCGGCCGTGTCCTGCGTCAGCATCATGATGCCCCGAACGCCGGTCGGCGAAACGGCTGACGGGCGCCAGTGCGACTCCTGGTAGCCGATGGCCGCGAGCAATCGCCAGTCGACGCCCCACAGCTCACCGGCTTCCTCGAACATCGCGCGGTACTGCGGCAACCGACTCTCGTAGTGCCGGATGAAGCTGCGCGTACCGACGTAGTCGAACTCGTCTGTATGACCGTAGTAGCGGTCGTGCACCCGGGCAATCAGGCCATTCCGATTAGCGCGGATCAGGAAGTCGTCGGCGCGGGCGAGGAGGCTGTCGCCCCTGTCCTTCGGGAAGGCCCAGGCGATCGGGTCGTCCAGCTCGAGGTCGAGCGCGACGCGCAGGTCGGGGTGGAAGTGTCGCTGGATGTTGAATTCGGTGCTGTCGGATATCGTCAGGTCGAGGTCCCCGATGGCAACGGCGGCGAGTAACTCGGTGACTTCGGCATCCGCGTTCTCGCGCCATTCGAGGTCCGGATACAGGGTCTTCAGCGACGACAGTACTTCGACGTGGCTGCTGCCCGCCATGACCTCGATTTCCCGCCCGATAACGTCTTCCATGCTCCGTGGCTTGCCCGTGCCGAGCTTGTAGATCAGGTGCATGTCGACGCGGTCGTAGGGAAAGCCGAAATTCAGGTAAGCCTCTCGCGGGGCCGTGATCGACAGCCCGGCAGCGGCCATGTGCGCAT
Source organism: Woeseiaceae bacterium (assembly GCA_030066655.1). Lineage (GTDB taxonomy): Bacteria > Pseudomonadota > Gammaproteobacteria > Steroidobacterales > Woeseiaceae > UBA1847. Next base: position 43,251 of record JASJBE010000013.1, on the reverse strand, counting down.
CGCCGTTCAGGATGGCAGGAACAATCTCCGACACACTCTCGACGTCGATGATCTCGAGTTCGACGCCGAGGTCCTCGGCGAACCGGCTGAACAGGTCGTACTCGGGTCCGCGCGGTCCGTCAGGCCCCTCGTAATAGGAAACCGGGCTGTTTCTCGTGACGACACGCAGCTTGCCCAGGTCGTAGACCTGGTCGAGCAGCGGCGGTGGCTGGGAGCAGGTCCCGAGCAGCGCCGCCAGTACTATGATGCTTAAGGATCGCATGAGACTCTGGCGAGAAGCTGTCGTCAAAGTCCGACATTATCCCATGGGGATCGGACGAAAGGGCCCTTGACACGACGTAAAGTAAGCCCGTTCAGGGCCGCAATCCGGGGCCCGGGATCAGTCTTTTGGCGTCAGTTTCAGCAAGCGCCCGCCAGCCTTGTCTTCCAGCACCCATACGGCCCCGTTCGGCCCCTGGTCGACGGAACGGATGCGTTTGCCCATGTCGTACCGGGTCTTCTCTGACGCTGAATCACCCGACAGCTCGACCAGCACCAGTGCCTGCGATGAAAGTCCTGCAATCAGTGCGTGTCCCTTCCACTCAGGGAACTCGTCGGCCGTGTAAATCTCGAGATTTCCGGGCGAGATGACCGGCGTCCACCAGGCCTTGGGCTCCTCAAATTCCGGGCGCGTGTCGTGGTCGGGGATATCCCTGCCGCTGTAGTGGCGGCCGTTGGACACGATCGGATAACCGTAATTCGCACCACGCAGGACGAGGTTCAGTTCGTCGCCACCGCGCGGTCCCATTTCGACGTTCCAGAGCTGCCCGGACAGGTCGAAGTCGAAGCCGAGCGGGTTGCGGTGACCCAGCGACCAGATCTCCGCCGTGACGCCGCCCTGGTCTTCAAACGGATTGCCTGCAGCGGCTGTTCCATCGTCGTTTAAGCGCAGGATCTTGCCCATGGAGCTTTGCATGTCCTGCGACGGGTCGAATTTCTGGCGGTCGCCGTTGGTCACCCACAGGTAACCGTCGTCGTCGAAGAGCATCCGGTGCCCGTAGTGGCCCTTGCCGGTCACCTTGGGTACCTGGCGCCAGATGATTTCGGTGCCGGTAAGCTCGAGTGCGTCGAGATCCAGCGTGCTCTTGGAGATCGCAGCGCCTCGCGTGTCGTCGTCGCCGGCCTCAGCAAAGCTCAGATAGACGATACCGTTTTCGGCGAATGACGGGTGCAGCGTGACGTCGCCGAGCCCGCCCTGACCACCGTAGTCGACAGACGGAACGCCGGCGATCTCGGCTTTCTCCCCGCTCTCGGATACGACGAACAGCTGTCCGGACTTCTCTGTGACCAGCATTCGTCCGTCCGGCAGAAACGCCAGTGCCCACGGTTCGTTGAATGACGCGATTTCGGCGGTTTCGAATGGCGGCTCGCTCGCAGCCTGTGCACAGGCCGCGAGAGACAAGGCTGCCGCGGTCAGGATAAGGTGTCGCATATCAGGATCCCCGGAAGGTTCGATAAGTGGTCGAGAACATAGCAAATCAGACCGTTAAAACTCGTGCAAGTTACAATTACATACACCCTAAAGCTCTGTATCGGTCCGGCCGATAGCTGTTCTAGTGTTAAGGCAACTGTGAACAGCATGACGAGGCACGCAAAGGCTGACTCCTGCCCCGTTTTTGAGCGCTGATGTCCGATATCGTCCCCGATTACTACGAGATTCTCCACGTCCATCCCGAGGCGCCTGAGGCCGTCATTCGGGCAAGCTACCGTGCGCTGATGCAAAAACTCAAGATGCACCCGGACCTGGGCGGCGACGCGGAGATCGCTGCGAGAATCAATGAGGCTTATGCGGTTCTGACCGACATTGAGCGTCGTGCGGCTTACGATGCGGCGCGCGAGGCGGCCGAGTCGCTCAGCCAGGCCGCTGACGTCCCGGATGCCGACGCCGCGATGGGCGACACGACCAGCAACCTCGTGCAGCCACGCAATCCGGTGCACGAATGCGTGTTCTGCGTCACGCCGCATGGCTACGGCAACGCCATTCCACCCGAAGCCGCCTGCGTTTCCTGCAAGAGTCCGCTGGCACTGGTTGAGCCGAAGCGATTCGAGCAGTCCGACCAGCGCGCCGTGTCGAGGATCAGCAGCAGACTCGACGTCCGCTTTTTTACCGAGTGGCCACAGGCGCGACCGCATCACGGCGTTACCGGTGACGTGTCCTTAAACGGCATGCGCCTGGTGACGAGTCGTCCGCTTAAGGTCGGCAACGTCATCAAGCTGCAGTGCGACGTCCTCGAGTCCATCGCCGTCGTCAAGAACAGCAGCTTGCAGCGTCGCGGATTCGGACTGGACTACGCCGTCGGGCTGTCCTTCATCACCCTGCGTTTTGACCGTTCGCTGGGCGGTTTTGTCTCGCAGAAGGCCTGATACAAGCTGTTACGCGCTTTGTTCGACGCGATCACGGCAGCAACGGTCGATTCCGATATACTGCGTGTCGTTCTGAGAAGCCCCGGGATTCGACATGCGTATCGACGCAATCACTATCGGCGACAATCCGCCGGACGATATTAACGCCATTATCGAAGTCACGGTCGGCGGCCAGCCGATCAAGTACGAGATGGACAAGGACGCGGGCACGCTCGTCGTCGACCGCTTCCTGTACACGCCGATGTCCTATCCCGGCAACTACGGCTTCGTGCCGCACACGCTGTCAGAGGACGGTGACCCGATCGACGTCCTCGTCTGCAACACGCGCCCCCTGGCGCCGGGCTGCGTCATCAACGTGCGCCCGATCGGCGTGTTGATCATGGAGGACAACGCCGGACTGGACGAAAAGATCATGGCGGTCCCGACGCCGGCGCTGTCGAGGCGTTACGACGGTGTCAAAGACTACTCCGACCTGCCGGACATTACGCTGCAGCAGATCGAACACTTCTTTGAGCATTACAAGGACCTGGAGCCCGGCAAGTGGGTCAAGATCAGCGACTGGCAGGGCGTCGACACGGCCAAGCGCATGATTGTCGAAGCTATCGAACGCGCCAGGTCCTCCTGAACAACGTGATTATCCGCGGCGCGCGCAACGCGCCGCTCACACCGACGTAATGCAATCCCACCTTCCGCGGTCGCCGCAGGTCAGGGATCGCCGCCTCCGCTACTCGGCTGCACGACGTGCGGTTCTCGACGCTCATGTGCCCAACGATTGATCGGCGCTATGAAAGTGGCGGTGATCTCCTGCATCTCGCTTTCCAGTTCGCGCCACTGTTGCGTCAGGTCGGTCAGTCGCGTGCGCATGCCGTCGGTCACCGGCGCGCCGGACCGGTCAATCGTGTCCATCAGGTAGCGCAACTGCCCATCCAGCATCGTCGCCCACGCGTCCTCGTCCTCGTAGGTCTCGAACTTGAGCTGGGTGATCTCCTCTTCCCAGGCGTCGATCCCGGCGACGGCCTGCCTGGCCAGTGAATGCAGCGTCTCGTCGTCATGCTGCAGCATCAGGTCGTTCATCTGCTCGCGGGCCTGCCGCGCATCGTCGAGGGTCTGCAGGGCTTCAGACAGCAGCGCATTGACGGTCTTAAGCGTCTGCGCCCAGTCTGCGATTTCCGCCTCGCTGGCGAATGAACGCGGGTCCTTCGTCACTCGGAAGGACGCCTCGCTGGTCGCATCACCGAAGGTCAGTCGCGCCGTGTATGTGCCGGGTGCGATGCTCGGCCCGCCATAGCCGGCGTTCAGCAGGATATTGTCGATGCACGGCACATCGTCGGAGCGCATGTTCCAGCCCCATTTGTTGAGACCCTGCTCGACCGGCGCGTACTTGTGTTCGATGGGTTTTCTCGGGTCCTCATTGCCCTTCTCGCAGCGTTCCTGCGCGCTCTCCTTGCTCGACATGCTGCGCACAACCGCGCCGCCGGCGTCGGCAATCTCGATCGTAAGTGTCGTTTCGTCGTCCACTTCATCACGAATGTAGTAGTAAAGCGGTACGTCAGCGGGCGGGTTCGCGCCCTGGAACTCCCGCGGCTTACCGCGCGGTTTTCCCATGGCCCAGGTCGGCGGCGTGTACAGGTGCAGCGCTTTGTTCGCCAGTTCGTTAGACGCCTGTCGCACGGCCCAGAGGTCGTCCAGCACCCAGAAGGAACGCCCCTGCGTTGCCACCGCCAGTCCATCCGGGCGCGCGCGAAGGTCCGTAATGGGTACCGCGGGCAGGTTCAGGTCGAATGCTTGCCAGTCGCCTCCGTCGTTAAACGAGACAAACATGCCTTTCTCGGTGCCGGCGTAGAGCAGACCTTGGACGACCGGGTCTTCACGAACGACGCGGACGAATGACCCGTCCGGCAGTCCGCGATCGATGCGCGTCCAGCTGGCGCCGTGATTGCTCGTCTTGTAGATGTACGGCCGGAAGTCGTTGAGCTTGTAGCCGGTCACGGCGAGGTAGGCCGTTCCTTCCGCGTGCGGCGAGAGTTCGATGGTATTGATCATCGCCTCACCGCGGTGCCGCGGCGAAATATCCGTCCAGTTGTCGCCGCCGTCACGCGTAATGTGCACAAGCCCGTCGTCGGCGCCGACCCAGATCGTCCCCTCTTCGTTCCGGCTTTCCTCGAGCGCGAGGATCGTGTGGTAGAACTCCGCGCCGACGTTCTCCGGCGTCAGGGGACCGCCGTTGCGACCCATGTTCTCGGGATTGTTGCGCGTGAGGTCGGGGCTGATCGCCTCCCAGTTGAGTCCCCGGTCGGTGCTCTTCAGCAGAAACTGTGTGCCGTAGTAGATCGTCGAGTGATCGTGCGGGCTGGTAATAACAGGCGAGTTCCAGTTCGCGCGATACTTCAGGTCCTTCGAGTCCTTGCCGTACACCAGCTCCGGGTACGGGATGATGTATCGCTTCTTCTTGTTGTCGTGGTTGTACTCGGTCAGCGTGCCGTTGATCGTCGTCGCGTAGACGAGCGTCGGGTCGTCCGGGTCGAACGCAATGTGTGCGCTTTCTCCGCCACCGACGGCGTAGTAATCGTCTTCGCCGATACCGCCGTCCCACGCGTAGCTCGCGATGGACACGGTCGAGTTGTCCTGCTGGCCCGCGTAGAGACGATAGGGGTCCTGGTTGTCGGTGATGACCCGGTAGAACTGCGCCGTTGGCTGGTTGTAGATTGAACTCCAGGTCTTGCCGCCGTCGAACGTGACGTTCGCACCGCCGTCGTTCGCATTGATGATATTGTCGCCGTTCCCCGGGTTAAACCACATGTCGTGGTGATCGCCGTGCGGCGCATCGACCTGCTCCCAGTCCTCGCCGCCGTTCACTGACTTGTAGAGTCTGGTGTTCAGCGCCCAGACGGTGTCTGCGTCGGTCTGGTCGACCGCGATATGGATGTAGTACCAGGCGCGTGACCAGAGCGCGCGGTGACCGTTGATCAGCTGCCAGTTTTCGCCATAGTCCTCGCTGCGCCAAACGCCGCCCTTGCCGGGGCCCGCTTCGATCATCGCGTAAACGCGGGCTGGTTTGTCGGCGGACACCGCGATTCCGGTTTTTCCAATAAGGTCCGGCAGGCCGCCTTCGAGTTTCTCCCAGGCATCGCCCCCGTCGACGGTCTTGTAGATGCCTCCACCCTCGCCACCGGACTTGATGAACCACGGCTTGCGACCGTGGTGCCACATGCCGGCGTACAGTACGCGGGGATTGGTCGGATCCATCGTGATATCGGTCGCGCCAGTGTCGGGATTGACCTCGAGCACGAGCTCCCAGGTTTTGCCGCCGTCGGCGGTGCGGTAGACGCCACGCTCGGGGTTAGGCGCCCAGATCTGACCCTGCACGGCGACGTAGGCGAGGTCGGGGTCGGTCGGATGCACCTGGATCTTTGCGATCTGGCCAGCCTCTGGCAGACCCATAAACGCGAATGTCTTGCCGGCGTCCGTCGACTTCCATAAGCCTTCACCCTGCGACGTCGTGACGCCGCGAATGGGCGACTCGCCCGTGCCAACGTAGATGACATTAGGATCGGACGGCGCAACCGCGATTGCGCCGATCGTACCGACCGGTATCTGCCCGTCGGAAATGTTCTCCCAGGTTCGTCCGCCATTGCCGGTCTGCCATAGCCCGCCACCGGTCGCGCCCATGTAGTAGCGCTGATCGTTGCCCGGCACTCCGTGCACCGCGGTAACGCGTCCGCCGCGCCACGGTCCAATCAAGCGGTATTCGAGTCCGTCGATGAGCGTCTCTTCAACGATCTCAGCCGAGGCGGAAGCCGAGAAAAGGAATGAGAGCAGCAAGAGCCCGAAGCTCGATCCGAGGCTCGTAATTGAGCGGCGCATAGGAATTCCCCGATTATTCTTTCGGGGTGAGTCTACGAAACCTCCCAGCCCGGCGCTATCGAGGAGGTCGGCCGCAGGACGGGCGGCTGCGCATTAGTTCCGTTAGCCGATGGGCTAGAGATCGTCGAAGAACGCTTCCTGCAGCTTGCGCTCAGCGGGTGTTGGCATACGCGTCGTCGCCGCGGCGAAGTTGTCGTCGACGTGCCGAGCCTTCGTCATTCCCGGGATGGCTACCGTCGCGGCCGGGTGAGACAGCGCATACTTCAGCAGGAACTGGGCCCAGCTCTCGCAACCAAACTCCTTCGCCCATTCAGGAATCTTCTGCGTCGCGACGGCCCGGAACAAGCGGCCGCCGCCGAATGCGCGGTTGATGATGACGCCGATGCCGCGGTCGGCCGCCAGCGGCATCAGTCGCTCCGCAGATTCACGCTGCTCCAGCGAGTAGTTGAGCTGCACGAAGTCCAGATTGTGGTTGGTGAGGATCATCTCGAGTTCCTCGTACTGTGAACTGCGCGACGTCGAGATGCCGGTGTAGCGGGCGCGCCCCGACTCCTTCCATTCATTCAACAGCGGCAGGGACGTCTGCCAGCCGCGCAGGTTGTGGATCTGCATCAGGTCCACCGCCTCGGATTTGAGCTTCTCGTGCGAAGACAGCATCTGCGTGCGTGCGCTCTCAGGAGAGTTCTTGTCGACCTTCGTGGCGAGGAAGACGGTATTGCGCATGTCGATCTCGGCGATCAGGTCGCCGAGGACGGACTCCGATGTGCGGTACATCGGCGCCGTGTCGATCATTCCGCCGCCCCACGCGCGAAACCGCTGCAGCGACTCACGAAGCGGCGCTCGAGCCTCGTCGCTCTCGTCGACGCCATATCGATTCGTCCCGAGGCCGATGATCGGGATCTGCTCGCCGGTGGACGGTATGGCTCGCTTGGCGACCTCCGAGGCGGAAGCGCTCGACAGGCGCATGGACCCGAGCGCGGTAGCGCCCAATGCTGCAAGGGTGAAAGTACGACGATCCATAGTTGTTCTTCTCCTGATTGTCTGCGCCAGCGCGGCCTCGTGATGTACAGAGCAGATAACGGGCTCTATTATGCAGTTTCTAAAGCAACGATTCGCCACTATGCCCGGACTCTACTTCGAAGAATTCGCTGTCGGTCAGACGATCGAACACCCGATCCGAAGAACGATCACCGAAGCGGATAACGTTCTTTTTACGACGATGACGCACAATCCGGCGGCGCTACACCTCGACGCCGAGTATATGAAGTCGACCGAATACGGCCAACCGCTGATCAACAGCTGCCTGACGCTCGGCCTCATGGTTGGCATTTCCGTCAATGACACGACGCACGGAACGGCCGTCGCCAACCTCGGCTGGGACGAGGTGCGTTTCCCGAAGCCGCTTTTCCCCGGCGACACCCTTCGCGTCGAGACCGAGGTCGAAAAGCTCAGGGAGAGCAAGTCGCGCCCCGACAACGGCATCGTCGTGTTCATTCACCGCGGGTTTAACCAGCATGACGAGCTGGTCGCCAGCTGCAGGCGAAGCGCGCTGATGCTGAAAAAGACGGGATGACGCGCTGCCTGTTATTTGTGCCGGCCGACAGCGAGCGGAAACTCGCCAGGGCCGCTGACGTAAGCGTCGACGCGCTGATCCTCGATCTCGAGGACGCCGTTACCTCGGAGGCGCGGCCGAAGGCCCGTGCCATGGCCTCAGAGTTCATTGGCGAGCGTGACGACGTCTGGGTGCGAATCAACCCGCTATCGACGCCCGATGCGGAAAAGGACCTCGCGGCCGTAATCGCCAGCGCGCCTGCCGGGATCGTCCTGCCCAAACCGGAGTCGGCCGCCGACGTGAACACGCTGTCGGGCCTTCTCGACAAGCTGGAAGCGCAACACGCCGTACCGGCCGGCCAGACAAAGATCATCGCGCTCTGCACGGAACGCGTTAAGGCGTTGTTTTCACTGGGTGGATACACCGACGCCACCGCGCGACTGGAGGGATTGTCGTGGGGCGCCGAGGACTTAAGCGCTGAGGTCGGCGCGAAGGCGAATCGCGACGCGGAGGGCAACTGGCTGCCTCCCTATGAGCTGGCGCGTTCGCTGTGCCTGTTTGCGGCGCACGCCGCCGAAGTGGCTGCAATCGATACGGTCTTTACTGATTTTCGAGACGATACGGGTCTAGTACGTTACGCAACGAACGCGGCGCGTGACGGCTTTAATGGCATGCTGGCAATCCATCCCGGGCAGGTAGAGATCATTCAGTCCGCCTTTATGCCCGCTGACGATGAGATAGCCCGCGCGAGGCGCATCGTTGAACTGTTCGAGGCGCATCCCGACGCGGGTGCGCTGTCGCTCGACGGGATGATGCTCGATCGGCCGCATCTGATTCAGGCGCAGCGCATCGTTGCGCTGGCAAATAAGGAAGGGTAGGCGATGAAAGAGATTTATCCGGTAGACAAGGCCGTTAGTGAACGAGCACACATCAATGCCGATCGTTATGAAGCCATGTACCGCGCCTCTGTCGAGGACAACGAAGGTTTCTGGGCGGAGCAGGCGAAACGGATTGACTGGATAAAGCCCTTTACGGAGGTCAAGGACGTCTCGCTGGCCAAAGACGACCTGCACATTCGCTGGTTCGGCGATGGCACGCTGAACGTCTGCTACAACTGCGTCGACCGGCACCTGGAAACCAAGGCCGACGATGTCGCCATCATCTGGGAAGGTGACGAGCCCGACCGGGACCTCAAGATAACCTACGCCGAGCTGCATCAGCGGGTCTGCCGTTTCGCGAACACGCTCAAGGAACTGGGCGCGGGCAAGGGCGACCGCGTCACGATTTACATGCCGATGATCCCGGAAGCCGCGGTGGCAATGCTCGCCTGCGCGCGCATCGGCGCCGTACATTCGGTGGTGTTCGGCGGATTCTCGCCGGATGCGCTGGCCGGGCGCATCGAAGACTGCAACTCGGAGATCCTGATCACGGCCGACGAGGGCCTGCGCGGCGGCAAGTCCGTTCCCTTAAAGGCGAACGTCAATGCGGCAGCCGAGAAGGCGCCGTCGTTAAAGAAGGTGCTCGTTGTTCGCAACACCGGTGCCGATACCGGTTGGGTTGACGGCCGCGATTTCTGGCTCCACGAACTGGAGTCCAGCGTTAGCGATGACTGCCCCTGCGAGGAGATGAACGCCGAAGACCCGCTATTCATCCTGTACACGTCCGGCTCCACCGGCAAACCGAAAGGCGTACTGCATACAACGGGCGGCTATCTCGTCTATGCATCGCTGACGCACGAGGTCGTGTTCGACTATCACCCGGGCGACGTGTACTGGTGCACGGCCGACGTGGGCTGGGTCACCGGGCACAGCTACATCGTCTACGGTCCGCTCGCAAACGGTGCGATCACGTTGATGTTCGAAGGTGTGCCCAATTATCCGGACGCGTCGCGTTTCTGGCAGGTCTGCGACAAGCACCAGGTAAATATTTGCTACACGGCGCCGACCGCGATTCGCGCGTTGATGCGTGAGGGTGACGATCCGGTCAAGAAGACGTCCAGAAAGACGCTGCGACTTTTAGGCTCGGTCGGCGAGCCGATCAACCCGGAAGCCTGGTTGTGGTACTACGAGGTCGTCGGTGACGGCCGCTGCCCGATCGTCGATACCTGGTGGCAGACGGAGACGGGCGGCATCCTGATCAGCCCGCTGCCCGGAGCGACGGCGCTGAAACCGGGCTCCGCAACGAAACCGCTGTTCGGGGTCATGGCCGAGATCGTCGACCACGAAGGCGTGCCGAAAGAGGGCGAAGCCGCCGGCAACCTGGTCATCACCGACAGCTGGCCCGGCCAGATGCGCACCGTCTATGGTGACCATCAGCGCTTCATCGATACCTACTTCTCAACCTTCGACGGGGTCTACTTCACCGGCGACGGCGCGAAGCGCGATGCCGATGGTTATTTCTGGATCACGGGCCGTGTCGATGATGTCCTGAACGTCTCCGGTCACCGCATGGGTACCGCCGAGATCGAGTCGGCGCTGGTGTCGCACAAGGATGTCGCCGAGGCCGCCGTTGTCGGCTACCCGCATGACATCAAGGGGCAGGGCATCTACGCCTACGTGACCCTGATGGAAGGCGTCGACGATAGCGACGAGTTGAGGAAGGAGCTGCAGGTCTGGGTGCGCCAGGAAATCGGCCCGATCGCGAAGCCGGACCTGATCCAGTGGGCGCCCGGACTGCCGAAGACCCGGTCCGGCAAGATCATGCGGCGCATCCTGAGGAAGGTGGCGGCGGATGACTATGCAGAGCTGGGAGATACCTCGACGCTCGCGGATCCGTCCGTCGTCGATGACCTGATCGAGAATCGTCAGAACAGAAGCTGACTGCCGTCAATTTTGGCCCGATCATCCCGCGCATCAGTGACGGATGCGGGCTGGTCGGGGCAGGGCCGGTCGGCCAAAGGGGCAGGCCTCTATGGGACGCGAGCCGAGCCAGCAGCCTTGTCCGATGCAGGCACGGGACAGCTACGCCGTCGAGATTAAGCGGCGTCGAAGCGAGCCCGGTTCTCCGCCATCCACTCTTCCCTGTCGGCCTCGGTGTGATTGGCGTTCTGCATGACATCCGCATGCGCCTCCATGTAGTGCGGCCGAAGCGCGGTCATCCATTCTTCGAACGTCTCGCCATCCGCCGTCGCGTCGCACAGGTCGCATTTTACGGTCTTCATATCTCTCGCCGCTGGAGTTGAAGCCGTGCCGGGCCGGTCAGGCAAACAGGATCAGCCGGCGTGGGCCCTAATCATGCCAGCCAGTGACAATGTCTAGCGAATGAGTTTGAGGTCGGTCGGCTTTGCCGCCCCCCGTGGCTAAGCGGAGCGCTGTTCTTCCGGATCCGGCAGTGACTCGAGCTCCGCGCTGATTTCCGGGTCGATTTCGTCATTACTGGATATCGCCGCTTTTTCTGCATTCTTCGGACCGTAGTCCGCTGTCTTGTCGAATTCCGGACGATTGGCGTCGGCGACTTGGCGCTCGTAGGCCCGGACGAAGTCTTCAGCCAGCATCTGCGGGAAGCGTCCACCGCCCCTTTCGATCATGATCGGGTACAGCTCTTTGTACAGCTGCCAGTATTTTTGCTCGCTGAGCATCTTGAAACGGGGCTTCCGGTTGAGCGTTCGATCGAAGCTCTCGATCAGCTCTTCCGGGTCAAAGCGATCCGCAAAGTCTGCGAATGCCGCGGTCATCGCCTCGAGGAAGGCTTCCTGGTGCAGCAACAGGTCCTTGTTGGTTTCCCGAACCGCGTCTTTCGGTCCGAGGTATTCGCCTCCATCCTGGCCGACGAGCAGCTGCTTGATGGAATCTTCGGTGTTCTGCGAGAGCTTCAACGGGTTGTTGTGACGGGGCAGAACCATCGTCTGGTCCAGCTTGAAGGCCGCCTTCAGGTTCGCACGGTTGACCAGCAGCTTCTCCGAGCCCTTGACGTACTCCCTCAGGACCTCGCCGGCGTTCTTCATAACCTGTTTCACATCCACCGACGGATGCAGGTCGTCCCGCTTGACACCGAGGCCCTCGAGGAAAGCATCGAGCAGATCGTTCACGCCCACCTGCTCAATGCCGACATCATTGATCTTGTGCTCGTCCCCTGTGCCCGGCACAGGCGATGGAACCGCGACGGACCTCTTCGACTTGCCAAACAGCGCGGCCTCGAATTCCTCGTCGCCTGTGATCTCTTCTTCGTCCAGCATCTCGACGTCCGTCAGCGGCGAGATCATCGACGTCAATCGCTCCATGTTGTCATGGTGCAGGGTACGTTTCGGCTCGTCCGGGATATCGAGGTCTTCGCCGCCTTCGACGGTGACCTTAATCTTGAAGTCACCGAGGTGAAGGGTATCGCCGTTGAACAGACGCCGAGTGTTGCCCCTTCCGACGGGCGCGTTCTCGTGATTCACGTAGACGCCGTTCGAGCTCAGGTCTGTCAGGTAGTAGATTCCGCCCCGGCAGTCCACGGCCGCATGCTTGCCGGATATGTACCGATCAGGGTCCGGGAGGATCCAGTCGTTGTGCAGCGAGCGGCCGATTGTCCCGCCCATTTCCTCAAACACGCGTACCGCGTCGTCGCCGACCAGTTCGCGGTGTTCGCTGACTATTTCGAGTTGTAGAGGCATGTGCGTATCACCACCGCTTGTCGCGGTTACTCCCGTCCACGGCAAATACTGCGGTTATTGGCCACAATCCACTGCCAAACAGTTCACATTATGGAAAAGCCATGCAAAATCATTCGCAAAATCTCCCCTAAATGTCTGTTTTCGTTACACTGGAGCCTCACGGACCGGCGCCGGAACTCGGCAATGAGCAAACAGACACTCTTCAAGGTTATCTTCATGAGCCAGGGGCAGGTCTTCGAGATCTACGCCCGAAAGGTCGGTCACGGCGCGATGTTCGGCTTCGTCGAGGTCGAGGAGCTGGTTTTCGGTGAACGCAGCACCGTCGTCGTCGACCCGTCCGAGGAAAAAATAAAGTCGGAATTCGACAACGTACGACGAACCTACCTGCCGATGCACGCGATCGTTCGAATCGATGAGGTCGACAAGCAGGGCAAGAGCAAGATCAGCAAGATGGAAGGCAGTAACGTCTCGCAGTTCCCGATGCCGATCTACACACCGGGCGACAACCAGTCCTGATCACAGACTGAGGACTTTTTTTCCGGCGATGGGTATCATCGCGCTTTCCAAGACAAAGGCTGCCGGTTTGTCCTCCCAAGAACTCCCCATCTCGCCGCCCGTAGACATGCTGGAGCTGAAGGGGCAGGTTGCGCTGTCCGTCTTTCGCCTGTCCAAACTCGAACTCGCGATCAAACCGTCGTTCCCCGGCCTGCGTTCGCTGAGCGCCCGCTTTGTCTACTTCGCCGAACTCGAGGCGCCGCTGAAGGAATCCGACCGCGAGCGTCTCGAGGGCCTGCTGCTGTCCGGCGACACGGCAGAAACACTGCCGTCGAACGCGGTACGGCGAATCGTCATTCCGCGGCCGGGCACGATTTCACCGTGGTCGAGCAAAGCCACTGACATCACCCGCGCCTGCGGCATCGAGGCGGTACGCCGCGTGGAACGCGGGATCGCCTTCGCCGTTTCCTCCAAGGCGACGCCGACCGCCGATGAGATCGCCGCCGTCGACAAGGTCATCTGTGATCGAATGACGGAAATCGTCGTCGACTCGGGCAGCGACGCCGTCGCGCTGTTCAGCACCCACGCGCCGTCGCCGGTCGCGAGCGTCGAACTCGGCGACGACGGTCATGGCGCGCTGGCGCGTGCCAACGTCGAGCTTGGCCTCGCGCTGTCCGATGACGAAGTCGACTACCTGGTCCGTGCGTACACGGACCTCGGCCGTGACCCCACGGACGCCGAGCTGATGATGTTCGCGCAGGCGAATTCAGAGCACTGTCGACACAAGATTTTCAACGCCGACTGGGTCATTGACGGCCACCCGCAGCCCGAGCGCCTGTTCGGCATGATCCGGACGACGACCGAAGCGAGTCCTGACGGCGTGCTGTCCGCGTACTCCGACAACGCGGCGGTCATCGAGGGATTCGACGGCGGCCGGCTGATGCCGAAGCCCTCCGAGCGGCGCTTCGAGTTCGTCAAAGAGCCTGTGCACATCCTGATGAAGGTCGAGACGCACAATCACCCGACCGCGATTTCACCGTTCCCGGGCGCCGCGACCGGCGCGGGTGGTGAAATTCGCGACGAGGGTGCCACCGGCCTCGGCGCCAAGCCGAAGGCAGGCCTCGCCGGTTTCTCCGTGTCACACCTGAGGATCCCCGACGGCGAGGAGCCGTGGGAGTCTGACTTCCCGCACCCTGACAGGATGGCGACGCCGCTCGACATCATGATCGAGGGACCGATCGGCGCCGCCGCGTTCAACAACGAGTTCGGACGCCCGAACCTGGCCGGCTACTTCCGGACCTATGAGCATTCGTTGCCCGGGTCGGCACAGACCGAAATCCGCGGTTACCACAAGCCGATCATGATCGCCGGCGGCGTCGGCAACGTCCGCGCCGAACATGCGACGAAAATCGACGTGCCGGTGGGCGCCAGGGTTGTCGTCATCGGCGGGCCGGCGATGCTGATCGGTCTGGGTGGCGGAGCGGCGTCGAGCGTCGCCAGCGGCACGTCCAGCGAAGATCTGGACTTCGCCTCAGTTCAACGAGGCAACCCGGAGATGCAGCGCCGCGCCCAGGAAGTTATCGACCGCTGCTGGGCGATGGGCGAGTCGAACCCGATCCTCCTGATTCACGATGTGGGTGCGGGAGGACTGTCGAACGCGGTGCCGGAGGCTGTCGACCACAGTCAGCACGGGGCCGATATCGAACTGCGCAACGTGGCGAATGCCGAGCCGGGCATGTCACCGATGGGAATCTGGTGTAACGAAGCGCAGGAACGCTACGTCCTGATCGTCAGTTCGGACCGTATCGACGAATTCGAGGCGCTGTGCGACCGCGAGCGCTGCCCGCTATCGATCATTGGCACGCTGACCGACAACGGCCAGCTGTCGGTCAACGATCTCGAGTTCGACAATCGCCCGGTCGATATGCCGATGCAGATGCTGCTCGGCAATCCGCCGAAGATGACGCGCGACGTCCAGCGGATTGCAGAGCCTCACGATTCACTCGACCTCGACGGCGTCGAGCTAGAGGAGGCCATTCGCCGGGTGCTCAGGTTCCCGGCCGTCGCGAGTAAAGGATTCCTGATTCATATCGGCGATCGAACCGTCGGGGGCTTAAGCGCACGCGACCAGTTGATCGGACCCTGGCAGGTCCCGGTCAGCGACGTGGCGATTACGGCGACGGGCTACCAGGATACGACCGGTGAGGCGATGGCGATGGGCGAGCGAGCGCCACTGGCCAGTTACAACGCCCCCGCGTCCGGCCGAATGGCGGTGGCAGAGGCCATTACGAACATAGCGGCGGCGAATATCGACAGCATCGACAAGATCCGCCTGTCAGCCAACTGGATGGCGGCCGCCGGCCAGCCGGGCGAAGACGCGCGGCTGTTCGACACGGTCAAGTCGGTGTCTTCGCTGTGCCGGGATCTCGGTATTGCGATTCCGGTCGGCAAGGACTCGCTGTCGATGCGTGCACGCTGGGACGAGGGCGACGACGAGTACAAGGTCGTCGCACCCGTGTCGCTGATCGTGTCTGCCTTCGCGCCGGTCAAGGACATTACGAAGCAGCTGACGCCGCAGCTGAAAAGTCTGGATGAGTTCAGCTACCTGTTGCTGTTAGATCTCGGCGCCGGCCGCAATCGGCTGGGCGGTTCATGCCTCGCGCAGGTCTACGACCGATCCGGCGGTGAGACGCCAGACCTCGACGACCCGGCGGTGCTGAAGAGCTTCTTCGCGGCGATCCAGGAGCTTAACGAGCGCGACATGCTGCTGGCCTACCACGACCGCAGCGACGGCGGCCTGCTGGCAACCGTGGCCGAGATGATGTTCGCCGGCAGGCAGGGCGTCTCGCTGACGCTGAGCGGGCACAGCCGATCGATCCTGCACCAGTTGTTCGCCGAAGAGCCGGGCGCCGTGGTCCAGGTCGCAAAGAGCAAGCTCACGCAGATCCAGATGGTACTGGACCGGCACAACATCAAGGCGGAAGCGATCGGCCGGGTCGAGCGCGGACAGACATTGACGATTCGTCGCGGCGATGAGGTTCTCGGCGAGTTCGACAGGGCCACCTTGCAACGGGAATGGTCGCAGACCAGCTACAGAATCCAGTCGCTGCGCGACAATCCGACGACGGCTCGCGAAGAGTTTGACGCGATTCTCGATGATGACGACCCGGGACTGCATGCGTCGCTGACGTTCGATCCGAACGACGACATCGCGAGACCCTTCCGTGGCGCTAAGCCAAAGGTCGCCGTTTTGCGAGAGCAGGGCGTCAACAGCCAGTATGAAATGGCTGCCGCGTTCATGCGCGCAGGCTTCGAGGCCGTCGACGTACACATGAGCGACCTGCTCGAAGGTCGCGACAGCCTCGCCCACTACCAGGGCATCGTCGCCTGCGGCGGCTTCTCTTTCGGTGACGTGCTGGGTGCCGGTGGCGGCTGGGCCAAGTCCATTCTGTACCACGAACGCACGCGCGATGAGTTCGCCGAGTTCTTCGTGCGCGGCGATACCTTCGCGCTCGGCGTGTGCAACGGCTGCCAGATGCTGTCGCAGCTCAAAGACCTGATACCGGGTGCGGAGAACTGGCCTCGATTCGTCAAGAACAAGTCCGAGCAGTTCGAGGCGCGACTGAACCTGGTCGAGGTCGTCGAGAGCCCGTCGCTGTTCTTAAGCGGCATGGCCGGGTCCCGAATGCCGATCGCCACGTCGCACGGCGAGGGCCAGGTCGTGTTCCGTGACGACACGTCGCGATTCACGGCGTCGTATACGGTCGCGGTTCGTTACGTCGACAACTACGGGGAGGTTGCCGACAAGTACCCCGCCAACCCGAACGGCTCCATCGACGGCATTTGCGGCCTCGCCAGTGAGGACGGTCGGGTCACGATCATGATGCCGCACCCCGAGCGCGTTGCGATGGCGCGCCAGCACTCCTGGTGTCCTGAAGGCTGGCACGACGCAGGCCCCTGGATGCGGATGTTCCGCAACGCAAGAGTCGCAATCGGTTAAACCGCGCCGGCGGTGGGCTGGATGGCCGGCCTGCCCGCCGTCGCGTCGTTTTCAGGCGGAATTGGCGGCCGTCGGTGCGACGGGCTCCTGCCCGAACAGCTTGCGAACCCGGATCGCCCGCGTCAGTTTTCCGCGACGGACGAAGCACTGGTAGAAGATATCCTTCAGGATTTCCAGCAGCACGCCGGCCTGGGCCCGGTTCAGGATCGGCATCTCGCTGTCGTCGCTGACTTCGAACAGGATCGCCTTGATCGGATCGAGCGTTGCGTCGTCGATCTCGGCAATCTCCTGCGCGACCATGAGTTCCTCGAAGGCCTGCATCTTGCCGCCCTCTCCCAGGGCCTCGAATGCGCTGTGTGCGGATCGTCGAGACATGGACGCGAACGCGTTGTAGTTATTGGCCGAGTAGCACGACAGCGCCTCGCGAAACAGGACTTCGGTTTGCTTCGGCAGGTACGAGAATGCAAAACGCTCTTTGGGTCGCTCGAGTTCGACGAAGTTCTGGTTCAGGATGACTTCGTCATCACGAATTTCCTTGACCGCATAGCGCAGAAAGACGGGCGCGTTGCAGGCATCGCACTGGTGAACGAGGCCTACGTGTTTCGGTCGCGAGGCGATCACCATCGCGACGTCGGGCACCGACGTCGCCGCCATGCGCGAGTAGACGTTGCAGTAAGGACATTCCAGGCCAATCTGCAATTCACGCCGGTTGGATTGGTCTTTCTTTAACGTGATCGACATAGTCGCGATATTCCCCGCAAAAGCACTGTTTTATTTACGAACAGTATGCCCCAAACATGGCGATTGACGCCACTTGTAACCGCCTGCGGAATCAATCGGAACGCCAAGAAATCTGCCGTCAAATCACAGCCTTAGGCTTGCAGGCCGCTACGCCTCTCGGATAACGCAACTGTAAAATCACCGGACCGAGTTGTTGCGTCGCAGAGCGCGATGGTGTCGGTGTCTGCCGATCCGATCGGCGACCCGCGTGACGTTCAATCCCGGCCTCTACTCGGCTCGCCAGGCGCCTAGCGCGCGCTCCGCCTGTTCATTGGCCGCTCGGGCGATCAGCGCGTCGCGGCTCAGTGAAACCTCGTACCTCGCCCCGTCCGCCATCGGCACGTACGTGGCGGTTCCGTAGTACGCGTCGACGCCCGGCATCAGCGCGGGGTACTCGCGCGCGAGCGACCAGAGATCGACGACGCCCTTGTCGACGAGGGAATACACGGTGCGATTTTCGGTTCGCTCGCGATCGATGTCGGAGTAGCGCCCACTGATGCGCTCGAGTTCGTAGACCGGCTCGAGCCCGAGAATCGTCGCCGGCGCCGACCAGCTGATGACACGAGCGTCAATCTGCCACTCATCGCCGTCCAGTTCGAACAGTCGATCGGTCTGTTCGGGCCGCATCAGCCTGGCCGAGTAGCGGCCGGATCCCGTCGCGATGAAC
Source organism: Woeseiaceae bacterium (assembly GCA_030066655.1). GTDB lineage: Bacteria > Pseudomonadota > Gammaproteobacteria > Steroidobacterales > Woeseiaceae > UBA1847. The sequence goes on along the minus strand of JASJBE010000013.1, from coordinate 24,896 downwards.
TCGACCTGGCCGATCACGGTCTCATTCGTCAGTCGCTCGTAGCCCAGGTAGCTGACGCCGAGCAACAGACCGAAGCTCCCGAGCGCCCCGAACGAGACGCCGCCGGCGAACCGGCCGCCGGCTTTCAGGAGCCGGCCGCGGCGCGTCTGCCTGACACAGCCAATGAGCATGCCCGCAGCGAGCAGGGACAGCAGTGCGCTGACAACGAGCAGCGCATTCAGGTCAAGCATCGAGTCGCCGGTACTTGATGCGGTGCGGGTTGGCCGCGTCGGCGCCGAGGCGGCGCTTCCTGTCTTCCTCGTAGTCGGCGTAGTTGCCGGCGAAAAAGACCACCTCACTATTGCCCTCGAAGGCCAGGATGTGTGTCGCGATACGATCGAGGAACCAGCGATCATGCGATATGACGATCGCGGAACCCGGGAACTCCAGCAGGGCTTCTTCGAGCGCTCTCAAGGTCTCGACGTCGAGGTCGTTGGTCGGTTCGTCGAGCAGCAGCAGGTTGCCGCCGGACTTCAGCATCTTCGCGAGATGCACGCGGTTGCGCTCACCGCCTGACAGCAGGCCGATTTTGGTCTGCTGGTCGGAGCCGCGGAAGTTGAATCGGCCGACGTAGGCGCGCGACGAGGTTTCGTAATTGCCCACCTTGATCATGTCGAGGCCGTCCGAGATTTCTTCCCAGACTGTCTTGTCGTCATTGAGGCTGTCGCGACTCTGGTCGACGCTGGCAAGCTGGACCGTCTCGCCGAGCCGGACTGTCCCGGAATCGGGCTGCTCCTCGCCCGTGATCATGCGGAAGAAGGTCGTCTTGCCCGCGCCGTTGGGTCCGATAACACCGATGATGCCGCCGGCAGGCAACTGGAAGCTCAGGTCGTCTATGAGCAGCTTGTCGCCGAAGCCCTTCTTCAGATGCTCTACCTCGAGGACGACATCGCCGAGACGCGGACCCGGTGGAATGTAGATCTCGTTGGTCTCGTTGCGTTTCTGGTAGCCGGTCGACGAGATTTCCTCGAACTGCTTCAGCCTGGCCTTCGACTTGGCCTGTCGACCTTTCGGATTCGAGCGAACCCACTCGAGCTCGGCCTGCATGGCCTTGCGTCGCGCTTTCTCGCTGGCTTCCTCATTGGCCAGTCTTGCTTCCTTCTGCTCGAGCCAGGATGAGTAGTTGCCTTCCCACGGGATGCCGTGGCCGCGATCGAGTTCGAGGATCCAGCCGGCAACGTTGTCGAGGAAGTAGCGGTCATGCGTTACGGCGATGACGGTACTCGGGTACTCGTCGAGGAATCGCTCGAGCCACGCGACGGATTCTGCGTCCAGGTGGTTGGTGGGCTCGTCTAGAAGCAGCATGTCGGGCTGCGACAGCAGCAGCCGGCACAACGCGACCCTGCGCCGCTCGCCGCCTGACAGTTTGGTCACGTCTGCATCCCACGGCGGCAGTCGCAGCGCGTCGGCGGCGATCTCCAGCTTTCTCTCGAGCTCCCATCCGCCCGCGGAGTCGATGGCATCCTGCAGCTTGCCCTGTTCTTCGAGCAGCGCATTCATCTCGTCGTCATCCATCGGCTCGGCGAACTTGTCGCTGATCTCATTGAACCGGTCGAGCAGGGCCTTGGTGTCGCCGACGCCTTCCTCGACGTTACCGCGTACATCCTTCGCCGGATCGAGTTCGGGTTCCTGCGGCAGGTAACCGATGTTGATGCCGGGCTGCGGACGCGCTTCGCCGTCTATCTCGGTATCAAGGCCGGCCATGATTCGCATCAGGGTCGACTTGCCCGAGCCGTTGAGGCCAAGCACGCCGATCTTCGCGCCGGGGAAGAACGATAACGAAATGTCCCGGATGATGTAGCGCTTTGGCGGCACCACCTTGGCGACGCGGTTCATTGTGTAGATGTACTGGGCCATGAATACACTGCAGCTTGTTCGTGAGCGCGCATTATCCGGTATGCTGCCCCGATAGCAAACTGGCGTAAGGCGCAACCGCATGGGCGCAAATCCTGAGCAGCCCCTACCCGTGCTCGTCTACCGCGGCGAAGAAATCGCACGCTACGGCTTCGGCGACCCGCACCCATTCGGTACGGACCGGCATGACGTGTTCCACACCGAACTGGCCGGGGAAGGTCTCGACGATACGATACGCTACGAACACCCCCGCACGGCGACCGTCGACCAGCTGCTGTTGTTTCACACGGCGGAGTACATCGACCTCGTGTCGCAAAAATCGCGTGAGGGGCGGGGTTTCCTCGATGCCGGCGATACGCCAGCCGTGCCCGGAATCTTCGATGCCGCATCGTCCGTCGTTGGCACGACGCTGGCCGCTGTCGATGCGCTCATGCAGGGCGAGGCGAAACGAGCCTTTGTGCCGATCGCCGGTCTGCATCACGCCGCCCGCGACGGCGCGGCGGGCTTCTGCGTCTTCAACGACTGCGGCGTAGCGGCGGAATATCTGCGTCAGTACTACGGGCTGAGCCGAATCGCCTATGTCGACATCGACGCCCATCACGGCGACGGCGTGTTCTATGGCTTCGAGGACGACCCCGATATTGTCTTTGCGGATATGCACGAGGACGGCCGCTACCTGTACCCGGGGACCGGCGCCGCCAGCGAGACCGGCACCGGGCGAGCGCGCGGCACCAAGCTCAATATCCCGCTGCCGCCGCGGGCGGATGACAGGGAGTTCAGCCGTGCGTGGGCGCGCATCGAGGCGTTTTTAGAGGCGGCCAGGCCCGAGTTCATCCTGTTCCAGTGCGGTGCCGACAGCCTGGAGGGAGACCCGATTACGCATCTCGCCTTCACGGAACAGGCGCACGCGGACGCCGCGACCGCGCTGTGCGCTCTCGCCGACAAATATTGCGACGGCAGGATCGTAGGAACCGGCGGAGGCGGGTATAATCGACGTAATCTCGCGCGTGCCTGGACGCGTGTCGTCCGTTCCTTTGTTGAGGCCGACACACCGTAATGCCATGCTCACGCCCCACGCCATCTCAGACCTGAATCCCGGAGACCCCATGCTCGCCAGTAACAATCCCGTTGAATCCTTGGACGCCGAACTCGCCGGTAACACCACGATTGAAGCCTTCGATCCCGAACTTGCCGAGGCCATCGCCCACGAGGAGCGCCGCCAGGAGGAGCACATCGAGCTGATTGCGTCAGAGAACTACGCCAGCCCGCGCGTCATGGAAGCGCAGGGCGGGGTAATGACCAACAAGTACGCCGAGGGATATCCGCACAAGCGCTACTACGGTGGCTGCGAGTATGTCGACGTGGCCGAGGAACTCGCGATCGAGCGCGCCAAAGAGCTGTTCGGCGCCGACTACGCCAACGTCCAGCCGCATTCCGGCTCACAGGCGAACGCCGCCGTCTGCATGGCGCTGATGAATCCCGGCGACGGACTGCTCGGCATGAGCCTTGCGGAGGGCGGACACCTGACGCACGGCGTCAAGGTCAATTTCTCCGGCAAGCTGTATGACGCCCACCAGTACGGTATCGATCCCGAGACCGCGCTGATCGACTACGACCAGGTCGAGGCGCTGGCGAAGGAGCACAAGCCGAAGATCATCATCGCTGGCTTCTCGGCTTATTCGCGCATCGTCGACTGGGCGCGGTTCCGGGAGATCGCCGACAGCGTCGGCGCGTGGCTGCACGTCGATATGGCGCACGTCGCCGGCCTGGTCGCGAGCGGGCACTATCCGAACCCGGTTCCGTTTGCTGACGTCGTCACGACGACGACCCACAAGACCCTGCGAGGCCCTCGCGGCGGACTGATCATCGCGAAGAAGAACGACGAGATCACGAAGAAGTTCAACTCGCTGGTTTTCCCCGGCACGCAGGGTGGCCCATTGATGCACGTCATCGCGGCGAAGGCGGTCGCGTTCAAGGAGGCGCTGCAGCCGTCGTTCAAGGAATACCAGCAGCGCGTCGTCGACAACGCGAAGGTCATGGCCGCCACGCTGATGGAACGCGGCTATCCGATTATCTCCGGTGGTACCGACAATCACCTGATGCTGGTCAGCCTCATCGAGAAGGGCATCACCGGCAAGGACGCCGATGCGGCGCTGGGTCGCGCGAACATCACCGTCAACAAGAACGCCGTGCCGAACGACCCGCAGTCGCCATTCGTGACCAGCGGACTCCGGCTCGGCACGCCGGCGATCACGACGCGCGGCTTCGGCGAGGACGAGGTTCGCGAGATGACGGGCTGGATCGCCGATGTCCTTGACGATATCGACAACGAAGAGACGATCGAACGGGTCAAGGGGCAGGTACTCCAACTGTGCGCCCGGTTCCCGGTCTACGCCTGAATCTTAAGGTGATCGATGCATTGCCCGTTCTGCAGCCATGAAGAGACCAAGGTCATTGACTCTCGCCTGGCCGGCGAGGGCCGACAGATCCGCAGACGGCGCCAGTGCCTGAACTGCAACGAGCGATTCACGACCTTCGAGTCAGCGGAACTGGTCATGCCGCGGCTGGTCAAGAACGACAACACGCGTCAGCCCTTTGACGAGGCGAAACTGCGTAACAGCATGGTGCGGGCGCTCGAGAAGCGCCCCGTCGCAAGTGACAAACTCGAGCAGGCGATCGGCCGACTGATCCACCGGCTGCGTACGCTGGGAGAGCGCGAGGTAGCGTCCCGGCTCGTCGGTGAGTTCGTCATGGAGGAGCTTCGCGCCCTCGATGAGGTCGCCTACGTCCGATTCGCCTCCGTGTATCGCAGTTTCCAGGACGTCACCGAGTTCGAGGACGAGATCCGGCGGCTGCAGAAGATCTCGGATGCCGCCGCGTCCCGGGAACAGATGTCGCTGCTGCCCGACCTGCTGGACAAGAACAAGTCCTGACACGATGGCCGGGTTCTCCGCTTTCGAAACCGCGACGATGTCACGCGCGCTCAAACTTGCTGAGCGGGGCCGCTACTCGGCACGCCCGAACCCGATGGTCGGCTGCGTCATCGTCAAGCATGGCGAGATCGTCGGGGAAGGCTGGCATGAGAAGACGGGAGAAGCTCACGCCGAGATCAACGCGCTCAAATCAGCGGGCGACGCTGCGGCCGGAGCGACGGCGTTCGTCACGCTGGAGCCCTGTTCTCACCACGGTCGCACGCCCCCCTGCGCCGATGCGCTGATCGAAGCCGGAGTCGGCCAGGTGATCGTGTCGATGACAGACCCGTCGGGCGAAGTGGACGGTGACGGAATGCGCCGCCTCGACGCGGCCGGCATCGTCGTGCGCAGCGGTCTTCTCGAGTCGCAGTCCAGGTTACTCAATCGCGGGTTCATCTCACGAGTGACCCGCAGTCGACCGTTTGTCAGGCTCAAGCTGGCGATGAGCCTGGACGGCGCCGTGGCCATGGAGAACGGCGAGAGCCAGTGGATCACGGGTCCCGAGGCGCGCGCCGACGTGCAGCGCCTGAGGGCCGAGTCCGGCGCCATCATGACCGGCATCGCCACGGTCCTCGCGGATGATCCGTCGCTGAACGTCCGCGACCAGCGCTTCCAGATTCCGAGCCAGCCGCTGCGCGTTGTGCTCGACTCTTCGATGCGAATGCCTGCCGATGCCCGCATGCTGACGCTGCCGGGCGACACGCTCATTGCGACAGCGTCGACCGTCGATGCGCCCGAGGGTGCGCAGCGACTACGGGTACCTGCGCACACGGACGGCGTCGACGTACCCGCCGTGCTTGGCGAGCTGGCTGCGCTCGGGGTCAACGATCTGCTGGTCGAGGCAGGTCCGAGGCTTGCCGGGCACTTGCTTCGTGAGCGACTCTTTGACGAGCTTGTGATTTACCAGTCTCCCCATATTATGGGTAGCAGGACGCGCCGCGCCGCCGAAACGCCGTCATGGACGGCACTGGCAGACCGCCTGGAATGCGACATCATCGATGCGCGCGCCGTCGGGCACGATCAGCGAATCACCGCAAAGGCACTCAATTAATGTTCACAGGCATCATCAGGGACAAGGGCAGGATTCAGTCGATGCAGCGCGTCGGCGGCGACGTTCGACTGCGCGTCACGTCGAATCGCCTGCCCTGGGAGTCGTACACGATCGGTGAGAGCATCGCCGTCAACGGCGTCTGCCTGACCGCCGTTCAGTTGTACGCAGACGGCTTCGATATGGACGTCAGCACGGAGACGCTGGACGTCACCGCGCTCAGGACGCTCAAAGAAGGATCCGAGGTCAACCTCGAACCCGCGCTGGCCATGAGCGACAGGCTCGGCGGGCATCTCGTCAGCGGGCATGTCGACTGCGTCGGCGTCGTCAAGTCGCGCAGTAACGACGCCAGGTCGATCCGCTTCACGATCGAACTGCCGGCCGAGTATGCGCGTTATGTCGCCAAGAAGGGCTCGGTCTGCGTCGACGGCGTCAGTCTTACCATTAACTCGGTATCGGGCACGACGTTCGACATCAATATCATTCCGCACACGGCGAAAGAAACCACCATCGACAGCTACGACGTCGGCACGATCGTCAACATCGAGGTCGACCTGCTTGCCCGCTACCTCGAACGCCTGCTGGGCAAGGACGATGACGGGCTTTCGATAGATACACTGAAAGAGCACGGTTATGCCTGACAACACGACAATTCACCCCGCTTCCGCCGACATCATGTTCAGTGATATCGAAGACATCATCGCCGACATACGTGCGGGCAAGATGGTCATCATGGTCGATGACGAGAACCGGGAAAACGAGGGCGACCTGCTGATGGCTGCCGAGGCCGTTCGTCCGGAAGACATCAACTACATGGCGACGCACGGTCGCGGCCTGATCTGCCTGACCCTGTCTCGCGAGCGCTGCGCGCAGCTCCGGCTGCCGCTGATGGTCAACGACACGGATCAGCATCACGCGACAAACTTTACGCTGTCGATCGAGGCGGCGGAGGGCATCACCACCGGTATCTCCGCGCATGATCGCGCGAGGACCGTGCTGGCTGCCGTCGCGCCGAATGCGAAGCCCGAGGACATTCGACAGCCGGGGCATATCTTCCCGGTCATGGCGCAGCCCGGCGGCGTACTGACTCGCGCGGGCCATACCGAAGCCGGCTGCGATCTCGCGAGGCTTGCTGACATGGAGCCCGCCGCTGTCATCGTCGAGATCCTGAACGAGGACGGCAGTATGGCGCGCCGGCCGGACCTCGAACGATTTGCGAGAGAACACGGCATTCGCATTGGCACGATTGCCGACCTGATCCGCTACCGCCTCGAGAAAGAGCGCAACGTCGAGCGCATCGACGAGCGGCAGGTCGAGACGCGCTTCGGCGAATTCCGGATGGTGTGTTACGACGACCGAATCAATCGAAGCGTTCACGTCGTGCTCGTCAAAGGCGACCTGTCCAAGGTCAGCCAGCCGCTGGTTCGTGTGCACGTCGCCGATACGCTCGGCGACGTCATCGGCGTACAGAGCGAGAGTCTCGGCTGGCCGCTGCAGGCGGCGATCCAGCGAATCGCCGAGGAAGAGGCCGGCATCATCGTCATGCTTAGAGACCAGGAGAGCTCACGCGACTTCGTCGATGCCGTCAAGCACCTGGAAACGAATCGCGACGAAGTCCGCGCGCGTCGCGACAACAACACGGTCTTGAAGACCTACGGCGTTGGCGCGCAGATCCTGCGTGACCTCGGCGTCTCAAAAATCCGTGTATTATCGGCGCCTAAGCAGATGTATGCGATTTCCGGCTTCGATCTCGAGATTACCGAGTACGTCGACGGCTAGCGTCCTGCGACCAGGCAGCAAGGGATAAAACGACAAGACCGGCGGCTGATTAATGGACCAGATCCGAACGACTGAGGCAGACCTCAATGCGCGTGACATGCGCATTGCGATCGTGGCCTCGCGCTTCAACGATTTCATCGTCGAGTCGCTGATCAAGGGCGCGGTGCACTGCCTGAAGCAACACGGTGCCAGCGAGACCGACGTGGAGCTGATTCGCGTCCCCGGTGCTTACGAGATGCCGCTCGCGGTCGGAAAGATCGCGCAGTCCCGCCGATTCGACGGCATCGTCGCGCTGGGCGCGGTCATCCGTGGCGGCACGCCACACTTCGACTACGTCGCAGGCGAGTGCGTCCGGGGCCTGTCCGCTGCGTCGCAGCAGCACGGCGTTCCGGTTGGCTTCGGCATTCTCACCGTTGACACGATCGAGCAGGCCATCGAGCGCGCCGGGACCAAGGCCGGTAACAAGGGCGAAGAGGCGACGATGGCCGTGATCGAGATGGTCAACCTGCTGCGCCGCATCGACTAATCCCATGGCTGCGAAGACCTCCACCGGCGCCCGCACCCGCGCGCGCGAGTTGGCGCTGCAGGCGCTGTATCAGAAACAGCTCGCTGACCATGACCTCAACGAACTCAAAAAGCAGTTCCGCGAGCAGGTCGCCTACGATCGCGTTGACCAGGCGTTTTTTGACGAGACCCTCACCGCGATCGTCAAAGGCGAAGACGAGCTTGCCGACATAATCGATCGCTGCATTGACCGGCCGCGCGATCACCTCGACCCGGTCGAGTACGGCGTACTCCTGATCGGCACCTACGAGCTTTCGTCGCGGATAGAGATTCCGTACCGCGTCGTCATCAACGAAGGCGTGAATCTTGCGAAACGTTTCGGGGCGTTGGACGGTCATAAGTACATCAACGCCTGCCTCGACAAGGCAGCGCAGGAACTGCGGCAGATCGAAATCAAAGGCGGTCTGTAAATGTATAGAGAAGCAGATGGACGAATTCGGCCTCATTCAGAAGTTTTTCGTCGGTGACTGGCCGCAGTCCGAGAGTCTTGTCGCCGGCATCGGCGACGACGGGGCCGTTCTGAAACCGTCCCCGGGCTCAGAGACGGTCGCCGCGGTAGACGCTATGGTCGAAGGCGTGCATTTCCTGTCGTCGATCGACCCCGGCGACCTCGGCTACCGACTGGTGGCCGTCAACCTGTCCGACATGGCCGCGATGGGCGCAACGCCGCGCTGGATGACGTTGAGCCTGGCGATACCCGAAGCGGATCCGGGCTGGCTGCGCCGATTCTCGCAGGGCATGCGCGAGTGCGCGGAGAGTGACGGCGTCGCGCTGATCGGCGGCGACACGACGCGGGCCCGTGTGACCGTCGTCAGCCTGCAGATGCTCGGCGAGGTTCCCGAGGGCCAGGCGCTGTTACGCAGCGGCGCGCAGCCCGGCGATGCGATCTACACGACCGGGCATCCCGGCGACGCGGCAGCCGGGCTCGATGCGCGCATGCAGGGTGACCCGGGCGGTGAGCTCTACGATGCGTTTGCCCGTCCGGTGTCTCGGGTTGCGTACGGCAGGCAACTGCGCGGCGTCGCGCACGCGGCGATCGACACGTCGGATGGCTTATTCGCCGATCTCGGCAAGCTGGTTGCGTCCAGCGGCGTCGGTGCGACGCTTGCGATCGATCAGCTGCCGCTGTCGGAAGGACTGATGCAACGCTGCGGCCGGGAGGAGGCGGTCGACTTCGCGCTGTCCGGCGGCGACGACTACGAGTTGCTGTTCGTGACGGATGAGCATCCGCCGGACTATGACGATGTCACCGTTACTCGAATCGGCGAGATCGTGCCGGGCAGCGGCATCGCGTGCACCGAGAACGGCGAGCCGTTCAACTACGAAGACAGCGGCTACCTGCATTTCCAATGAGCGAATCGCCCCGGCAACTCGCGTCGAAAGTACTGTCCGACCCGGTCAACTTTCTCGCATTTGGATTCGGTTCCGGGCTTTTTCCCAAAGCACCGGGCACGGTCGGCACGCTGGTCGCGTTTCCCATCGCGTGGCTGACCCGGGACTTAAGCCTCGCGTGGCAGGCGGGCGTCGCCGTTGCGCTGGTGCTTTCGGGCATCTGGCTGTGCGGCGAAAGCGCCCGCCGCATCGGGGTTCACGATCACGGCGGCATCGTCTGGGACGAGATCGCCGCTATGTACATCGTGCTGATCTTCGCGCCACTGACGATCACCGGCTGGGCCTTGGCATTCGTGGCTTTCAGGTTCTTCGACATCGTTAAACCGTGGCCGATTCGAGACCTCGATCACAGAATCGAAGGGGGGCTGGGAATTATGCTGGACGACCTAGTTGCTGCCCTGTATGCCCTTATTCTAATAGGCTTTTACGGGTGGCTTATGAACTGAATCGTGAGACCACATGGCCAGCCCCGTTAGCGAAATTCAAAATCGCTCTGACATGCCGGACAAGATCGGCAAGTACGTCATCATCAACAAGATTGGCAAGGGCAGTACTGGCGATGTGTTCCTGTCGCACGACCCCTACTACCGGCGAGACGTCGCGATCAAGGTGTACAACCTCGAAGAGGCATCCGACCCTCAGCGCGCCAGCGTCTCACGCAAGATGTTCTACAACGAGGCGCACATGGTCGGCATGCTCCAGCATCCGAACATCATGCCGATCTACGACGCCGGTGAAGAGGACGGCAAGTACTACGTCGTCACCGAGCACATTCAGGGCGCCCGCACGCTGGCTGCCTACTGCCGGCCTGACAACCTGCTGCGCGTCGACGACGTTGTCGAGTTAGTCTACAAATGCGCCAAGGCGCTGCACTACGCTCACGGGCGTGGCGTCATTCACCGCGATATCAAACCCAGTAACGTCATGCTGACGATCGATAACGACGTCCGCATCATCGACTTCGGTATCGCAATTGTCAGCGATTCGGAAGTGTCGCGTATCGAGGGTATCGCCGGCTCTCCGAGCTACATGAGCCCCGAGCAGGTGCAGTCCGAAGAGCTGACGCCGAAGTCCGACCTGTATTCGCTCGGCGCGGTCATGTACGAGTTGCTGACCGGATTCCGGCCGTTCCGCGCCGACAATCTGTCGAAGCTCTTGCACCAGATTGTCTACGCGACGCCGCCGCCGATTCACACGTATCGCGACGACCTGCCGGAGGAACTCGAGCACGTCGTTGCGATGACGATGCAGAAGAACCCGGACACGCGTCCGTCGAGTGGCGCGACGCTGGCAGCCGAGCTGACACGCGTCTACAAGGACCTGCGTCAGAAGTACGACAGCCTTGACAACCAGGAGCACTTCGACCTGCTCCGCTCGTTGACTTTCTTCCACGAGTTCTCGCACGCAGAGATCTGGGAAGTGCTGCGCGCGTCTGACTGGCACGAGTATCGCGACGGCGAGGACATCGTTCGCGAGGGCGATTCAGACGACCGCTTCTACATCATCGTGTCCGGCAACGTGAAGGTCATGGCGAACGGCCGCGAAGTCGGTGCGTTGGCCGATGGGGATTGTTTCGGCGAGACCAGCTACGTGCGTGGCGCGAAGCGCCAGGCGTCGATCACGGCGGACGGGGCGGTCACGATCCTGCGTGTCAGCTCGACGCTGATGGAGCAGGTGTCGTCAAGCTGCCAGCTCAGATTCAACAAACGCTTCCTGCGTGCACTGATCACCCGTCTGCAGTCGAGCGGTGAGGGCGGCAATACCTGATGGGCGCGCCCGACGCACTGCCGTCGAAGTCTGCCTGACCTCGCAGACCCCGTTGTCGAAGTGACGGCCGGTCCTGACGCAACTATCGATAGTTCCTGATGCCGGCTGCGACGTTGCCCGGGCTACTCGTCGTCGGGCTCGAAGTCTTCGAGGGATTCTTCTCCGCCTGCACTCTTCAGCAGCACCTCGACCTTCTGTTCGGCGTCCTTGAGTGCCGACTGGGCGCCGCGCGTCAGCTTGATGCCTTCCTCGAACTTCTTCATCGCGTCTTCGAGCGGAAGATCTCCGGACTCGAGTTCTTCGACCAGCTTTTCGAGGTCGTTCAGCGTTTTTTCCAGCGTGTTGCTCATCAAGGCGCCCTTGTGAATGGGTTGCCGCGCAAAGTAGCGTTAGTCACGGCGGCGGTCAAACACAATCTAAACGATAAGCCGCAGGACGGCGCATCCAGGCGGCAATCGTGCATCGGCGTTTAAAGCCAACGGTTCGCGACGTCTACGAATTGACAGGCGGGATAACGCGGCAGTACAGTCATTCACGTACTTAGACCGAGTCTAAATGTAAATCAATCGCAACAAGAGGGGAACAACATGTCGTTGAAAGGCAGCAAGACCGAAAACAACCTCAAAGAAGCGTTTGCCGGTGAGTCCCAGGCCAACAGGCGCTATCTGTACTTCGCAGCAAAAGCCGACGTAGAAGGCTACAACGACGTTGCAGCCGTCTTCCGCTCCACGGCAGAGGGTGAGACCGGCCACGCCCACGGCCACCTCGAATACCTCGAGGAAGTCGGTGATCCGGCGACCGGTATGCCGATCGGCTCGACCCCTGACAACCTGGCGGCCGCAATTGCCGGTGAAACACACGAGTACACCGACATGTATCCCGGCATGGCCAAGACGGCCAGGGACGAGGATTTCGACGAGATCGCCGACTGGTTCGAAACGCTGGCAAAGGCAGAGCGCTCTCACGCGAACCGCTTCCAGAAAGCACTCGACACGCTCGACGACTAAACTGACCTCAGTACCGGGGCCTCTTGGCCCCGGTGTTGATCAGCCGTCATGAGCCCTCCATCAGACAAGCGCGAAGGCAGCCTCGAGGCGCCGACGCGGCATCCGCTCGACTGGCAATCAGAGGCCTTCTACGCCGAGGAGCCCTTGTTCGAGGAGCTCGAGCGCGTCTACGACATCTGCCATGGGTGCCGTCGTTGCTTCAACCTGTGCAACGCGTTTCCTACGCTGTTCGACGCAATCGACGAGTCGGAGAGCATGGAGCTGGACACCGTCCCGAAGACCGCCTACTGGGACGTCGTCGACCACTGCTACCTGTGCGACATGTGTTACATGACGAAGTGTCCCTACGTGCCGCCGCACGAGTGGAACGTCGACTTCCCGCACCTGATGCTGCGCGCGAAGGCTGCACGCTTCAAACGCGAGGGCGCTTCGACGCGGGACAAGATCCTGAGTTCGACCGACGCCGTCGGCAAATTCGCCGGCATCCCGATCGTTGCCGGTGTGGTCAACGCGGTGAACAGGAGCTCATCCGGCCGGAAGTTGCTCAAAAAGACGCTCGGAGTCCACGAGCAGGCACCGGTACCTGACTACCATTCCCGTCCGGCGCGCAAGCGACTTGAGCGTTTGCACGACGTGTCGGGGGCTACGGCCGTCGCAACCGAGGCGACTCGCGGCCGCGTGGTGCTTTACGCGACTTGCTATGGCAACCGAAACCGTCCGGAAATGGACGAAGATCTGGTTGCTGTCTTCGAGCACAACGACATACCGGTCACGATCGCGGAGAAGGAAGCCTGTTGCGGCATGCCGAAGCTCGAACTCGGCGACCTCGAGTCCGTCCAGAAGGCGAAAGACATCAATATCCCGGTTCTCGCGGCCTGGGTCGACAAGGGCTGGGATATCGTCACGCCGATCCCGTCCTGTACGTTGATGTACAAGCAGGAGCTCCCGCTGATGTTCCCGGACGATGCTGACGTCCTGAAGGTGCGCGACGCGATGTTCGATCCGTTCGAATACCTGATGCTGCGTCACAAAGAGCAGCGACTGAACACGGACTTCTCACGGCCGCTCGGCTCGATCACCTACCAGGTGCCCTGTCACCTACGGGTTCAGAACATCGGGCTCAAGACCCGCGACGCTTTGCAGCTGGTGCCCGATACGAAGGTGGACGCGATCGAACGCTGTTCGGGACACGATGGCACCTACGCCGTCAAGCAGGAATTCCACGACGTGTCGAAGAAGATCGCGCGTCCCATTGTCAACAAGATAAAGAAGGCGAACCCGGACCACGTCATCAGCGATTGCCCCATGGCGTCGGAGCAGATCACGCAGGATCTCGATGGCGTTGACGCCGGACACCCCATGAGTCTCTTGAGAAAAGCGTACGGAATCTGAACATGATGCAAAAACTGAGTCGCGAAGACCTGTTCACCCTCGAAAAATACGCCGAGATCCGCGATGAGTTCCGGCAGCAGGTGCTGGACCACAAGAAGCATCGGCGCATCGCGCTGGGCACCAACGCGGCGCTGTACTTCGAAGACCGGCTGACCATGCAATACCAGGTCCAGGAGATGCTGCGCATCGAGAAGATCTTTGAAGCCGAAGAGATCATGGAAGAGCTCGAAGCCTACAACCCGCTGATTCCCGACGGCACGAACTGGAAAGCGACGTTCATGGTCGAGTTTCCGGACATCGAGGAACGCCGCCAGATGCTGGGGCGGCTTTTGGGCGTCGAGGACAAGGTCTACATGCAGGTCGACGGATTCGAGCGAATCTACGCGATCGCCGACGAGGACCTCGACCGCTCGGACGAGACCAAGACATCCGCCGTGCACTTCATGCGCTTCGAATTGCCCGCAGAGCAGATCGATGCACTCAAGGGGGGCGCGAGCCTCGCGGCCGGTATCGACCATGAGAACTACCTGGTCGACATCAACCCGGTCGACGAGAGTATCCGCGAGTCCCTGCTCGGGGACCTCAACTAGACGACGGCCAAGGCCGATTCGACGCTTTCGGGCGGTCGGCGTCCTGAATTCAGGTTCCGTTCGCCTTTTGTTCACCATCTATTCCTGAAGAAACAACAGTCTAGCTCTAGTTTCACGCCGGTTATTCACTACCGGAGTAGAGTCTTGAACAAGCTCACATTGAGAATTGCCGCTGTATTTGGACTGTTGATCCTGAGCGGTTGCGCGGGTTTGCCGGCCGAGCGGCTTGAGGAACGTCAATATCGGAACTTCGAGTATGCGGAGCGGTTCAAATACGATCGAACGCGATGCAATGCTCGCGGCGGTCGGATCATCGTCGACGCCGTCGGTAAGCCGGATCGAGACGGTGTTCCCCGTAACCGCGAGCGATATATCTGCGCCTAGTGCCGTCTCGGCGGCACCGGGTTAACCTGGAGGCCGCCGACAATGCCGCTGGAATCCCGATTGATCGTCGGGCAATTTACGGTCGATATCGAACGCTGCGTCGTCGAGAGCGACGGGCAGAGTGTCCGAATCAAGCCGAAGTCGATGCAGGTACTGGAGTGCCTGCTGAATGCGGAAGGCTCCGTCGTATCCCGCGATCAGCTGTTCGCATCGGTGTGGCCGAACAGTGACGTCACGGACGACGTCCTGACGCACAGCATTGCGGAGCTACGCCGCGCCTTCGGGGATTCGGCGAAAGCGCCCGGCTACATCGAGACGATTCCGCGCAAAGGCTTCCGTCTGATGCAGCCGGCCAAGCCTTTGCCGGAGCGTACAACTCACAGTCCGGCCTGGCCGCGATACGGCTTCGGGGCCGCCGCGCTGTTGATGGTGGTGCTGCTGGCCGTCTGGGCGATCCGGCCAGCGGAGCCTGTGCTGATCGAGGATCGCTCGATCGCCGTGTTGCCGTTCGTGGACATGAGCGAG
The DNA here is from genome assembly GCA_030066655.1 of Woeseiaceae bacterium. Classification (GTDB taxonomy): domain Bacteria; phylum Pseudomonadota; class Gammaproteobacteria; order Steroidobacterales; family Woeseiaceae; genus UBA1847. The sequence continues at coordinate 9,583 of JASJBE010000013.1, read as the reverse complement.
GCGGGCGACCAGGAGTACTTCGCCGACGGCATCACAGAGGAGTTGATCAACCAGCTGGTCAAGCTGGACGGCCTGCGTGTGACGGGTCGAACGTCTTCCTTCTATTTCAAGGGTCGAAACGAGGACCTGCGCAGCATCGGCCGGCAGTTGGACGTTTCGCACGTGCTGGAGGGCAGCGTCCGACTGTCCGATGAGACGCTCCGCGTCACCGCGCAGCTGATCGACGTAAGCGACGGCTTCCACCTGTGGTCCGAGACGTTCGACCGACGCCAGGCCGAGGTCTTCGTCATCCAGGAAGAGATCGCGGAGAATGTTGCGAAGGCGCTGAGCCTGCGGCTGAACGTGGGTGAGCGAGCCCGCTACACCGGCAACACGACGAATATCGAGGCGCACCGGCTCGTGCTCAGGGGCAACGCACGATACAAGGACGGCACGACACAGGGCGCCCTCGAATCGATCGAGATGTACCGACAGGCGACGGTGCTGGACCCGACCTACGCCATCGCGTGGGAGCGTCTCGCGTCCGCCTACCTTTTCGCGAGGCTCTCGATAGGCACCGAGTTCTGGAACAGCAACGAGGCGCTGGCCCGCCAGGCGCTAAAGCGCGCGCTGGAACTGGCGCCGCGCTCATCGATCGTGCTGCAGACGGCGGCGTACCTCGAAATCGTGGCGGGTGACTTCTTCTCGGCGCGAGCCTTCTTCGATCAACTTGCCAACGCCGACATACCGATACCGCTGTCACGCTCAGGATCCTATATCGACATGATCCTGAAGACGGGCCACGTCAGTGATGCGCTGGTCCTGCAGCGCGAGAACGCGATGGTGGATCCGAAGCGTTCGGAAGGCGTGCTGTATCTCGGACACAGCCTTGTCGTCGATGAGCAACCGGCCGCTGCGCTCGAGCTGCTGGAGGCACTCTATGTCGATGGCGAATTGCATGGGGGCGCGAGCCTCGAGGCCCTGGTGGCGGCACTGGCACTGGACGACGCCGAGCAGATACAGACCTGGTATTCGCGGGCGATCGAGCGGGTTGCGCCGCAGGCGTCGAACGTGCTGGTGCGAATGCGGGAGCTGCACGGAGACCGCGAACGTTCGCTCGCATACCTGGACAGTATCTATCAGCAGGATTCCAACAACGATTATCTCGTCGCTGTCTTTTCGGGCTACTACGACGACAGTGAGCTCGTACTGAATACCTTCCGACGCTCCGCCGACTTGTGGATCTTCTGGTATCCGTTGTTCGACGATGTCCGCCCGAGTCCTGAGTTTTCCCGCCTCGTCGACGACATGGGACTGGTCCGGTACTGGCGTGAATACGGCTGGAATGATTTTTGTGGAGAGACGGAAACCGGCACCGTATTCTGTCGCTAGCACGACTCAACGCGCTGCGTGCAGCCGCGGATTTTTCAGGCTACACTTTTCGCCTTGATGATCACCCAACCGTAACTTTCCTATGAGCAGACGATACGACGCTGCGGACATTGAGGTCCTGAGCGGGCTTGAGCCTGTGCGTCGCCGACCGGGCATGTATACCGACACGACCCGGCCGAACCACCTGGCCCACGAGATCATCGATAACAGCGTCGATGAGGCGCTCGCGGGTTTCGCCAAGAAGATCGACGTAACGATCTTTTCTGACGGATCACTGGAAGTGTCCGACGACGGTCGTGGCATGCCGGTCGACGTTCATCCCAAGGAGAAGATGCCCGGCGTCGAGTTGATCCTGACTCGTCTGCATGCCGGCGGAAAATTCTCGAACAAGAACTACCAGTTCTCGGGCGGACTGCACGGCGTTGGCGTCTCAGTCGTAAACGCGTTGTCGAAGAACCTCGAGGTCTGGATTCGCCGCAACGCGAAGGAATACAACATGAGCTTCGCCGGCGGCAAGAAGCGCGGCAAGCTCGAGGTTGTCGGCAAGGTCGGCAAAGCCAACACCGGCACGACGATACGGTTCTGGCCGGATGCGCAGTATTTCGATTCGGCCAAGTTCTCGGTGTCGCGCCTCAAACACGCGCTGCGCGCGAAAGCCGTCCTGTGTCCGGGCTTGCGGGTTCGCCTGAAGGTCGAGAAGCCGAAAGAAAGCGTTGAGTGGTGCTACGCCGGTGGGCTCGAGGAGTACCTGCTCGAAGCAACCGGCGGCGGTGAGTTGCTACCGGCAGAGCCTTTCTCCGGGTCGGTCAGCACCGACAGCGAGGGCGTCGACTGGGCACTGGTCTGGCAGGCGGAAGGCGGCCAGGCGATCACGGAGAGCTACGTCAACCTGATCCCGACGGCGCAGGGCGGCACGCACGTCAACGGGCTGCGCACCGGGCTGACCAACGCGATCCGGGAATTCTGCGACTTCCGCAACCTGCTGCCGCGTGGCGTTTCCATCGCGCCGGAAGACGTCTGGGACGGGCTGAATTTCGTGCTGAGCACGAAGATCGAGGACCCGCAATTCTCGGGGCAGACCAAGGAGCGCCTGTCGTCCCGGGAATCGGCGGCGTTTATCTCCGGCGTCATCAAGGACGAGTTTGCCATCTGGCTGAACCAGCACCCCGAGACCGGTGACCAGATTGCGCAGCTCGCGATCAACAAGGCGCAGCGCCGGCTGAAGGCGGCAAAGAAAGTCGTGCGCAAGAAAGTTGTATCGGGACCCGCGCTGCCCGGGAAGCTGGCCGACTGCACGTCGCAGGACCCGGAGTTCTGCGAGATTTTTCTGGTCGAGGGCGACTCGGCCGGCGGATCCGCGAAACAGGCCCGCGATCGCAACACGCAGGCGATCATGCCGCTGCGCGGCAAGATACTGAACACCTGGGAGGTCGACACGGCCGAGATCCTCGCGTCACAGGAGGTCCATGACATCAGCGTCGCACTCGGCGTCGATCCCGGGTCCGACGACATCGAGGGCCTGCGCTATCACAAGGTCTGCATCCTGGCAGACGCCGATTCGGACGGCGCACACATCGCGACGCTTTTGTGCGCGCTGTTCCTTCAGCACTTCCGCGAGCTCGTGTTGTCCGGACATGTCTACATCGCGATGCCGCCGCTGTATCGCATCGACGTCGGCAAGGAAGTCTTCTACGCACTGGACGACGGTGAGCGCAAGGGCATCCTGAACCGGATCGAAGCGGAGAAGATGCGCGGCAAAGTCTCTGTCACGCGCTTCAAGGGCTTAGGTGAGATGAGCCCGGGCCAACTCCGGGAAACGACGATGAACCGCGACACCCGGCGGCTGGTCCAGCTGACCGTCAGCGGGCGCGACAATACCTTCGAATTGATGGACAAGCTGCTGGCCAAGAAGCGCGCGAAGGACCGGCGGGCGTGGCTCGAGAAGAAGGGCAACCTGGCCGAGGTCTAGCGACGTGTCCTGACGAAGATCTACCACTGAAGCAATCACGCAACACACTGGACAGAACACTGGAATGCAGAACGAACTGAACCTCGAAGGCGTCGAACAACTGCCGTTGCGCGAGTACACGGAAAAGGCCTACCTCGATTACTCGATGTACGTCATTCTCGATCGCGCGTTGCCACAAATCGGCGATGGCCTGAAGCCGGTGCAGCGTCGCATCATCTACGCGATGTCCGAGCTGGGCCTGTCGGCCGGCTCCAAGCCAAAGAAGTCCGCGCGCACGATCGGTGACGTGATCGGCAAGTTCCACCCGCACGGCGACTCGGCCTGCTACGAGGCAATGGTGCTGATGGCGCAGTCATTCTCGTATCGATACCCGATCATCGATGGGCAGGGCAACTTCGGTTCCACTGACGATCCGAAGTCTTTCGCGGCCATGCGATACACGGAGTCACGCCTCGCGCCGTATGCGAAAAGCCTGCTGTCGGAGGTCGCGATGGGCACCGTCGACTGGGCGCCGAACTTCGACGGCACGCTCGAAGAGCCTGTCGTACTGCCGGCGAGGCTGCCAAACCTGCTGCTAAACGGCACCACCGGCATCGCGGTGGGCCTGTCGACCGACGTGCCGCCGCATAACCTGAACGAGGTAGCCAGTGCGCTGGTGCACCTCATCGACAAGCCGAAGGCGACCGTCAAGGACCTGATGAAACACATCCGCGGGCCGGACTTCCCGACCGGCGGCGAGCTGGTGTCTCCCGCGGACGAAATCCGGGAGATGTACGAGACCGGCAGCGGCACGTTGCGGTTGCGCGCGGCCTATCATCGCGAGAAAAACGACATCGTCGTCACGTCCCTGCCGCACCAGATCTCCGGTGCCAAGGTGCTGGAGCAGATCGCGGCGCAGATGCGCAACAAGAAACTGCCGCAGGTCGACGACCTTCGCGACGAATCGGATCACGAGGAGCCGACCCGGCTCGTCATCAGCCCGAAGTCGAGGAACGTCGACGTCGACCAGCTGATGTCGCACCTGTTCTCGACGACGTCGCTGGAGCGCACGGTCCGCGTCAACATGAACATTATCGACCTCGCGGGACGACCGCGCGGCTTCAACCTCGTCGAGCTGCTGTCGGAGTGGCTCAGATTCCGTCGTGAAACCGTCAAGCGCCGGCTGGGTCACCGGCTGCAGATCGTGCTCGATCGCCTGCACATCCTCGACGGCCTGCTGGTTGCGTTCCTCAACATCGATGAAGTGATCGCGATCATCCGTTCGGAAGACAAGCCGAAGCCCGTCCTGATGACGCGATTCGATCTGTCGGACGTGCAGGCAGAAGCGATCCTGAACCTAAGGCTCCGCAATCTCGCAAAGCTCGAGGAGATGAAGATCCGCGGCGAGCAGGACGAACTGAGCGCCGAACGCGACTGGCTGGAGAAGACGCTCAAGAGCACGGCGCGACTGAAGACGCTGATCAAGAAAGAGATCCTCGAGGATGCCGACGCCTACGGCGACGAGCGGCGCACGGAGATCGTCGAGCGCGAGGCGGCGCAGGCGCTCGACGAGACCCAGCTCGTCTCCAGCGAGCCCGTCACCGTCGTCCTGTCGAAGCGCGGCTACGCGCGTGCCGCCAAAGGCCATGAAATAGACGCGAAGTCTCTCAGCTACAAGTCGGGCGATGCGTACCTCGCATCTGCCCAGGGGCGCAGCAACCAGTTGGCGATGTTCATCGACAGCACGGGTCGCGTCTACAGCGTCATGGCGCACACGCTGCCGTCGGCGCGCGGGCAGGGCGAACCCCTGTCCGGTCGTTTCAAGCCGCCGGACGGCGCCGCCTTCTGCGGCGCAATGATCGGCGAGTCGGAGCACAAGTACCTGCTAGCGAGCGATGCCGGCTACGGATTTGTCTGCAGGCTGTCGGATCTGGTCTCCCGCAACAAGGCGGGCAAAGCGGTGTTGCGAGTACCGAAAGGCGGCCGCCCGGTCGTGCCGGCGCCCGTGCCCGTCGGCAAGGAATGTCTCATTGCCGCGGTCAGCTCCATCGGTCGCCTGCTGCTGTTCGAGATGGATGAGCTGCCCGAACTGGCGAAAGGCAAGGGCAACAAGCTCATTAATATTCCGACCAAGAAATACCAGGCCGGCGAAGAGAAACTCGTGGCAGCGACCGTCGTTCCGGAAGAGGGTGACCTGCTGGTTTACAGCGGCAAACGCGTCATGACGATCAAATGGAACGATACCGATCACTACTACGGTGACCGGGCGCTGCGTGGCAGCTTGCTGCCGCAGGGCTGGCGCAAGGTCGATCGACTCGAGGGCGTCTCGAAAGACTGAGTGTTTGTGGCGCGACCGTCGGAGTAGCCGCTTAGCGGTTCTTCGTATTGACGCGGCCGCCTTCGACTTCCATCTCTACCGTGTCGTCATCGCGCGTGATGATCTCGACCGTGTGATCGCCGTCGGACGTGATCGCATCGAGGCCATCGTCTGACGCCGCTTCGAAGCGCTGCGGCATCTCGACGGTCGCGGTATCGCTGCTGGCCGACGGCAGTTCTTCGGTCTTTTCCTCGGTGAACATTTTCTCGGTGTCGTCTTCCGGCAGTTGCAGCGCCTCGTTGACGTTCGTATCGTCGAGGTCACTCAGGGTCTCGTCGTTCTTCGCCGGCATCTCCGCGGTGATGTCGAGCTCCTCGACGGCGGCAATCTGGATACCCGTGGAGGACGTATCGTCATCTTCGAGTCGCTTGGTGAGTTCCTGCGCCGCCTTCTCGATCTCGAGGTTCAGGGCCTGCGTAGCCGACAGCTCGTCCTGGTAGTCCTGCTCGAGGATGTCGTAATCGACCTCGTCGTTCATCGTGTAGCTGCCGTCCTCGTTCTCGTCGAGATTGCTGACTTCGATGGCCTTCAAGTCCTTCTCGGTGACGTCCTCGGGGCGCGGCATCTTCGTCATATCCATGATGACGGACATGTCGTAATCGTCGTCCTCCGGCAGCACCTCGCTCTCAAGAATGTTAGAGGTATCGATGTGCGGCGGCGAGATGACGTCCGTCTCGTCTTCTTCGGCAGCCGGCAGCTCGATGTCGAGCTTGGTCGTGCCATCCATACCGCCGTTTTCGCTGAAGTCGACGTCGACGCCGCCGTCAAGGTCATGACCGAGTCCGAGGCTCGCATCCAGCGCGAGGTTCTGATCGGTCGGGCTGTCGTCATCGATGGCTTGAACGACCGGCAATTCGGGCGCCGTTAGCGTTTCCGTTTGGTCCGTCGCACGCCGAGCGGGAACGGCGGCAACCTCGGACGGTGAGCCGATCGGTGTCGATCCAAACTGGTCGCGCAGGCGACGACCGAACAGCAGGAGGCCCGCGATCAACAGGGCGCCGCCACCGGCAATCCACAGCGACCAGTTGGTACCGGGTTCGACGGGCACGGCAGCTGGCTGAATGCGCGCAACGCTGCGATTCGGTGTCGACGCCGCCGGGATCGGATCGTCGATGGCGGTGTCCGGTATGACGATTGACTGGGTGCCCTCGGCCGACTCCTGCACCGCGCTTGTCGGCGCCGTGTTTGCGGCCGGCTGGTCCGTGGACGCTTTCTCGGCCGGGGCCTCGATCGCGTCCGTCGTGACGGTCGCCGATCTGTCGTCAGCAAAAGACTCGCTCACCGGTACCAGCGCCGCGTCGGCAGCGGCGTCAACCGTGCTTGCCTCGCTGACGGCACCTGCATCCGGTGTCGCCACCGTCTCCGCAACGCCTGGTGTGCTGCCGGTCGGCGCTGACGTCGTCGCTGCGAAGCTGCCGACCTCGTCGCCTACAAATGTCGGAATGGTCAGGATACTGCCAGCCTTGAGGCGATTCGGGTCTGCGCCGATGAAAGCGCTCGGGTTGGCCTCGAACAGGGCGTTGACGGCGGGCCACAGGCGAATTTGGCGGTTCTCGATGCGCTGCGCGATCTCCGACAGCGATTCACCGGGCTGCACGCGGTAGCTGGTTCCCTGCGGTATGGCCGGCGCCGGGGGTGCGGCGGCGGCAGCCGGACGCGCGGGCTGTGGCCGGGGCGTCACGACCGGCGGCGCACTCGGGGCCTGCTGCTGTACGTTGGCAGCGGCGGCGTTGGCCAGGAGCCCGGGTGGGCTCAGGAACATTGTGTACTCGCGGGTGATGTTCGGTGTGTAGGGGCAGTTCACCGTCAGACGCGTGGACACCATCGGTTCACGGATCGCCTGCCGGCTGGTCAACATAATCCTGCCGTCGCCAATGACGACGCGTGCACCGCTGATCGTCGGCAGGCCGCTGCTCGATGCCGCACCGGACACCGATACACAGTAGTTCTGCAGCTCCTCGTTCGGGCCCAGTGCGAAGGCAATACTCGCGCGCAGAGGCTGGCCCAGGCTTGATTCCACCTCGATGTCGCCGAGCTCCAGCGCGGCTGCGGAGCCGGCGGCCATGCTGCCACCGACCGCGAACAGCGCGGGGAACAGTGCATTCTTCTTGGCCGTGCGGCTGGCTTTGGATCTGGGCTTGGTCACTTTGCTCACCTTGAGTCTGTCCGGTCGCTACCGGTGCAATGCTTTCAGATTAGAGCCGACATTTTACGAGTCCCGGCGCACCGACCTGTAGCGGCTGGTTCCGTAAACGAAGTGTGACGCAGTTCACACTTCTGCGTCGGACCGGTCCAGGACCTATCCCTAACCGGCCATCAACTGGGCCAGCGTCCTGCGCTGCACGCTGTCATCGGCGTCTTCCAGCACTACTTCCGGTTCATGCACATAGTGCCCCTGCATGAAATCGATACCGAGCTGGAACAGCACCGCCATCGCGTTCGCATTCTCGACACGCTCGGCGACGGTCTTGATATTACGGGAATTTGCCGCCTTGACGATGTGCTCCACTTTCGACTGCACCTCCTTGTCAGTCATCAGCGAGTGCATCAGCTCACCGTCAATTTTGATGTAGTCGGGTTTTAGGAGATTGAGTATCTGGAACTTGTCGTCGGCCGTCCCGAAATGCTCCAGCGCGAAGCCAACGCCGATCTTTCTCAGCGAACTGCTTAAATGTTGCGCCTGGCGGATGTGACGAGCCGCATCGCGCTCCGGTACCTGGACCACGAGTCGGGATGCGTCGAAACCGCGCTCGTCGCATTCAGACTTCAGCCAGGTCGCCGTCGACTTGTCGACGATAGACTGGCGAGACATTTTGACGAAGACGCGGTCCGCGCTGTGCTTCTCGCAGAATTCGAGCGAAGCTTTGATGATCCAGCGGTCGACGCTCTTCATCATGTTGGTTCGTTCAGCAGCCGGCAGGAATTCGGAGGGCAGGACCGCGTTGCCTTCGTGATCGACCATGCGCACCAGCAGTTCGAACATCTCGACGGCGTCGCTGCGCAAGCCGGCGATCGGTAACTGGGCGAGGCGGAACTGGTTTTCCATCAGCGCAGACTTGAGCTTGCGGGCCCACGTCTCGTCGATTTCCTTCTGCTTCGTATCCTCTTCGTCCGCTTCGTTCAGAAGCGCCGTGCTGCCACCGGCCTTGCGGGCATCTTCGCAGGTCGAGATTGTCGCACTGACAAACTCTTCGAAACTGTCGAAGCGCTTGCTGACGGCGCAGACGCCGACGCTGCAGGTGAGATGCGTCGAGACCTCGCCGATCTCGAACGTCTGCGACTTGACGAAGTCGGCCAGCTGCTGGCCCCATACCTGGCCGTCGCGTTCCTTGGCTCGTTCCAGCAGTACCATCAGGCCGGTTCCTTCGAAACGGCCGGCGACGTCGCGCGGGTGGAGGCGGCGTCGCACGAACTCGGAGAACTGTGCGATGACTTCCTCGGAGTTCAACACGCCGACCTTGCCTTTGATGTCGGAGAACTTGTCCGGCTTGATGTACGCGAGCATGTGCAGGCCGGAGCCGGGCTTGCGCGTCAGGCGTTTCTTGATCCGCTCGAGGAACTGCGCGCGATGGAAGAACAGCGTCGTCGGGTCGCGCTGAAGCGCGTCATGCACGAGCTTGGTCGGCTCGCTCGATCGCAGCGATTCGGCAGGGATTCGAATCTGAACGCAGGGCGAGTTGTCGTACTCGACGCGCGACAGCTCCAGCTGCAACTCACCGATCTCGCTTGCGTCGATGCAGGGCTTCGCCACCAGTTTTTCGTCCGGCTGCCATTTGCCGATCAGGGCCGCGTTCAACGCGCCTTTGATCGCCGCGCGGCTCTCGGCATCGAAACTGTCCATGACGGGCAGGCCGGCGATCTCGTCTAAGTCGGCGACGCGGAAGACC
>JASJBE010000092.1 GCA_030066655.1 Woeseiaceae bacterium | reverse complement strand
ACGAGTTAAAGGTTGTTCGTCAGTTCCGGCAGAACCGTAACCAGGTCGCCGCCGAGCTAAAGGTTGTCCGTTAGCTCCGGCAAAACCGTAAACAAGTCGCCGACGAGGCCGATATCCGCAACCTCGAAAATGGGCGCTTCCTCGTCTTTATTGATCGCGACAATCGTCCCGGCGTCCTTGATCCCGGTCAGGTGCTGAATAGCTCCTGATATTCCGACGGCTATGTAGAGGTCCGGAGCGATGATTTTGCCGGTCTGTCCAACCTGGGTCTCGGGAGCAATGTAACCGGCGTCGACCGCGGCTCTCGTTGCGCCTACGGCAGCACCGATCTTGTCGGCCAGGGCGTAAACGAGGTCGAAGTTCTCCTCGCTCGCCAGGGCCCGGCCACCGGAGACGACTCTCGCCGCAGTCTGAAGGTCCGGGCGGTCCGACTCACTGACCTCAACTTTGACAAACCTTGTGTGCGTCGGAATGTCGGCGTCGACGCTCAGGGCTTCGATCGCCGCGGAACCGTCGTTGGCGGCCGACTGGTACGAAGCCGTTCTCACCGTCGCGACCAGTTTGGCGTCTGCAGGCGCCTGCACCGATATGACGGCGCTGCCGGCGTAGATGGGGCGCTGGAAACTGTGGCTGCCGGTGACCGCCATGATGTCGCTGACCTGGTTGACGCCCAGCAACGCCGCGACGTGCGGCATCACGTCCTTGCCGAACGTCGTGGATGGTCCCAGGACATGCGTGTAGTCGGCAGCGGCCGCGATAATCTGCGGCGCCAGTATCGCAGCGACGGGGTGTGCGTTTTCCTCGCGTTCGATCGTCACGACGCGATTGACGCCGCTCAGTTTCGCGGCTTCGGCTGCTACCGCACTCGCATCAGCCGCCAGGACCAGCACGTCGATCGTCGCACCGTCGAAACTCGACGCGCAGCTCACGCATTTCGCTGTGCTTGGATTCATGGCCGAGCCATCGTGCTCGGCAACAATCAGTATGTTTGTCATTACGCCAGTCCTTTCTCTTTCAATGCTCCGATCAGAGCAGGGACGTCTTCAACCATGATGCCTTTCTCGCGCACCGCGGGGGGCTCACAGGCTGTCGTGCTGATTGCCGGGGCGCCCTCGATGCCAAGATCGGATAACGGCAGTTCTTCCAATGGCTTCTTCTTCGCCTTCATAATGTCCGGGAGCTTCACGTAGCGTGGCTCATTCAGGCGAAGGTCCGCTGTCACGACAGCCGGCAGGTCAATCTCGATCGTTTCCAGGCCGGCATCAACTTCGCGCGTGACGGCCGCCGTGTCGCCATCGAACTTGATCTCGGACGCAAACGTCGCCTGCGGACGGCCCCAAATCGCGGCCAGCATCTGACCGGTCTGGCTGTTGTCTTCATCGATAGCCTGCTTTCCGAGCACGACAAGGCCAGGCTGTTCCCGATTGATGATCTCGAGAAAGATCCGCGCCCGAGTCAGCGGATCCAGGTCGTCATCGGTGGTCACGAGAATCGCGCGGTCGGCCCCCATCGCGAGGCCGGTCCTGAGCTGTTGCTGGGACTCCGAGGTCCCGATCGACAGCACGATGACCTCTGACGCGTCGCCGCGCTCCTTTATCTGGAGTGCTTCTTCAAGCGCAATCTCATCGAACGGGTTGATGCTCATTTTTACGCCTGCCGTTTCCACGCCAGACCCATCGGACTTGACGCGAATCCGGACGTTGTAGTCCACGACGCGTTTCAGTCCAACCAGAATCTTGTCCACTGTTATCCCCTGTGCGCTTTCGAAATTGTTCAATCGAATATTGTCTAATACGGTCTGCGTGTGTACAAGAGGACGCGTGATGCGGCGAGATGAAATCCTTATCACGGCCGATGAACTTCAACGAAAATTGGCTCAACCGTCCCTGGTCATCATGGATTGCCGATTCGATCTGGCCGACCCGGAGGCGGGCTGGCAGGCGTTCCGGGTTGGCCACATTCCCGGAGCGAGATTTGCCGACCTGGAAAAACACCTGTCAGGCGACGTGAGCGGTGACAGCGGCCGGCACCCTCTGCCAGCCCCGGATGAAGCCGCCGCTGCGTTTCGCCGTCTCGGCGTGTCGAATGACTCAGACGTCGTCGTCTACGACGATAGCAGCGGTGCTTTTGCGTCCCGGGCGTGGTGGATGCTGCGCTGGCTTGGACATACGAAGGTCACGCTCTTGGACGGCGGTCTTGCGGCCTGGCGCCGTGTCGGTCTGCCGATGGAATCCGGTGACGGCGCAGCACACGAGGGCGACTTCACCGGCCGCGCCAGGAAGAATCTCGTTATTGAAACTGATGAACTCGAGCGACTCGATCTTGCCTCGACGAGGCTGTGCGATGCCAGGGAACCCGACCGTTTTCGTGGCGTTGCAGAGCCCATCGACAGCGTCGCCGGCCACATTCCGGGTGCCAGGAACGCGCCATTCGTCCGAGCGGTGGACGCGAATGGCCTGTTCCTGGCGACGGAACAGCTTAAAGAAATATGGGTCGAATACTTAGACGGTGACCTGGACCGGGAGTGGGCGGCCATGTGCGGATCAGGCGTGACTGCGTGCCACCTGGTCGTATCCTCGATGCTGGCCGGGGCCTCCCAACCCAGGCTTTATGCCGGTTCGTGGAGCGAGTGGATCACAGACCCCAGCAGGCCGGTCGTGAGTCAGCGCTCGCGGCAGCGCTAACCGGCGCCGGCGGTGTTGAAATTAGCGGAACCGGAGCCAATTCCGTGTCGGAACGGGCGTGGCGTGAAGAAGAACCGGCCTCGTCAATATGTTCGTCGCAGAGTTAGAGTAGTTTCTTGATAGGTCTATAAAAGTGTATATAAAACAGATATTAATACTCACTATATCAGGTATTTTATTAGGTTGTGCATCGATGCCGGATGCGGAACGAAGTGCCGCGGAGTCCGATGCTGCCCGGAGTTCGGATTGCATATCTGAAGGCACTATCCGAGACTATAAGGTATTGAACGATTCCAACATCGTCGTCACGGCGATGGGGCGCCGGAAATACCATGTCGAGTTGACGCGGCGCGCCCCGGGACTGCGTTCCGCTTGGAGCATCGGCTTCACGTCGCCTTCGAGCCGGATCTGCCCAGGATTCAGCGATCTGCTCGTCGACGATAATTTCGGCCCGGAACGAGTGAGAATAGGGTCGATCCGTCGCCTGACAGAAGAAGAATACGAAGACCTGCTTTATCGGTTTGGAAAAGCGGCGGCAGGCAAGCAGGAACCCCCGGCACCAGAGCCCGTAGAAGGCGCCGAGGTAGAAGAGCTCGACTGATTCATCGTGCATTGCGAGCGGTGAGTTGGTCACGCAATCCGCATCTCCGTGCGGACCCAGCCCGGTCGGTGTAACAGCCGACCGGGTTTTTATTTGCGCGATGTCTCAATCGCCGCACAAAGAACGGGACATACGAGAGGCTTATTGGTTATTCTCAATCGACGACAGACGTTCTGATATCGATGCTTGAGCAAACCACTATGAGCGATCCGGCCATTGGCGTCAGCCAGTCGCTCGGCGACGTAAAATACGAGATCCGTGGACAACTCGCGAACCGGGCTCTGGAGCTCGAAAAGCGCGGCTATGAAATCATCTCGCTGAACATCGGCAACCCGGGTCTGTTCGGATTCCGCACACCTGAAACCATGCGCCTGGCCATGATTGAAAACCTGGGGCAGGCGGAGCCGTACTGTCACCAGAAGGGCATCTTCCCCGCGCGGGAAGCCGTCGTCATGCAGCAGCAGAACCGGGGCATCGTCAACGTCTCCGCTGACGATGTGTTTATCGGCAACGGTGTCAGCGAGCTGATCGACCTGTCGCTCAGGGCGCTGTTGAACCCGGGAGACGAGGTGCTGGTGCCCAGCCCGGATTACCCGCTGTGGTCGGCGGCGGTCACACTGAACGGCGGTCAGCCCAGGTACTACGAGTGCCCTCCCGACAATGCGTTCATTCCGGATGTGGCCGACCTGAAGAAGGTGCTGAGCAAGAAGACGCGCGCGATCGTGATCATCAACCCGAACAACCCGACGGGTGCCGTTTACCCGGAGAGCGTTCTTAAAGAGATAGCGGACTTCGCCGCCGCCAACAACCTGCTCGTGCTCGCCGACGAAATCTACGACCAGATGGTCTATGACGACGCAGAGTTTGTGCCGTTCGCCACATTGGTCGGCGACGGCGTGTGCCTGACCTTCTCCGGATTGTCCAAGATCTACCGGGCTTGCGGTTACCGGGTCGGTTGGTGCGTTTTCGGTGGGGACATTGACCGCGCGAAGGACTACCTGCACGGCATGGAGTTGTTGTCAGCACTGCGACTGTGCAGCAACGTGCCCGGCCAGTGGGCCGTACAGACGGCACTGGGCGGCTTTCAGAGCATCAAGGACCTGGTAACGCCGGGTGGGCGTCTCTATCAGCAGCGACAGTGTGTGATTGACCGGGTTGCGGCCAGCCCGTATTTGAGCGTCGTCGCTCCGGAGGGGGCCATGTACGCGTTCGTCAAGCTGGATGACCGCTTTGCCGGTGAGCTCGACGATCAGGCATTCGCACTCGAGCTCCTGGAGAACAAGCACGTGCTGGTTGCACCGGGCAGCAGCTTCAACACCAGTTACACGGATCACTTCCGGATCACGATCTTGCCGGACACGGACACTCTGAATATCGTATTTGACAGGATCGACGAACTGCTGGATCAGCATGCCTGATGTACGACCGGCTTGACGAAGCCCTTCGTAACGGTGCGCAGGTTGTCACCGCCAACAGACGCCTGGCCAGACTCCTCGTTCATCGATTCAACACGAGTCAAATAGAGCAGGGCAAGGCGGCGTGGCGCCGACCTGACATTCACGACTGGAGTACGTGGCTTGCGTTGCTGGCCGATACCTCTGATCCGACGGCAGGGCGGCGGCCAGTCCGAATCAACACTCACCAGAGTCGCATCCTCTGGGAAGACTGCCTGATCCAGGAGTTGCCTGAGCGAAGCGCCAATGTCGGCGCGCTGGTCAGGCTCGCGCGCGAGGCCCGGAACCGGCTGGTTGACTGGCAGGTGCCGCTGGCCAAGGTGGGCGAATACGCTCGCAGCGACGATGAGCGGCTCTTCGCCAACGCGCTGAATGCGTATGTTCGTTTGCTGGAACGCAAGGCCTGGGTCGACGATGCCGGCTTCATGCAGATCGTGTTGAGCCAGCTCCTCGACGGAGACCTTCAGCCGGCTCAGCATCTTCTGATGGTCGGCTTTACGTCGCCGAGCAGCCTGTTCGACGAGATGCTGGTCGCGCTGCGAGGGCGTGGCTGTGGCGTCGACGTTGTCGCCCCGGAAGCGCGATCCTCTCTTCGTTGCATCGAGTTCCTCGACGAGTCCCAGGAGTACCGTGCTGCCGGCGCCTGGGCGCGTCAGATACTCGACGAAGATCCCACTCGAGACGTCGCGATCGTAGTCAGCGGGCTCGAGAGCAAAGCCGCCAGCGTTGGACGGCTGGTCCGCGAGGGCTTTTCGCCCGGTTGGCAACTCGGGAGTAGCAGCGACGCGAACGCCGTCAATGTCTCCTACGGACGCCCCCTCACTGACTTTCCGGTCGTCTCGGTTGCGCTCAGCTTGCTGGCCTGGCTGTCCGGTGAGCCGCTCTCGGCAGCGGACATTAGCGTGCTGCTTCGTTCAAGCCTGGCCGGGGCGCTCAAGGATGACGCCAGGATAAGGACGGAACTCAGGCTTCGTGAAATGCCGGACAGGGAATGGACGCTTAAGCGGTTTGCGCGGGCATTCTCCAGGGTAGAGGAGAAACACGGCACGACTCAATGGATTGAGGGCCTGGAGCGGGCGGCGGCGCAGCTCAAGTCCGGCTCCTCTCCGGAATCGCTCGCCGAGGCGATTGACGAGGCGCTTGAAACCGCCGGCTGGCCCGGTGAGACGACGATCAACAGCACCGATTTTCAATTGCTCAATCGCTGGCGCGAGCTGCTGAATGACTTCGTCAGGCTGTCGCTGGTGCAAGCTGAGTTCGTCCCCGGGCAGGCCATAAACCGTCTCGCGACGATGGCCCGCGAAACGGTGTTCCAGCCGGAGTCCGAAGGCACTCTCGTCAACGTGCTTGGCGCGCTGGAGGCGTCAGGTACCGAGTTTGACGACCTGTGGGTGACGGGACTCACGTCGAAGCAGTGGCCGCCGAGAGCGAGACCGTTGACGCTGGTTTCAACCCGGCTGCAGCGCGAATACGATATGCCGGACTCCACGCCCGCCAATACCTGTGACTACGCCAACCGTTCGTTGTCGTCGTTGATTGCCAGTGCGGCTGAAGTCACGCTGAGCCTCGCCCGCTTCGACGGCGACGCTGAGCAGGCACCGTCACCCATCCTGCCACGCTGTGACTGCGATGAGTCCGGCAGGCTCGATCCGGGCTGGTTCGCGAAAGAGCTGGTCGATCCCTCGCAGTGCCAGCACGTTGCAGACGACATCGCGCCGCCGATTGGGGCTGGCGAAACCGTCTACGGAGGCGCGTCCACGTTGGATCGACAGGCATACAGTCCGTTCGACGCGTTCGCCTTCGGGCGGCTTGGACTGCGGTTTCTGCCTCGCTTCAGTTCGGCTCTGCAGCCGGTTCTGCGAGGAAACCTGATTCATGACGCGCTGCGACGGCTGTACCGGCTGCATCCCGACAGGCAATCGCTGGCGACGCTGTCCGAGGAGATGCGGGTCAGGCAGATAGAAGCGGTGGTTCACGAGGCGCTCGCGTCGGAGTTTGCCCTCGCCGATCCGGTTCTCAGGCAGGTGCTACGCTTCGAAGAGGGGAGGATTCGGCGTCTGCTGCACCGGGTCGTCGATTACGACCTGACGAGACCGGATTTCAAGGTTGCGAGCATCGAGGAAGACCGCGAGTTCAACTTCAAGACGCTGTCACTGAGACTGAAGGCGGACCGAATCGACAGGTTAGACGATGGGCAGTACTTCATTCTCGACTACAAGACGGGCGCTGAGAAAAAGCTGTTTACGCGAAAGGAGCTGAACAGCTTCCAGCTCGTCCTGTACAGCCTGGCATTCGAGGAAGACGTCGGCGCACTCGGGCTCTACAACGTCGACAGCCGGCTGGTCGGTATCAACGGAGCTGGCAAGACACTGGACAACAGGGAGACCTGGCATAAAGACCTGGCGGCGTGGTCCGCCATTGCACTCGCGCACCTGGAACGAATGATTGACGGGGATCTTCGGATCAACGCCTACCAGTCGCTGCGCGACAGCCGGCAGACAGCGCTGTTGTCGAGAGTCGCGGAGCTCAAGCGTGACTGACCGGGATCAGCTTAAGGCAGACGATCAGGCCCGGCGCACAGCGTTGGACCCGGGTACGTCGTTCATCGTTCAGGCGCCCGCCGGATCCGGCAAGACAGAGCTGTTGATTCAACGCTACCTGCGATTGCTGGACACGGTTGAGCACCCCGAAGAAGTACTGGCGATTACGTTCACCAACAAGGCCGCGGCAGAAATGCGCATCCGAGTCGTTGAGGCGCTGGCGCGCGCGAAGAATGCCGACCAGCCCGAGGCCGCCCACGAACGGCTTACCTACGACCTGTCGTGCGCTGTTCTTCAGCGTGACGAGGCACTGTCGTGGGGTCTCGCGCAGAATGATTCGCGGCTCAGGATCCAGACGCTGGATTCGCTGAATGCGCATATCGCAGCGATGCAGCCCTTGACCACATCGTCAGGGACAGCGGGCAATGCGATCCCGACCGAGGCCCAGCTCGACGCCCTCTACGAGCGCGCCGCGGCCGCGACGCTTGACTACCTGGCCGATGCGGGGCCATTCAGAGACGCGGCGGCGAATGTGCTGTCGCACCTCGACAGCGACACGGGTCTCTATATCCGTTACCTCGCGGCGATGCTGAAGACGCGCGACCAGTGGTTGCCGTTGATTGGCGGAGGCATCGCGGATGCGGACTCGGCCAATGCCGCAAGACGGGCGCTCGAGAATACGCTGCGGGCCATCGTCGCCGATACCCTTTTGTTGGCGGTCGAGCGATTACCGTCCGAGAGCGAGGGAGAGCTTCTATCGGTGCTGCGTTTCGCGGCAGGAAACCTCCGAGCGGCCAGGTCGGCGTCCCCGGTAGCAGGCCTCGACGGCATCGAAGACCTGCCGGGAGGCAGTGCCGAGGATCTTGCCGATTGGGACGCCATTCGAGCCTGCCTGCTGAAGGCCGACGGTTCACCGTTCAAGAGCGTGAACAAGAACCACGGTTTCCCGGTAGACAACGATGAACAGAGGGCATTCAAGGAACGCTACTACGAGCTCTCAGAGGCTTTGTCACGCGCGCCGGGCTTCTTTGATGTCCTGCACCAGGTAAAAATACTGCCTGCGCCTGCGTACACTGACGAGCAGTGGGAGGTGCTCACCGCGCTGCTGAACCTGCTGCAGCTCGCGACGATCGAGCTGCGCGACCTGTTTCGACAGCGGGCCGCTGTCGACTACATCGAAGTCGCGATGAATGCAGACGTGGCCCTGGGAACGCCGGATGCGCCCGGCGACGTGGCGCTGCTGCTCGATTATCGACTCCGCCACATCCTCGTCGACGAGATGCAGGATACGTCTATCGCACAGTACCGGATGCTGCGAGCGCTGACTGCCGGTTGGGAGACCGGTGATGGCAGGACACTGTTCTGCGTCGGTGATCCGATGCAGTCAATCTATCGTTTTCGCAATGCCGAGGTCGCACAGTTTCTGATCTCGAGGAAAGAGGGCATCGGCGACGTCAGTCTGCAGTCACTGCTGTTGCAGAGAAATTTCCGGTCGGGCTCCGAGCTGGTTGACTGGTTCAATACGGTCTTTGCCCGCGTGCTTTCCGACAGCGACGACGCTCAGACGGGCGCCGTCAGCTACTCCGCCGCTGTGTCGGCCGAGCACCTGCACGGCAAGGGCTCCGTTCATGTTCATCCTGTGATCGGTTCCGACGAAGTCGTGGAAGCCGAGAAGAGCATGGAGGTGCTCCAGTCAATACTTCAGGAGCGTCCTGAAGACAGTGTTGCGGTGCTCGTACGCGGTCGTGGTCAGTTGCGTGAATTGATTCCGCTGCTCAGGCATCACGAAATTGACTTCCGGGCCGTCGACATCGATCGCCTGACCGACCTGCCGGAGGTCATCGACCTATTAGCCCTGACACGCGCGACCGTTCACCCGGGCGACCGGCATGCCTGGCTGGCCTTCCTGCGAGCCCCCTGGATCGGCCTGAGCTGGCGGGACCTGCACGCACTCGTTCGCAACAATCGTTCATCGACCGTGCCTCAGCTACTGCGGGATGACGAACGACTTGCAGCACTGTCTGATTATGGTCGACAGGCGCTAGAACGTGCCGGACCGGCCATTGAATCGATGCTGTCAGACTCACGGAGCGAGACTCTGCGCAGCCGGATCGAGCGCTTATGGCTGCTGCTTGGCGGGCCTGTTTCTTTGAGCGACAGCAGGGTGATCGACAACGTCTATCGATTCCTCGATGTGCTCACGGATCTGGAACAGTCCGGCACGCTTGCGGATGTGGCCGAGCTCGAATCGCAGCTCGACAAGGAGAGAGTGTCGACCGTGTCTGATGCACGACTCCAGATCATGACGATGCACAAGGCGAAGGGTCTGCAATTCGACCATGTCCTTCTGCACGGGCTGGGTCGCCGACCGGCCGCGAGCAAGACCAGGGTATTGAACTGGATGGACAGCGCGTCGGAAGGCGGCGACGAGCGGCGGGTCCTGGCCCCTGTCGGTCGGCGCGACATGCTCGAAAAGGACCGGATCCATCAATACATCGGCGAGACGGAGAAACTGAAGGAGCAGTTCGAGAAACAGCGACTGCTCTACGTCGCCTGTACCCGTTCGCGAGAGAGCCTGCACCTTGTGGGTCATGCATCTGTCAACGAGAAAACTGACGAGCTCAGGCCGCCGGAAAGCGGGTCGTTGCTGGCACTGTTGTGGCCGATGCTGCGTGATCGCTTCGAGGACGCTTTCGCCGCAGGCGAATTCGGCGGCGCCGGCAGTCACAACGTCGAATGGCTGCTGCCGAGGCTGAGACGGATCGACGAAGGCTGGTCCGCACCGCCACTGTCGCCATTGCCGACGATCGCCGAGCCTGCAGGCGTTGGCGAGGATTCGGTCGAATTTTATTGGGCCGGAGCGGAGGCCAAGCTCGCCGGCACGCTCGTGCATCGCTGGCTGCAATGGGCGGCCGAGGGGCGCGTCCTGCTCAAAGACCTCACAGAAGACCAGAGAGCGACCCTGGGACGCCGCTGGTTGGCCGAGCAGGGTCATGGCGATAGCGCAGGCGGGCCCGTTCTTGAGCGCGTGGAAGCCGCCATCGCGTCTGTCCTCGGTGACGACAGGGGCGCATGGATGCTCGAAGGGGAGGGCCACACAGAACTCGCTCTGACGGGGCTCATCGACGGCAAGCTTCAGACGGGCATCATCGATCGCGTGCGCATTGACGGAGATGAGCACTGGATCATCGACTACAAGACCAGCACGCACGAGGGTGGCGACCTCGCTCGATTCCTGAGTGAAGAGCGCAGACGGTATTCGGATCAGCTGGCGGGCTACGCAAGCCTGTACGAGGGATGGTCAGGCGTCAGGCCGCGATGTGCCTTGTACTTTCCGTTGCTGCAGGAGTTCGTCGAGATGCCCGTCGCGACGCGCTAGGCTGAGACAGAATCAATCGAACGGCGCTCGCCAGTCCGCAATCTGCACAGACCTCAACGATGAGTCGTCGAGGTACCGGTTCTAGAGACTGCCCTCGAGACGCAGCTCGTGCTGACCCGCCGCATTCCCGTCCGGCAGGAACTCGATCTGGCGGGTGAGCTCCGCCGGCGTGGTTGACGTTGCGGCCAGCTGCGCGAGTAGCGAATAGGAGCGATCGTCGGCAAGCGTCAGCGTGCCCGCGATGTCGACGACGCCATCGGTATCCTCGATGCTGGCGATCACGCCGTTCTCGAAATCACTGAACTCGAGCGTGTAGCCGCCGAGGCTGCCGGGATGCACCATCGGGACGGTCATGTCTGCGATCTGGACCGTGCCGCTGGCCGACGTCGGTACGCCGTCCAGGACGGTCAAATAGTCGAACTGCAGGGAGGTGCTGCCTGACAGGTTCGGCACGTTGATGGCGTCCGCGAACACGGACAGCGGTATCGACGCATTCAGGTCGCTCAGCGTCGCGGCGCCGTTGAGTCCCAGGGCCAGGTCCGACTCCACGAAACCACTGGCCGGAGCGGCACGAATACCCAGCGCGAGCTTGCCGGTCAGGAATCCGAACGGCTTCGTCCGCCACTCGACGTTTCGCAGGTAGATCCCGGACACCAGTACGGCGCCGGCGCGCCCGTTCCAGATCGTCCCGGAGGCGCCGCTGATCAGCACCGAATCGGGCACCAGCTGCAACGCGACACGGGCGGGGATCTTGACGATAACGCCGATCACGAGCACGAGCAGGCCGACTGCGACCAGCTTGCGAAGGTTTTTCTTCAAAGTGAGCGTTCCAGGGTCATCGTCGCGTTGATCCGACCGGGCGCGGAACGCGCTGCGACAGAAAAGCTGCCCGCCTGAACGTCCATACCGTACTGGCTGCTGAGATCACCCAACCAGACCACGAGCTCATCGAAGGCGACATTCTCGAACTCGACGCGAATACCGGTGCTCGTGGTTGGCTGGCTGCGTTTCAGCGCGCGATCCAGTCCGCGGCTCCTTAGCGTCTGATCGATGATGACGACCGGGGTGCCACCCCGAACCGCTGGCGAGGACGACTGCCCGGGCGCCGCGCTGGCTCGAGCGGCCAGCGGCGCAAATTCGGCAATCGATCGTTGCCACGACGAGACGGCTTCCTGGCGCTGCGTGAGCCCACGATCCAGCGGAAGCCAGATCAGGCCCCAGAATAATGCGACGGCGACGATGACCGCGCCGGCGGAAACGAAGAGTTGCTCGCGCTTTTCGAGCGATTCGAACCAGTCCCTCATGCGCCGCCCTCCCGGATCTGGATCCGACTGTCGAGTCCGTCTGCCGATTGGGTTGTCGACTGGATCGTCGCCGTAAATCGGTTCGACGATGTGACGGCTTGCTGGATTTCATCCAGGGTCGCGACGTCCGGGGCGGTCAGGCGGACATCGATGACGCCCGCGCGATAGCTGATTGCCTCGATTTCCACGTCATCATTCGCCCGGATAGCGGCCGCGAGAGAACTGAGGGACGGCAGGAAGACCGGCGCCGCGGACGGTCCCGTGCTCATGCTCCGCCTGACCGAGTCAACAACGGCGACCGGATCCATGATTTCGCGCGTGTCGGAGGGTCGAAACGCCCGATACTGTTCCGTGAACTGGGCGCGCAGCGCTTCTTCCTCGATACCGAGCCTGACGTAGTCGGCGAACTTTCCCGCGAGGGAGACGAACATCAGGCCAACCAGCAGCAGCGCAGCCGCCTTCCAGGGCCTGACAAACGACGCGTATTCGGTCCGTTCACCGAATCGCCCCTGCAGCAGGTTGATCCCTGATCCGCTCGCGACCGTGACCGCCAGTCTCGAGAACGCGCCGTCTGAAAACAGCCGCAAATCCACGCTGTCGAGTTCGCCCCGGAGCAGCGCCCAGTCATGAGCGTAGGCTTGTTCGGCGGAAGGCTCGCAGTAAACCTGCAGCGCGCGGCCGGCGGCGAGAGATTCTCCCGTTTCCTCGACCGGGTCGAGGTAGCCGCTGGCCGCAATCACGTCCGACGGAGAAGCGCCCGGGAGCGCGAAGCTCATTCCCTGGCCATCATTGAACATGATCTCGTCGTCGCTGATGATCATGCTCAGTGTGTTCGGTACCGATGCGACGCCGTGGTACTCGGCAACGATCCGCTGCGGGCGGATGCCGACGGTCTGCAGCTGATCGAGCCACGACTCGAGGGTGGCGCGCGCTACGACCGCAACCGGCAACGTGCCATCCGCGAGCCGCTTGCCGGGCGCAAAGTGCAGGTCATCGACTTCGTCGGCAACGCTGTCCTCGAGCGCATAGGGCAGGGCGGCCATCAGCTTGCTGCCCTTGACGGGCAGATCGGTGGAGACGGTTATGACGTCGGCCGACGGCGCGAGAATGATGACGCTCCTGCCAGCAGCTTCCGCAGCCGCTTGTGCCAGGCTGCCGTGCGAAGCGGTCGACTTCCGCGTGCCCTGATCGTCGGCGACGATCCAGTCGACGCTGTCGTCCTGCCTAAATCGAATGACCAGGTAATCCATGTCAAATGCTTCCGAAACTTCGCAATATGGGGACCACGTCACCCCGTGGTCCGCGCTGGAAAGTCGTGCTGTACGTGACGCGCACGGTATCAATCCGTACGGAGACCTTCAATTGAAAATACTCGCTGGTTTCCAGCAGTTCGTTCAGCACCTCGGGCTCTACCAACGATGAAAACGTGTTGACGACGTCCGTAAACCCGAGATCGGCCCGCTCCTGGACCAGGCGTTCGACGTCACCAGCCGTCATCGATTCCGACAGTGACTGGAGCACGGCGGGCGTTGCCGTGTTGACGTTGATGCCGGTGCGACCGGGCAGTGCGACGATATGCGGGGCCAGCAGATCGAAAGTCTGCTTGTCCATGCCGTCGATCGCCGCGAGTTCGCTGACATCGGCGATGGGCCGATCGGCGGTCCTGTACGGTGGTATTTGCGTGGAGTAAAGCGTGTCCTCGGCGCCGTCCGGGAAACTGACGTCCTGGTCCGGATCGATCCAGTCGGCCGTGATGCCCGCGAACCGCGGGTCGATTCCGAGCGCTTCGAGCAGTCGGCGAAACTGGTCCAGCGCCTCTTCGTCGATTGTCTCGCCGTCGACGAGATTATTGATGTTGAAGCGCCCCTGCAGATCTTCGATCGCACCGAAGACTTCGCCGCCTTCGATGGGCAGTCCCGGCAACTCTGTCGCCCAGATCTCGCCCAGGTGATCGGTCTCAGAGTCCTGCAGATCCTGCGTCAGGATGGTCTGCACCCAGCTTTCCGCACCCATCGCAACGTGGGCGGCCTGGTCACGATGCAGCAGCACCATCGTTCGGCGTACGTCCAGCGCGCTGTCCCAGGCGAGGCCTAAGGCGACGGACGCGACGAGCGCCGTGATCAGCATGGCCGTAATCAGTGCGACGCCTCTCTGCTTGTTCACGGCGCGATCTCCAGCAGCCGGCGGATCTCTCCCTCATTCGTCAGGGTCAGCAGCACCTCCACGGCGCGCGGGCGCGATTGCGGGTTGGGCGCAAGCTGTACCGATCGAGCGGGCCAGGTCGGGACCCATTCGCCGTCGGGCTTCTGGAAGAGAAAGGTCAGGCTCTCAACACCATCGAGCAACACCGCTCGCAGCGGTTCGTTCGCCAGCGTGCGGTCGAGAACCACCCAGTGATAGCGGACCAGCTCACCGTCCTCAACGCGATACGCGCTGCGCTGCTGGTTACTGCGCGGCAAGCCGGCCGGGTTATTCCAACCCAGGTGCGTGAGTTCGATCGCAAAGTCGAGGCCGGCGTCGGACATGAAGGCGGGTCTTTCTCCTTCGGTCAGCGGATCCCTGATCGGGCGGGGCGCCGCCTGCATCAGGTCGGCATCGATCACGCGTACGGCGCGCTGCACGGCCTTGAGCCGCTCCATGCGTGTGTTCAGCAGGTCGGCATTGGACAGCGTCTGCCCGAGCGTCGCGTACGCGAGAATCGTCAGGATGCCGAACACGGCGAGGGCAACGAGCACCTCGATCAGCGTAAAGCCCCTGTCGTTGTTTCGGTTCATTGCGTCACGTCCGAGCGTTCGCGCGTCGGGGCCCAGGCCTGGCTGCTCGCGCCGGGCGGCACCGGCTCGCCGACGAATCCGCTGACCTGTCGTATGAAGGCGTCCTCGCCCGGTCTCGACACCGTCACGTCCACACGCAGCAGGTTCTCGACACCGGTCTCCGAGACCACGGCGCGCCAAGCCCATGTCGCGTTGGCGAAATCGACCTCGCCACTGGTGGCATCGACATCCGGCAATACGCCGGCCAGGCGGATCTCCGCGATCTTGTTCTGGGCGATCCAGCTGGCGTAGGTACGATCGCGCAGCGTATTCGCTGCGCCGATCATCTGCGACATGCTGATGGCCGCCGAGGCCAGCGCGAGTGCGACAATGCTCAAGGCCACCATGACCTCGATCAGCGTGAAGCCTCTGGCGCGTCCTCGCATCACAACGGCGTTCCCCGAAGTGCACTCGATGCGCGCAGGTTCACAGCGATTCCTCTTCGAGTAGTTCGATCTTGCCGAAAAAGTCGCCAGCGAGGATGACCAGCTCGTCATTGATCGGTTGGCGGAACCGGAGTTCGAACGGCGTCATGTCGCCGCTCGAGAAGATGAAGACGTGTGGCTGGAATTGCTCCAACCTGTTTTCGTCTTCCTCGTCGGAATTGAGCAGCGCCGCGTCATACTCCAGCGAAATCTGCTTGTCTTCGATAAAGAGCTCGAGCTCGATCGTCTCCGGCAGCGACCTGGCCCTCAGCACATCGTCACCGAGAATCTCGGTCCATTGACGGGTCAGGGGGTCGAGCTCGACGAAACGGTAACCCTGCTGCAGAACCTCGAGCCCATACTCGCGCCCCTGTAACATGGACTCGTCCCTGGCCAGCTCCATCAGCGAGACGTAGCGCCTGACCTCGGTGTCCAGTTCCTTGTTCTCGCCAATCAGCCCGAGCGACAGGACCGCCATCGACAGCACGATGCCGACAATCGTGATGACGACAAGCACCTCGATCAGGGTAAAGCCGGCGCGAGCCCGAATCGCCTTCATGACGCTGTGACGCTAGTTGAGGTCCCAGTTTCCGATATCAGCGTCGATGTCCTCGCCGCCTGGCTTGCCATCGCGGCCGAACGAGTAAACGTCGATCTCGCCCTTGCTGCCCGGGTTCAGGTACTGATACGGATTACCCCATGGGTCGAGCGGCAACGTTGTGCGCTCGAGGTAGCCACCTGCCTTCCAGTTCCGGATGTTGGGGTCATTGGGCTGGCTGACGAGCGCCTCGAGGCCCTGCTCAGACGTCGGA
>JASJBE010000012.1 GCA_030066655.1 Woeseiaceae bacterium | reverse complement strand
CAACCAGGTCGAGCAGGTCGTCAAAGCCGAAGCTTGCATACCACTCCAACCCGCCTCGCCCGGGACGGACTCCAATGCAACCCGCAGTGGTAGGGAAGGTATCGATTGCGCTCTCTGAAGACGTGTACGGCTCAATCGGGTAGCCGAACTTTTTCGCGTACCATAAGTGCACCCTGGCTTCGTTCTTTACGTCAAACCTCGCGCCCGTCGCATCGAACCGGTTGGCGATCCGAACCGCATGACGTGCCTCAGACGCCTCGCTCAGGTCGTCGGGGTCGAAGTAGATCAGGTCAATGTCACTGATCCCGTACAGTGGGTCGAAGTGATGTGCTGCGTTCCAGTAGCTCTGCACAATCGCCCCGGCGACGATCCAGCAATCCGGCAATGCAAGCTCGTTCCAATTGTTGAGCACGTCAGACAACACGGGATTCGCATGCACGGCGAGCTGCAATTCATCGGGCAGCGCCATTACAGGGTCATCGCGTAGGCGACGATAGCGAGACCGATCGCAACAGCGAGGATCGGGAACACTATGAACTTGAGAATCCACTGGACTCTTGCAGACTGCCACAGGCGACTCCCCAGTGACTTCTGCCCCGGTGAGCGTTGCGCTGGCCTTTGGGTCGACGGCTGGGCCTGCGCTCGCTTCCGCGAAGCTGCCTGCTCGGGCGGGGACGTCGCAGTCGCCACTTTTTCTTCACGGCGCTGTTTGGTCGGACGCTGTTGATTCGCTTTGTTCGCGCGCTTCTCACGCTTCGACGCGGGCGGCCTGGAACGCATCGGCATCTGCCAGTCTCTGTACCGCTTGCCGATCCGATGATTGATCTTCGCCTGGTTCTCCCACGTATACGGTACGTGAAACTCGCTTTTCATTTTTCGGACCAGCAGCTCCGCAAAGTCATCGATGTACTTGCCGTTGCTGAAATCGAAATAGCTTGCCGCGAACGCATTGCCCGTCTCGCTGAGCATGTCATCCACGAGGCAACCATCCCACGCAGCGTATACATCGAGTGCCGTGGTCTCTCGTCGCTTGTACGCCTCGATCTGTTCGCAACTGTCGTCCACGAATTCCTTGCTACAGAGATCGTTCTCCATGAGCCACCCGAGGAAGAAGGCGGTATGCACGTAGGCCTGCTCGTCCGGGAGCCCCAGCTCTTGCACAGAATCAAAATGGTATTTCGCTTTGTCGTAGACGACTGGGTCGCCGGGTCTTGCGGCGAAGGCACCGTCGAATCGCTTTACTTCATTCGGCGACATGATCGAGAGCATGGTCATTCTCGTGCCCGTCTCGTCGTACTGGATGTGCAGCGAGTAATCGTCGTAGTCGTAGCGGTCAAAGTTGGGAACGGTACCCAGCACCTCGGACGTCTCGCCTTCCCGTAGCGTCGTCGGGAAGCCGAACTTGAAGCGGACGACTTGTTTTGACGAGTCAAGGCGCAAACCGCCGGTCTCGCCCGTGTAGCCTGCGAATCCTTCATAGCCGTCGGAGTAGAGGAACAGTGTGTTGACGAGGCCTTTGGAGAGCAAGGCCGCGACGCCCGATGACCGAAATGACCAGAGCACGGTATCGTCGCCGATATCAAAGCGTTGACCCCCGGCTGGCAGGTCCAGGTGTTCCCTGAGCTCCTCGAGAGACTTGCCAAGCACATGTACGGGTAGCATCGTCACTGGCGCCTACGATACCTCGCTTTTGGGCGGCAAGCTTGCGTTCTCGGGCTACGGTTTTTCGAGATTGTACTGACTGCGGCTCGATACATCAGGCGTAGTGCCGAGCCTTACGAGGCGCCGACGGGCAATCACCCTGAGACTGTTGCCGGCGTGACTGTCGGGCCTGCTCTTGAGTGCCTGAAACCCACCCACGAGACAATGGCACCGAGCAGAAAGCCCGCAACTATCGTGACACCATCGGGAATCGCCGCGTAGAGTCGGAAGGCGTCTCGTACCCATTCCGAATGAGCGCCGGCAAGCATCGAAATCGCCTGCATCGTCATCAGTCCCGCCGCGACGAGAAAGGGGGTAGCGTGCTTTCTATCGCGGACATACATCGCGACCGCGAATGCAATGGACAGGCCCATCGAGATCGCGATGGCATCAAGGATACGCAGCGGAAACTCTGAACCTGTGAAGATCATGAACGGCAGATACTTCAGCATGATCCGACTGAAGGGTGACTCGAACAGCACCAGCGCCGTCGTCAGCATATAGCCAGAGTGCAGGAAGACGTTGCGTTTGTGCCGAAGCGCCCGGTAGTAGAGGACGAGATAGGCAATGATTGCGAACAGCATCGACAGGCCGAAACTGGGACCCAGCGAGAAAGCGCCCCGCTCCTCGCTCTCGATGAACGCAACGGCGGACGTGTTGACGATCATGACGAAGCCTGTGATCAGGAACGGGAACAGCACGAGGCTTAAGAGCCCGGCGGTCCTGTGCAGTTGGCGCTTGCGATTGTGAATGCTCCAATGCTGGAACAGGAGCAGCAAGACCCAGGCCATCGCAGTGACTGCATGGACATGAAACGCCAGCGGGACCGAATTGAACGGCTGGAAGTAGCTGCCCCAGAAGCCGATCACGATGACGAGGAAAGTCAG
This sequence comes from Woeseiaceae bacterium, assembly GCA_030066655.1. Classification (GTDB taxonomy): domain Bacteria; phylum Pseudomonadota; class Gammaproteobacteria; order Steroidobacterales; family Woeseiaceae; genus UBA1847. The sequence goes on along the minus strand of JASJBE010000012.1, from coordinate 46,983 downwards.
CGCGATGAAATAGTGGGCCTGACGATACGGCATGGATCTGCTCCGTTGCAGTCTTATGTTTTTAAGCGATACTACGCCTGCTGACCATGCCGGTCATCAGGCGAAGGTGGCCAAACCGGGTCAATGGGATAAACAGGACTATCAAGAATGACAGCGATTCTTAGATCGGCGCGCCTCGAACTCAGGCCGTTCAGTCTCGACGATGCAGATCTTGTCGTGGAGTTGTTCACCGACCCGGTCGTCAAACGGTACACCGGCGGCCCGCAATCGGAGACATCCATCAGGGCACAGATGCCTCTATCGGTCCGACGCGGCGGTAACGGATGCATCGGCATCTGGACGATCGTCGAGGCGAGCGAGCACGAGAAACTCGGCACCGTCGCGCTGCTGCCGATGCCGGTTGACACCCAGGAGACGGACTTTGACCTCGTCGTTCCTGGCGAGTACCCCGAGGCGGAAATAGAGATCGGGTTCTTCCTGAAACCGGCGGCCTGGGGACAGGGTTACGCCGGCGAGGCAAGCCGCCGCGTGCTTCGCTTCGTGTTTGAGGACTCACCGTTGACGGAGATCGTCGCGAACTTCGATCCTGCCAACGATTCGTCACGCAAGCTACTGACGAGATTGGGCTTCGTTGACCGTGGCATCGGCCGAGCCTACGGCGTCGATGCCCCCCGCTATACGATCACTCGGGAAGACTGGCAGGCTGCGCGTACAAGCGACTGAATCAATGAGCCTTTCTGGCAAGCCGGTGTGCCCGGAGACGATCAGCTGTCGCCAGAGGATAGACTGCGAACCGCTTGCGCGAAGTACGGATGACGACGCAAGCCTGAACTGCGTTAGAGTCATCTAAATCGACAGAGAAGATCCACGAGCAGGTATCCAGCCATGCAGATCACGGTACTAGGCGCCGGCGCCGGTGGCACTGCGGTTGCGTTTGACTGCGCATCGCACGGTCATGACGTTCGATTGTTCGACTTCGAACAGTTTCCCAACAACATCGAGAAGATCGCTGAGGCGGGCGGTATACAGGCGGACGGCGACATCTCGGGCTTCGGCCCGATCAGCTATGCCGGCCACGATATTGACGTCGCCATGCAGGACGCCGAACTGATCTACGTCGTGGGTCCGGCCTACAGCACCGAGCCCTTTGGCAAGGCCGTCGCCGGAAAACTCGTCGACGGACAAACGGTGATCGTCACGCCGGGTTCCTGCGGCGGCGCGCTGGCGTTTAAACGAGCCGCCGGCCTCGAAGTCGACGACGACTCCGTCCGCGTTGCGGAGACGTCCACGCTGCACTATGCCGTGCGCCTGACAGAACCGGGCTGCATCCGCGTCTTTTTAAAATTGAAAGCCGGAAACCTGCTGGCCGCTTTGCCCGGCAAACACACCGATGCCATCCTGGAGCTGGTTTCAGACGTGTATCCCAGCATGGAGCCAGCCGGCAGCGTTCTTCAAACAAGCCTTCAGAACGCGAACCCGATCATCCACCCGGCGGTCACGCTGTCTAACGCCGCACGCATCGAAATGACGGGCGGCGACTTCCTGTTCTACGAGGAGGGTGTCAGTGACTCGGTAGGCAGACTGATACAGGCACTGGACATGGAACGCATCGCGATCGGCGAGAAGCTCGGCATTACCGTACTGCCGGATCCGGAAATCGGAATGCGCCAGGGTTACATGCTGGAGGCCAACTACGGCAGAGCCTACCGCGAGGCGCCGGGATTCAAGGGCATCGGTGCGCAGCCTATGCTCGACCATCGTTATTTGAATGAGGACGTCGGCTACGGCCTCGTATTCATGTCGATGCTGGGAGACCAGGTCGGCGTCGAGACGGCGGCCATCGACTCCGTCATCAACGTCGCGTCGATTGTCATGGATCGCGACTATCGGGCCGAAGCCTTGCGCACACCCGAGACACTGGGGATCTCGGGCCGCTCCATCGCGGAGCTGTCCGCCCTATAGTTAGCGCGAAGCGTCAGTGGTACCGGCGGCCCTTCGGATCATCACTCGCATAGTCGGCGGGCGCTTTGGGTGCTTCGATGTCGACGTCTGCCTCGACCTCGGCTGATGCTTCTTTTTCTGGCTCGTCCGCTGCCTCAGCCGACTTCGGCTCGGCCTCTGCCTCAGCCGACTTCGGCTCGGCCTCTGCCTCCTGCTCGACGGCGATCTTGTCCGCATCGGACGAAGTTACGTCTTCGGACGGTGCGTCGGCCTCTGCCTCGATCGTCTCATTGGCGGTCTCAGCGGGCTCTGCGTCAACCGTTTCCTCGGACGCAGCGGGCTTTTCTGCACTGACCTCGTCAGGACGCGGGAACTTCAGCTGGCCGTCCGACGGCGCGCCGACACAGAGCTTCTCCGAGCCCGCAGCCATGTGTTCGTAGAGCTCCCGGTACTGGCGGCCGATGGCCTGGAAGTGCTCAGCCGACTGGCTGAAATGCTCTGAGACGCTTTGACGATACGTCTCGAGCTCCGCCTCGACGTCGGCCAGCTTCTGATTGTTGCCGCGCCCACTCAACCGGCCGGCGAAGAAACCCAGACCCAGACCGACGAGGACGCCGGCACTGATAAGAACGATCCACTCAACGGTACCCATTAGGCTCTCCAGGCGATGCAACACCGCGTATGCTGATTCAATATATTCGCAGCGAGAGTGTAGCAGGCTGCTTCGGCAATGACCGTGAACGTGCTTCAGATTTCATGGACGCGCGACCAGTAGTGATTTTTGCGCCAGCGCGGCCTTCAGAGCCACCTCGCGGTCCTCGCACAGCACGCCGGACGGCTGGTCGAACGGAGCACTTGTTCGAAAGTCGATAAACCGATGAGCGGCAGCGTCCCAACGGCCAAGTCTCATAGCCAGGTCGCATAGCCAGGTCTCATAGCCAGGTCGCATAGCAGCGCCGAACGTGTTCCGGCAGCGGCCATCTAGTTGTCTGCAAGCGCCTCGCTGACGGCCGCGCGTGCATGAATCGCCGTCGTATCGAACAGTGGCACCGCGGTGTGCTGCTGCTTGATCAGCATCCCGATCTCCGTGCAGCCCTCGATGACCGCCTCCGCGCCGCGACTGGCCAACTCATCGACGATTCTCAGGTAGTGTGCCCTGGAGTCGTCGCGAGTCTCGCCGAGACAGAGCTCTTCGAAGATGACGCGGTTCACGATCTCTCGATCGGCCTCCGTTGGGACCACGACCGACAACCCATGCTCCCTGAGTCTGCCGATGTAGAAGTCCTGCTCCATCGTGTAGCGGGTGCCGAGCAGTCCGACGGTCTCCGCACCGGCTGCGAGCACAGCCCTCGCGGTCGCATCGGCTATATGCAGCAATGGGATATCGATCGCCGCCGACACCTCGTCGGCCACCTTGTGCATCGTGTTGGTACAGATCAGGAGCATGTCGGCGCCGGCCGACTCGATCTGCCTGGCTTTAGCCGCGAGCAGGGTAGCGGCCCTGTCCCAGTCGCCGACCCTTTGCAGCGCCTCGACCGCCTGAAAGTCGACGCTGACCATGGCGATGGGTGCCGAATGCAGACCGCCACGGACGCGCGCAGTCTCTTCGTTGATCAGGCGGTAGTAGGTCTCGGTGCTTTCCCAGCTCATCCCTCCCAGTAATCCAATCGTCTTCATATCCCTACTCTGGTTCCGAAAACACGCTCAGTCAGCCGACGCCGCCGAATGTGAAACAGGCCGCTTCGTGAAATTGAAACTGCTCGTCGGGCACGACAAGCGTCAAACGGTCGCAGGTGAACGTCGTTCTCGATGCCTCCGATTCGAGCTCCCGGGCCAGCGCCAGGCCTTCCTCGATTGAGATGAATTCGGCGACGGTCATATGCGCGGGAATCTTCTCGCGCTCGTATTCTTCGTCGTCGAATACGGAGGCTCGATGTACGACCTGCTTCAAATGGTCGATCGCATTCTGCGGGTAGACCGGGTAAGACACGCCGGCGTAGTCGGGCGATGCATGCGGTTTCTCAAAATGCAGTTCGAACGGCTCAACGCGAGACAGGATCGTACTGATTTCCTTGCGGACCGCATCGTTAAGCTCCGCACCTAGCGGTTTCGACACCGAGATGTGGGCCGGACTGATCGCGGCTGACGCCGGATCGTAGCGTTGCCTCAGCCGGTTGAACTTCTCCGCGATCTCGGCTGGCGGCAGGATGAGCAGCACGCCGAATAGGTAGGCCCGCTGCCAGCTCTCCCAGGTGGACAGGTCCGAAGCGTAGTCGATGGCACCACCATCGACATGCTGGTCTGAACGCAGCTCTGTCACTGGCCTTTGCGCTCCCGCAGTTTGCGGCGCGTGTGTTTGTCCGGACGACCGCGGGTCCTTGGCAACAGGTAACGGTCCTGTCGCAGCGCCTCGACCTGCTCGTTGCGTTGTCTCGCCGTCTCTTCATCTTCGATGTAGCACGCACGGGCCTCCGCGCTCGGGCCGCGACGGCCTGGAATGGCCGCCACCTTCATGCGGAAATGCAGGCGATCACGCACGACGTCGATCGTGTCACCGACCTTTACGCGCGTTCCCGGCGTGACTCGCTCGTCGTTCACCTTCACATGTCCCCCGGTGACCGCATCCGATGCCTTCGTGCGCGTCTTGAAGAAGCGACAGAAGAACAACCAGCGATCGATGCGTAGTGAGTCCGAGGCGGCTTTCTGCTTGTCCATCTGTTGTCCTTGGCTCAACCGAGCGTTGTCCGGCAAGGGCCCGCCAGCGTTCACCGGTGACAGGTATCCCAACTCCCATCAAAGTAACTGCGTAAACAGGCGTCACGAGAACAGGGACACGGCGAATACGATGGCGGAAACGACGAGCAGGATAACAAAAGCACAGCCCGCCGCCTGTTCGAGCACGCCCATCTGACTCGAGATCTCGTTGTCCTGCTTTTCGAGTTCCTCGTTTGAAACCGGCTCGTAATCTGAGCTGCGCTCGATAAGTCGTAGTCGCTTCGGCGGCTGCATCTCTTCCGGGTGATACATCCATCCTGTGAATGTGCCGTCGTCGAACTTGATCAGCCAGTCCTGGGGTTGTTTGCGCTCGGCGTCGAGTTCGAGCGCCGTCTTTTCGGGAATCCATACGACCGTGCCCTGCTTCTTGCGTCGCAACGGCAGCGTGGTGTATTCGATTCGATCGCCGGGCCTGACGTCATCGTCGCTGCCGAAATACTTGAGCGGTATTGTCATGGGGCAATCGGTCCTGCCAGGCGAGTGCACGAGCGCCCGAGTCTACCACCCGGTCTGTCACCCCGGATGCGTACCCGCTCAGTCGCACTCCAAGGCCAAGAATTGCTGTACTCTGGAGGCATGAAGGACTGCAATTCATGCGGTCGGTGTTGCCAGAACTGGGGCGGCAGCGGCTTATCGGCGTCGGCGGAAGACATCGAGCGCTGGGAGACCTATCGACCCGACATCGCGAGGCTCGTCGTCGACGGCAAGCTGTGGATTGATCCGGACACCGGAGACTATTTCGATCGTTGCCCGTGGCTCAAGACTTCGGACTGCGGCAGCAAGTTTACCTGCGATATCTACGAAGACCGTCCCGAAGACTGCCGCTTCTATCCGGTCAGCATCGAAGACATGGTCAATGACGGCTGTGAAATGCTGGAGCAGAGCGACCTTAAGAACCCGAGACGTGCCCAGCGACGACTGGATGCCATCATGATCGACAGCCGGCCGCCCTTCGAAACTTGAAGACCGGCTAATTGATGGGGCTCAGCGGTGCTCGGCGACAATGCCTTTCCAGGTCCTGGCCAGCTCTCGCAGCATGTCATCGAAGGCCTGTTGCTCGGTACTCAGCCGACCCTGGTCCGCCGCGTTAACAGTGCCCCAGGCGCTGGTCGTCTGCGTCTCGCTGGCCGTTGCCTCGGCGACGCCGTAGATGAACCCGGTCCGCACATCGACGAACACGGCAGAGGCTGTCGTGCTGACGATCGTCTCCCTGTCCCGCATAAGGCCTAAGGAAATGACGCTCAATGGTCCAATCGACTTGCCATCGACGCGGAAGGTCGTATCAAGCGTAAAGACAATCAGCATGTCGGCCTTCAGCCTGGCACTCGCTGTACGCAGGTCATCAATGTCATCGAGGCTGGCGGGAATCAGCAGACGCGTCAGCGGCGCGATACCGTGAACGGCCTCCCAATCGGACATCGTCTCCAACGTCGCATCCGTCATGAATTCGCGGTTCGAGACCACAAGGAACGAACCGCTGCCGAAGGTCTCTGCGGTCATCGACCGATAGGTGGGCGACTGCACGCGGGCAAATGACAGTGATGCAGGAAAAACCGCGGCGGGCTCGCGGGACATCAGCTCCTGAATGTCTGCCGACTGGATACCGGTCAGATCGACGGGGCCGCCGGGCGTCGTGTAGGAGGCACAACCGGAGCTACCCAGCAGCGCGAGAAACAAAACCCCAATACGAACATGAACATCGTTCATTAGCTCTCCCTTTGTGCATGGGTCGGATCCGGCGACGCGCTGTCAGGCGAACAGCGCAGCACCACCCGACGTGAGGCGAACAGCCATTGAGACAGCCAGAGAGTCTCGGAAGTTCAGGAACCGATCGGGTGCCAGGTCGTCTTGACCTCCTGGGTCTGTTTGATCAGGTACGGGTCTTGAGCTTTGTCCTTTGCCCAGTCGGTATTGACGCGCGAGACGACTCGCTTGATGTTGTCCGCGGCGGCCGTCTGGATAGCCGTCGCCACTTTCTTTGACCCATCGCAGTAGACAATCGCATTGACGTCCATGTGCGAAGCGAACTGGCCCGTCAGTTCTTCACGATACCCGGTCAGTATGTTGACGACGCCGGCGGGCACGTCCGATGAGTGCAGAACTTCGGCGAAACTGACCGCGCACAGCGGTTTCGATTCCGATGCCAGCACGACGCAGGTGTTGCCGCCGACGATGCACGGCGCAACGTTCGACACGAGGCCAAGCAGGCTCGTGTCATCCGGAGCGAGTACGCCAACGACGCCGGTGGGCTCCAGGACCGAGAAATTAAAGTGCGACGAACTGACGGGGTTCACGGCGCTGAACACCTGCTGGTACTTGTCCGCCCAGCCCGCGTAGTAGATGAGCCGATCGATGGCCGCATCGACTTCCTTCTCGGCCGCGCTCGCGGTCAAACCCTGCTGTTTCAGTTCGGCGATGAACTGTTCGCGCCGGCCTTCCAGCATCTCGGCGATGCGATAGATGATCTGTCCACGCAGGTAGGCGCTGGCGCCCGCCCAGCCCGGCTGTGCCTTACGCGCAGCGACGACGGCGTTACGAAAGTCCTTGCGGCTGCCGCGACAGATATTGGCGATGACGTGGCCTTGTCCGTCATGCAGCGGGAAGTAGCGGCCCGATTCGGTTCTCGGGAACTTGCCGCCGATGTAAATCTTGTAGGTCTTGGCAACCGACAATCTGCTCATATCAGGCCTCCAGTCTCAGGTAGGCGTCGAGGCCGTGCAGGCCGCCTTCGCGTCCGACGCCGCTCTCCTTGTAGCCACCAAAAGGTGACGTCGGATCGAACTTGTTGAACGTGTTCGCCCAGATGACGCCGGCGCGAATGTCCTGCGTCATCTTGAAGATCTTGGCGCCCTTGTCGGTCCAGACACCACCCGACAGACCGTAGGGCGTGTTGTTCGCTTTCGCGATCGCCTCATTGAAGGTCCGGAAGGTCTGGACAGCGAGTACGGGCCCGAAGATCTCCTCCTGCACGACGCGGTTCGACTGCGAGACGCCGGTAAACAGCGTCGGCTTGCAGAAGAAGCCCTTCTTCGGCAGGCGCGCGGCACTCTGGTAGATCTCGGCGCCCTCCTCCTTGCCGATCTTCAAGTACTTCTGGATCGTGTCGAGCTGCTGCCGGGAGTTGATGGCGCCTATGTCCGTGTTCTTGTCGAGCGGGTTGCCGACCCGCAGCGTCGCCATGCGGTCTTTCAATCGCCGAATCACCTCGTCCGCAACGGACTCCTGCACGAGCAGACGCGAGCCGGCGCAGCAGACGTGCCCCTGGTTGAAGAAGATGCCGTTGACGATGCCCTCCACCGCCTGGTCGAGCGCCGCATCCGCAAAGATAATGTTGGCTGCTTTACCGCCCAGCTCCAGCGTGTAGCTCTTGCGCGTACCCGCCAGCGCCTTCTGGATGATCCGGCCGACCTCGGTCGAACCGGTGAACGCGATCTTGTCGATGCCGGGATGTTCAACGATATCGGCGCCGGTCTTACCGGCGCCGGTGACGATATTGACGACGCCCGGCGGCAGGCCGGCATCGGCGATGACTTCGGCAAGCTTCATCGCGGTCAGCGGGGTCGTCTCTGCCGGCTTGATCACAACGGTATTGCCGCAGGCCAGCGCCGGCGCGATTTTCCATGCTGCCATCAGCAGCGGGAAGTTCCACGGGATGATCTGACCGGCGACGCCCAACGGCTTCGGCTTGCGGCCTGGAAACGCGTATTCGAGCTTGTCCGCCCAGCCGGCGTAGTAGAAGAAATGCGCAGCGGACAGCGGAATGTCGATGTCGCGCGACTCGCGAATCGGTTTGCCGCCGTCTAAGGACTCGATCGTCGCAAACTCGCGCGCACGCTCCTGCATGATGCGCGCGATGCGGTAGATGTACTTGCCGCGTTCCGCGGGCTTCATCTTCGACCAGACTTTCGTGTACGCCGTGCGCGCGGCCTTGACGGCCTTGTCGACGTCGGCGGTCGACGCTTCAGCGACGCGGGACAGCCGCTCCTCGGTCGCGGGGTTGACGGTCTCGAAGTACTTGCCGCCCTCAGGCTTGACGAATTCCCCGTCGATGAACAGCTCGTAGCGTTTCTTTATCGAGATGTGGTCTGTGCTCTCGGGCGCCGGCGCGTAGTCCCAGCCGCCGTCGAAAGCCAACTCGTTCTCTGGTGTTGCCATGATCAGTCCTTGGAAAAGTAGTCGGGAGACTGGTAGACACCGGTCTCCTGTTTTTTCAGTTGCATCAAGACGTCGTTTGCGAGCGAACTCGCACCGAAGCGGAACCACTCCGGCGTCATCCACGCATTGCCCAGCGTCTCCTGCAACATGACGAGATAATGCAGAGCGAGCTTGGCGCTGGAAATGCCGCCGGCCGGCTTCATGCCGACCATGCGACCCGTCTCGTAGTAGTAGTCCCGGATCGCCTGCAGCATGGTCAGCGTCACCTGCATCGTCGCCGCCGGCTGGATCTTGCCGGTGGACGTCTTGATGAAGTCGGCGCCGGCGTGCATCGCGAGTTCGCTGGCCCGACGCACCCGGTCCAGCGTGCCGAGCTCACCGGTCTCGAGGATGACCTTGAGGTGCGCATCCCCGCAGGCCTCCTTGACCGCGACAATCTCGTCGAAAACGTGCTGGTAGTCCCCGGCGAGAAACGCGCCGCGGGAAATCACCATGTCGATCTCGTTCGCGCCGGCCTCGACGGCGATGCGAGTATCGTTCAGCTTGATGTCCAGGGAGGACATGCCGCTCGGAAACGCCGTTGCTACCGACGCGATGTTGATGTCGTGACCCTTAAGCGACTCCTTGGCGACCGACACCATCGTGGGGTACACGCAGACCGCGGCCACGTGCGGCAGACCCGGCATCGAGTCGTGCAGGTGGATCGCCTTCTGGCACAACTGCCGCACCTTGCCGGGTGTGTCCTGGCCCTCCAGCGTCGTCAGGTCGATCATGGCGAGCGTCAGCTTGAGGCCGTCGATCTTCGCCTTCGCCTTGATGCTGCGGGACTGGAAGCGGGCGACGCGTTCATTGACACCGACTTCGTCCACGGCCGGCACGCGGCTCAGGTCCGGCAGCCGGCCCGCCGTTGGCAGAGTGGTAACGTTCGCGGAACCCATCTCAGGCCACCGCCGTCTCGAGCCCGACCTTGATCATCTCATCGAAGGTCGTCGCTCGCTCATCGGTCGTCAGCGCGTCGCCACCGATGATGTCGTCACTGACCGTGCAGATCGCGAGACACTCGGCGCCGAACTCCGCGCAGATCGGGAAGATACCGGCGGCTTCCATTTCGACACCGTAGACCTGGTACTTCGCCATCGTCTGGAACATGTCCGGGTCCGGCGTGTAGAAAAGGTCGGCGCTGAAGACATTGCCCACGTGATAGCGCACGTCGAGTCGCTCGGCAGTGTTTACCGCTTTCCTGACGAGATCGAAAGTCGCCAGCGCCGCGAAGTCGTAGCCACCGAAGCGCATGCGATTGACGCCGGAATCGGTGGACGCGCCCTGCGCGATAACGAGATCCCGGAGCTTGACGTCGGGATGGGTCGTACCGCAGCTGCCGACGCGCATGATGCGCTCGACGCCGTAGTCGCTCAAAAGTTCGTGAACGTAGATGGACGCCGACGGTATGCCCATGCCGTGCGCCATGACCGATATTGGATCACCTTGGTAGGTGCCGGTGAATCCCCACATGTTACGGACGTCGGTGACGCGCCGGACATCGTCGAGATAGGTCTCGGCGATGTACTGCGCTCTTATTGGGTCCCCGGGCATCAGAACCGTGCTGGCAAAGTCATCCGGGGCCGCATTGATATGTTTGGCCATAAGAACCTCGTTGGAATCCACGAACGATACTCCTCTGCGGCGCATTTTGGGAGTGTTGTGCCTCGTTTCGGACCGCATAAACCGTTTACTGGGGGCGATCTGCCGATACACTGTGGGCTATGAGACTCAGCCTGCTCACACCCTTCGTTTTTCTCACCGCGTGCACCGCTGGGACTGCCGAGCCGAGGCTCGAGCTCATCGGGCGAATCGACATTCCGGAAGTCGACGAGGCGTCCGGGCTGGCACGATCGCAACGCGACCCCGATCTCATGTGGGTTCACAACGACGATGGCAAGCCGCGGGTGTACGCTTTCGACAGAGCGGGTCAAAAGCGGGGTCGACTGACACTCGAAGACGCGAGGAATCGCGACTGGGAGGACATGAGTTCGTTCACGCTTGACGGCAAGCCATACCTGTTGATTGCGGATGTGGGCGACAACATGCGCCGACGCAAGTCGGTAATCCTCTACATTGTCGAGGAGCCCGACCTCGGCGATGACGACAAGGTCAGGAGCGACACAGCGTGGGAGATCGAGCTGCGTTTCCCCGACGGTCCCCGGGACGTGGAGTCCGTCACGGTCGACATTGAAAACGAACGCGTGCTGCTGCTGTCGAAACGGGACCTGCCCCCGGTGCTCTACTCGGTTCCGCTGCGGCCGGAAGAGGACGACACCGTCACGGCGACCCGCCTCGGCGAGATTCGCAGCCTGCCGCCGCCGAGGCGAAGCGACGTCGTCGCCGCGCCGAAGTCAAAGAGCTGGTTCTGGCAACCGACGGCGATAGACCTGCACGGCGACACGGCCGTTATCCTGACCTATCGCGCGCTGTACTGGTACAACCGGCAACAGGGCGAGAGCTGGTTCGACGCTCTGAACCGCAAGCCTGAAAGGCAGTCGCTCGGGCGCATACCCAACGCCGAGTCGGCCGCCATCAACGCCGATCGTTCGGCGGCTGTCGTCACCGTCGAGAGAAAGAGGCCCCCGTTCTACCGGGCCCCATCCCCACTGGAGGACTAAGCGTGAACAAACTGAAGCTTGCGATAGGCGCCGCCTGTCTGACGGCCTGCACCTCGGACGTCGAGGCGCCGCCCGAGACGGTGTCGGCTGCCTCCGTATCGCCAGTCTCGATCATGGCGTTCAATGTCGAAAACCTGTTCGATACCAGCGACGATGCCAGCAAGGACGACAAGACCTTTCTGCCGCTGGCCATGAAACAGGACGAGGCACATATCGCCGAATGCAATGAGATCGAGGTCGACCGGTGGCGTCGCCAGTGCCTCGAGTGGGACTGGAACGAAGAGGCGCTGGCCATCAAGCTCGAGCGTGTCGCGAGCGCCATACTGCAGGTAAACGACGGACGCGGCCCGGATATCGTCGCACTGCAGGAAGTTGAGAATCTCTCCATCCTCGAGCGCTTGCGTGTCGAGCATCTCGAGGCCGCCGGCTACGGTCCCGCCATCCTGCTCGAGGGTCAGGACCTGCGCGGCATCGACGTTGCCTTCCTGTCACGCCTGCCGCTTGCCGGTGAGCCGGTGCTGCACGATCTGCGCTTCGACGACAACGTCCCGAGAGAGCGGCAACAGGATACGCGCGGTGTGCTGCAGGCTGATTTCGAGCTGCCGGACGGGACGACGCTGACCGGCCTCTCCGTGCACTTCCCCGCACCATTTCACCCGACGGAGATGCGGGAAGTCGCCTATCGGCACCTGAATGCAATCAAGCGCTCACTGCCGGACAATCGACCGACTTTCGCCGCGGGCGACTTCAACACGACATCCGTCGAGAACGCCGACAAAGACATGTTCGGGCGCTTCGTCCGCGATGAGTGGACCATTGCTCATGAAGTGGGCTGCGAAGGTTGCCTCGGCACGTCGTATTTCCAGCCGCGCGACGACTGGTCCTTCCTGGACATGGTGATCTGGTCAGATGGCGACGGCTGGACGCTCGACGCCAACTCGGTCGCGATACCAAAAAATGCGCCCGAACAGAGTCGGGAGCTCGAACCGGGCATTCTCGCGCCGAAGCGTTTTGACACAATCGACATGAGCGGGATCTCGGATCACTACCCGATACTGGTTACGATCAGTCGCACTGGCGAGTAGCGCGACCCCTTTTCGGTGTATTTGCTCAAGCTGGTCGAGACTGCTTCGCATTGGACAAGTCCAGTCGAAGAAGCGACGTCGCCTTACAAATTGAGGCACAAAAAAAGGCCAGCCCGAAGGCTGGCCTTTTGTTTTGCTTAGCTAAACTCGTGATCAGTTGAAGTTGATCTCGAAGCCCAAGCGCGCTTCCCACAGCGAGGCGAACTCCTGAACCTCGGTTGCGTCACCGAGATCGAAGCCCTCGTACACGTAGCGGCCTTCGCTGTCGATGCTGGACTCAACGACTTCCTGTGAGAAGAACGGTGCGTCGAACTGACGACCCCAGCCCGGATTCAGCAGGTTGCCGAAGTTGTAAATCTTCAGGAACGCACGCGCCTTCAGGTCATCCCGGAACAACGGAATCTCCTGGTCGAGACGCAGGTCGAAACGAGTGCTCCATTTGGAGAACTTTGCGTTGCGCTCAAGGAACTCGCCCCTGGCGAAGCCGTTCGCATTAACCCAGGCGTTGAACTGCTGATAGTTGAAGCCGGAGTCGAAGACGACGTTCGGGTCGTCGAGGCCTGTCGGAATGTAGACCAGGTGGCGGCCGAAGAAGCCGTCGCCTTCCAGATCGGACGAACTCTGCACGAAGTTGGCCGGCTGGCCGGACTTCGTGTAACCCATCAGCGTGACACGCGTCAGGTTGTCGCCCCAGAACTCGCGGGCCAGTGCTGCGCGCAGCGTGAAGCGATGCTTCGTCACGTAGTTGGAGTTACCCCGACTCGGGAAGTTGATGTCGTTCGTCGCAAGGTTCGACCAGCTGGAACCGGCCGTGAAGCTCGTCATCGGGCTGACATCTTCCGCCTCGGTGTAGGCATAACCGAAGCGCAGGTCGAGGCCGTTGTCGAACTCTTTGTTGAGCGACAGCGACACAACCGTCGCGGTTGCTTCCTCGTCGGTGTTTGTCAGCATCAGGACTTCTTCGACGCCGGGCGTCGCGAAGTCGTAGATCGGCTGACCCAGCACGGTCTCACCGACAATTTCCTGCGACAGGTCGACGTAGATTGCCGGGTCCTGCAAGCGCGTATACAGGATGTCAGCGTCGATCTGAGTGTCCCAGAACGGCGACAGCCAAGTAGCACCCAGGGCGACCTTCAGCTCGTTCGGCTGCTTGTAGTCCGGATCGAGCAGGACAACACCCTCGGTGCTGCCGTCGGCCGGCGTTACTGCAGCGACCTGGTCGACCAGGGTCTGCGGTACATCGAAGCCGGGGCGGCCAGCGCCGGACAGCGGGATGGTGCCGTCGAAGACGGAATTGTCGCCGTCAAAGTTGCGGTACTGCAGCTGTACGTTCGTGATGCCGTCGTTGGACCATGCGTTCGAGATCCAGACGTTCGGGTTACCACCGGAGTACATGCCGATACCGCCGCGGACGCTGACGTCGTCAGTCGCCTCCCAAGTGAAGCCGAGGCGCGGCATCAGTCGATCGACGCCGTCGAGACCAGCGTCGTTGCGAACGCCGATGGCGTCGCTGACAGCCTGGTTGAAGACCGGCGTGTCGTCTGACGTGAACCACTCGTAGCGCAGACCGGCGACGACAGACAGGTTGTACTGATCGAAGAAGATCTCATCCTGGATGTAAATCGCGTGGTTGACGTTGGAGAATTGAGCCGCGGCGTCGGTTGCGATGTTCGTGCCACCGCCGGAACCGTAGTAGACACGGCTCGGGCGACCCAGCTCGAAGCGGTCGATGCCGGAGAGGCCACAGCCAAGCTTCAGCGGATCTGTGTCAGCAAGCTGCGTGTCGGCGAAGCGTCCCTGCGCCGAGAGCGCATCGCAAGCAGCCGGGTTGCCCTGCGAGTCGTCGAAGTAGTCCCACTCGCCGCCGTTTGAGTGCTGTACGAAGATGTTGAAGATTTCGAGATCTTCGGCTTCGTAGCCCGCCGTGATGACGTGGTCACCCATGAGGTACTGGGCCTTCAGCTTGAGGAACGTCGCCTCGGTGTTCAGCTGGTTAGCCTGGCGGGAGTCATCCGCGCCGAGGTAGATCGTATTTGCACGACCGTTGTAGCTGATCTGGTGGTCACCGAAATCCGGGTCCCCAACCGTCTTCTGCAGGTCGTCCATCGTATTCGAGCTCAGGAACAGCTCGGTCGAGAAGTTATCGGTCCACTGCGACTGCACAATTGCGGTGAACGTCTCGGTCTCTGAACCCTTGTTATAGAAGTGATTCGCGAACTCGAACTCGTTGGAGTCATCGTCAGAACCACGCAGCTGGATGCCGTCGTAGTAGTTGTAGATGAACGTTGCGTTGTGCAGGTCCGTGATGTTCCAGTCGAAACGCAGGAAGATTTTCTCTTCTGTCTGCGCTCCGTCACCCGGCGAACCGCCGGTGTCATAGTTGTACAGCGACTGCGCGAGCGTGTTGACGCGATCGAAGTCTGCCTGTGACAGCCACGGGCGCTCTACGCCGTTACCTGAGCCCGCCGGGCCCATCGCCAGGAAGCGCGGCTCTTCGGTCTCTTCGTACGCAGCGAAGAAGAACAGCCGGTCTTGGATGATCGGACCGCCGACGGCGAAGCCGTACTTCTCTTCCTCATAGTCGGGGCTGGAGAGGTCGGCGCCGTCGAGAGCGTCGTTGCGCAGATCCTGGTCGGTGTACTCGTAGAACACGCCGGCCGTGAACTCATTGGTGCCGGAACGCGTCACGACGTTGACGTTACAGGCGGAGAAGCCGCCGTAGGTGACGTCGAACGGGGCCAGCTCAACCGACACCTGCTGAACGGCGTCGAACGGGAACGGCATGCCGGTCGCGGTCGAGTAACCGTTGTTGTTCAGGCCGAAGCGGTCGTTCTGGCTGATTCCGTCGAGCGTGACGCTGTTGAAGCGCGGGTGCTTGCCGGCACAGTTTACTTCGGTGCCGCGTGACGCGCCGCCGTCGAGGTTGATGCGAGGGTCGATCGAGTAGACGTCTTTGATGTCACGCTCGAAGGCGACGGCGCTGTTGATCTCCGCGAAGTCAAAGTTGGCCTGCGGACCCGGCGCGGTGTCGATCATCTGTGCCGCCTGGCCGATCGCAACGATCTCTTCGATCGCTGCAGCTTCCTGCAGGTTAACCGTCAGGTTGTAGGTATCCCCCAACTCGATGAACGGTACGACGACCGACTTCGTGTTGTTGATCGTGATCTCGTAAGGGCCACCGACCGGCAGACGCGCCGCCAGGAAGACACCGCTCGAATTCGTCGTGAATTGACGACGGATGCCGGTACGGTCGTCACGGATGACAACCTCGGCGCTAGCGACAGGAGCGCCGCTATCGTCAATAACCTTGCCGCGGATACCGGATGTGGTCTCCTGGGCAATGGCCGGCAGCACCATGAATGCAGCCAACGCAAGCGTAGCAACCGCACGCGTGCATGTACGCCATGTGTTCATTTGATTTCCTCTGGTTCAGTAAATATGCCGGCGCCTGTTATGTGTTTGTCAGCAACCTGGCGGAAACGATCGTCTGTCGTTGGATCGACCACGCGTATCGTGCCGAAGTCGTGGGACAAATACAACAACAGTGAGCTGCACGAGACAGCGTCGAAAAGAGTAACGAATGATTTTGACAGCGAGGTTACAGCAGCGACACCCTTTTGAGTGGTTTTGAGCCCGATTACCGGGCCGCTTTGGCCTGCTGTAACATTTCGGAAACTATAGCTCTGTCAGTGACTAAGTACCGATTTATGATAAGTTTTTTCTACTTAGTACCGTAAACAACTGTTTTTTATGGAATCCAATAGTGGGTTGTTTGGGCTGAATCTCGCCGACTCGGGCGGTTTGTGTGTGGGAAGGCATGAAATACTCTGCCAGACAGCCCACAAGCGGTCGAAAGTACGTGTTTTCCTGTTGGATTGTTGCGGCAATGCAACAGGCAATTTGAGTCACGCAGAACTCGGGTCTGGGTTTATGCAGGTACATCAACGGCCCGCTCCGACGAACTGAGCGGTCTTTCTTGCTTCCACAGGGGCACGTGAATAAAGGTGAATACGAGACGTTCCAGCTCGGATCCGCGCAAATATGCGCGGTCCATTCGCGGAACCTGCTACCCTTTTCCACCGCGTAGCGCAGTGTCGGCAGAGCGACTGTTGGCTACGCGTGAAAGGCAGTGATGAGTATGCTTTTGGAGAATCGATGAACGACGAGGAACTGTTTAAGGCCGTGATGCGCGTTCGCGAGAATGCCTACGACGAGTATTCGGGCTTCTCGGTGGGCTCCGCGTTGATCGACGACAAGGGCAAGCTGCACGTCGGTTGCAACGTCGAGAACTCCGCCTACCCGGAAGGCACCTGCGCAGAGGCGAATGCGATCGGATCAATGATTGCGTCGGGCGGACGACGGATCGTGACGATCGCCGTCGCCGGCGGTCACGACGAACTCGAGAACTGCACTCCCTGCGGCGGCTGCCGACAGAAGATCGCCGAGTTTGCAGACAACGACACGCGAATCCTGGTCATGAATGCAGCGGGCGAGATCGAGGAATTTAAAAGGGCCGACCTGCTGCCGCGCCTATTCCACCTCGAGCATTGATTCAACGTCTGAGCGTGTCGGCAGACTCGTCTGTGCGCCCGGCTTAGACGCCGCGCAGGCACCCGCTGCGCAAGCGAACCTGAGCGCGTCTTGAGGATCCTGTTTCTCAACGAGCGCCACCGTCAACGCAGCCGTGAAACTGTCTCCCGCACCGACCGTATCGACGGCGGTGATCCTCGGTGACGGCGCACGCGCGATCGTCTCTCCGTCGCGCTCGAGCACGGCGCCGGCCGCGCCGAAGGTTGTCGCGACATAGCCATCGCAGGCCGACAGCGCCGCGCCGTACCAGGCCGCCTCGACTTCATTGACGATGACCAGGTCCGCGCGTTGCAGAACGGTGACGTCAATCTCTTTCGTTGGCGCAAGATTCGCCGTGAAAAAACCGTCGAAGCCGTTCGCCGCGTGAGCGACGGTGTCTACCGGTACTTCGAGCTGGCAGATCAATGCGTCTTCACCGTCGAATACAACCGCATCGTTATTGAGCTTCGTATTCGCGCCAGGTGCCACGACGATCGTGTTCTCGCCCGAGGGATCGACGGAGATCATCGCGACGCCGGTAGGCTCTGACGGATCGACAACCAGCGAATCGAGGTCAACACCCTCCTCCCTCAACAACGCCAGTGCTTCTTCCGTGTAAGCGTCCCGTCCCACGCAGCCGATCAGACGGACGTCGGCGCCGAGACGCTTCGCGGCCAGCGCCTGGTTCGCCCCCTTGCCACCGGGGAAACGGCTTAGCGTAGCACCGGTGACCGTCTCACCCGGCTGCGGCAGCTTCGGCGCGGACGCCGACAGGTCAAGGTTAATGGACCCGACGACAACGATACGAGTCATGCGTCTCCTCCGAAGCGCGCGAGGCGTTCGAACAACAGTTCGTAGAAGCCGTCGGCATCGACGTCGTAAGCCCAGTTCACATTCACCGGCCGGTCCGTGACGTGCCAGAAGTCCACGGCCGTGTGCCCGATCGTCAGCTCGGACCGGGTCTCGACGCTGACGTTGACCGGCTTGGTCTTGAACAGCTCAGGCTTGAGCAACCACGCAACCGTGCAGGGGTCGTGCAATGGCGCGCCATCGGCGCCGTATTTCTTCGAGTCGTGACGCTGAAAAAAACTGAGCATGCCCGCCGTCGCATCGCTGACCGCGTTGCCGATGCCGCGTATTTTCTCGACGCGCTCGCGCGTCGATAAGACCTTGTGCGTGACGTCGAGACCGAAAGCCGTAATCGGCCGGCCGCAGTTAAAGACTATGTCTGCGGCGTCCGGATCGACAAGGACGTTAAACTCGGCCGACGGCGAGTAGTTGCCGCCCTCACGCATCGCGCCGCCCATCAGGACGATTTGCTCGATGCGCGGCAACAACGCCGGCGCCCGCTCGATGGCAGTCGCGATATTCGTCATCGGCCCGGTCGGAACGAGCGTGACAGCCTGATGATTGCGAAGACTGTCGACGATGAAGTCGACGGCGTGCTGTTCGTTCAGGGGGGTCGTCGGCTCGATGACATCAACACCATCGATGCCCGTGCGCCCGTGCACATGTTCCGCCGTCAGCAGTGGGCGGCAGAGCGGCCGATCACAGCCGGCAAAAACCGGCACGTCGCGAACATTCGCAATGTCGCACATCTGGCGCGCGTTCCTTTGCGTCAGCGCGAGCGGGACGTTCCCCGCAACGGTCGTCACACCGAGCACGTCGAGTTCGTCTCGTGATGCGAAGGCGAGAAACAGCCCGATGGCGTCGTCCTGCCCCGGGTCGCAGTCGATAATGATCCTGCGACTCACGGGCCTTACATCGTTGCGGGCAGCATCAGGCCGGCGAGCGCGGCGCTCATCAGGTTGGACAGCGAGCCGGCGAGCACGGCGCGCAGCCCGTACTTGCCGATCAGGTCGCGTTTCTCCGGCACGAGCACGCCGAGCCCGCCGAGCAGGATCGCGATCGAGCTTAAGTTCGCGAAGCCGCACAGCGAGAAGGTAATGATCGCGACGCTTCGCGGACTTAAAGACTCGACATAGTTGGCGAAATCGAGGAATGCGACGAACTCGTTCAGGATGACCTTCTGGCCGAACAACGCACCGGCCACCTCGGCTTCGGTCCACGGAATGCTCAACAGCCACATCAGCGGCTGGAAAATCTTGCCGAGTATCCACTGCAGCGTGATGCCCTCGACACCGACCAGCCCGAACAGGCCGCCGACGATGCCGTTGAACAATGCGATCAATCCGACGAAGGCGACCAGCATCGCGCCAATGTTGACGGCAAGCCGCAGGCCGTCGGACGCGCCGTTGCCGGCGGCCATGATGACGTTGGCGTGGATACTGCCCTCGATCTTCAGCTTTTCGTGGGCGGACGGCGGCGGGGCATCGGTATCGGGCATCAGCAACTTGGCCATCAACAGGCCGCCCGGCGCTGCCATGAAGCTGGCCGCGAGCAGGTATTCGATCTTGGCGCCGAGGCCGACATAACCCGCCAGCACGGTACCGGCAATCGACGCGACGCCGGAACACATAACGGCAAACAGCTGCGGCTCGGTCAGCCCCCGCAAGTAGGGCTTGACGACCAGCGGCGCCTCGGTCTGGCCGACAAAGATGTTGGCGGCGGCGTTCATCGATTCGACCGTGCCGGTGCCGATGACCCGATGCAGGAAACCGCCGACGATGCGCACCAGGTATTCCATGATGCGCAGGTGATACATGACCGACATCAGCGCCGAAAAGAAGATGACAATCGGCAGCACGTTGATCGCAAAGCTGAAGCCGATGACTTGCGTGTCCGCCAGCGGCCCGAACAGGAAGTTGATACCCGCCTGCGAGTAGCCGATCACGGCAAGCACGCCGCCGCTGATCCAGTCGATCACGGCACGGCCGGCATCCACAAACAGGACGAGTGCAGCGATGATGGCCTGCAGCGCAAACGCGGCGACGACGACGCGCAGGTTGATCGCGCGGCGGTTGGTCGAAAAGGCAACAGCGATGCCTAAGAGGGTGACGATGCCCGCCAGCCCGATCAGTTTTTCCTGCATGGAGATTCCCGGTGCTTGTTCTTGTTTTGCGTCGAATATAGCAGCTCAGTCGGAGCCGGTCAGAATTTGGTAGAGCATCGGTCTCTGTGCGGGCGGCTCGTCGCCGAAGGTACACGCAGCCAGCAACTGCCGGCTCGCACGCTCGGCGTCTTCGCGGCTCGCGGCGTGCACGATGGCCAGCGGCCGCTCGGCATCGAGCAAGGTGCCGACGGGCGCGAGCCGATCGAAGCCGACGGTCAGGTCCAGCGCCTGGCCAACCTCTCTTCGTCCGCCGCCGAGCTCGATAATCGCATTGCCAACGGCCCGGGTATCGACACTCTGCAGGTAACCGCTGCCGGACACCGCGGCCGTTACCGGCGCAGAGCCCAAGTGGCTCTCAAAGTTCTCGACAAAGTCGCGAGGGCCGCCCATCGCCGCGACCATGCGGCCGAACACGGCGGCCGCCGCGCCGCTCTCGACCGCCTCTCGGCAGCGTGCAACGGCCTTGTTCCGGTCGTCTTCGACGCCGCCGATGACCAGCATCTCGCCGGTGAGCGCCAGCACGACTTCATCGAGACGAGCTTCCCGGACATCGTTTCTCAGGTAGCGAACGGACTCGGCGATTTCGAGCGCGTTGCCCGCCGTCAGTCCCAGCACCTCGTTCATATCGGTAATCAGCGCGTGGGTCTTCAATCCGGCCTGCGCGGCTGTGCGGATAATGCTGTCGGCGAGCTCAACCGCCTTTTCATGCGTGTCCATGAACGCGCCACTGCCCGTCTTCACGTCCATGACGAGACCATCGAGTCCCGCGGCGATCTTCTTCGACAGGATCGACGCCGTGATCAGCGGCACCGACTCGACCGTGCCGGTGACGTCGCGGATCGCGTAGAAACGCCGGTCGGCCGGCGCGAGGTCCGCCGTCTGTCCGATGATGCTGCAGCCGACATCCTTGACGGTCTTCCTGAACAGGTCGAAGTCCGGCGTGGACGCATAGCCCGGGATCGCCTCGACCTTGTCCGTCGTGCCGCCGGTGTGGCCCAGGCCACGACCCGAGATCATTGGCACGTAGCATCCGCAGGCCGCCGCGATCGGCGCGAGCAGGAAACTGACCTTGTCACCGACGCCGCCGGTGGAGTGCTTGTCGACGACGGGACCATCGAGAGCCTCCGCCGACCAGTCCAGCACGGTCCCGGAGTTCGCCATGGCCAGCGTCAGCTTGCCGGCCTCGTCGAAGCTCATCGAGTTCAGGAAGACGGCCATTGCCAGCGCCGACACCTGCTCGGCCGGAATGCTGCCGTCGGCGAGCCCGTCGACGAGGAACTGGATCTGTTCGTCGGACAGGGTCCCGCCGTCCCGCTTCGCGCGGATAACGTCCGTGAACAGCATGACTAGGGGGCGAAACCGCGCAGCGGCATATCGACGCTTCGATGCAGCCAGTTCTCGGCCGGATAGTGAGCGCTTCGATCGATCGCGTGCAGCGTGTAGGCGTGCCGTGACTTGTCGGAGTGGTTCGCGCTCGACAGGTGCGGCGTCCTGCCGTTGAAGATCACGAGGTCGCCTTTCGATGCCGGTGCCGGCACCTTTTGCTCTTCGGGCCACGGTTCGTCGACCAGCGTGACGGTCCTGAAGTTGCCGTCGTCCTGTCGGTAGTGCCGTTGTCGCAGCGGCTCCTTGTGCAGGCCGGGAATGAAGTGCATGCAGCCGTTCTCGAGCGTCGCATCTTCGAGGGCGAACCAGAAACCGATGCAGGTCTCCGGCTCCGTGTAGATGAACGTCGAGTCCTGGTGGCAGATCACCTCACCGCCGATACGCGGCGGCTTGAAGATATACATCGACTGAATGACACCCGGATCGTCGAGACCGAGACGGCGGGCTGCCTCGGCCAGCTCGTCGGTGTGTGAGAACGCGTCGAAGACCGGGTCGAGGTCGTGCATGGCGTGGCCCATTTTGTTGAGGCTGTCCTCTTTCGAGCCCCTGAGCTTGCCGTCCTCGCCGAACGCGTCGTCCTCGAGGAAAAAGCGAATTTTGTCGCCCGACTCGTTGAAGTAGCTGTCGTCGATCTGCTCCTGCGTCAGCGTCGAGAACACGTGTCGAACCGCGCTCGGGTCGAAGGCATCGACCAACTCCGCTGCACGCGCGCGCAGGCGGTCGCAGGCCTCTCCCGACGCCCAGCCTTTCAGGATGATCACACCGGCTTCGTCGAAGGCCTCCAGCATGTCGTCGGTCAGCTGACCGCCCTCAGGCGCATCGAACTCGGGCAATATATTGATTCGCATGGCTTTAGTCTCGGCGTCGCTATTTCTTACGGCATTGGTCACAGGTGATACAATCGCGCCGAAAAGGAATTCGAATGACAGGAATAATACAGCGCTTTCTGGCGCTTTGCCTCGCAGGCCTTTTCGCCGCCGGTCCGGCCGGCGCCGACAACGCAGACATGATCGTCAAGGCAGACCACGTCGTGACCATGGATGCCGACCTCTCCATTATCGACAACGGCGCCGTCGTCATCCGTGATGGCTTGATCATCGCGATAGGCCCTGCCGATGCCATCGAGTCCGACTATGAGGCCGACCAGGTCCTCGACGGAGACGGTCGGGTGCTGATGCCCGGCCTCGTTAACGGGCACACGCATGCGGCCATGACGCTGCTCAGGGGCGTCGCCGACGACCTCGCGCTGATGGACTGGCTGAACAACTACATCTTCCCGGCCGAGGTCCGGTTCGTCGACAGCGAATTCGTGCGCGTGGGCACCGAGCTCGCCTGCTGGGAGATGATCCGCGGCGGAACGACGACCTTTGTAGACATGTATTACTACCCGGACACGATCGCCGAGGTCGTCGATGCCTGCGGGCTGCGCGCAATGATATCGACAACGGTCATCGACCAGCGCAGTCCCGATGCCGAGAATGCCGCGGACTCGCTGCAGAAGGGCATCGCTTTCATCGAGCGCTGGCAGGGCCAGAACGACCGGATCACGCCGATCTTCGGGCCGCACGCGAACTACACGCTCAATGGCGAGCAGCTGGCGGCAACGCGGGATGCGGCGCGCCCGTTCGACGCGCCTATCAGCATCCACGTATCCGAGTCGCCGTTTGAGCTGCAGTATTCGAAAGACAACTACGGCAAGACCAGCATCGAGATGCTCAATGACGTGGGCTTCCTCGACGGACCGACGATCGCCGCGCACGTCGTCTGGCCGACAGAGAAAGAGATTCCGATCCTCGTGGAGAAGGAGGTCGGTGTCATCCACAACCCGACGTCGAACATGAAGCTCGCATCGGGTGTCTCACCCGTCGCGAAGATGCTGGCGGCCGGTGTTCGCTTAGGCTTAGGCACGGACGGCACGGCGAGTAACAACGATCTCGACATGTGGGAAGAGATGCGCCTCGCCGCGCTGCTGCAGAAGGTCGATTCGATGGACCCCGAGGTGCTGCCGGCAGCTGACGTGTTGCGCATGGCGACGATCGGTGGAGCAAGGGCCATCGGTCTTGGCGACGTGATCGGTTCACTGGAGGTTGGCAAGCGCGCCGATCTCATCCAGGTGGGTTTCGACGACGTGCACCATGTACCGACCTTCGACGTCATCTCGCACCTCGTTTACGTCACCGATGAACAGGACGTCGAGACGGTCATCGTCGACGGGCGCGTGCTGATGAAAGATGGCACTATCCTTAGCGTCGATACCGAACGTGTAGAAAAAGAAGCGCGCGCCTTTGGAGCCCGCATCAAGAACGCTCTGGATGAGAGGAACAACGCACGATGAGCATGCTGAGAAACATCTTCGCCGTCATTGCCGGTATCGCCACGTTTGTCGTAGCCATCATGCTCGTCCAGCAGCTAGGCCACCAGGTCTATCCACCACCCACCGACATCAACGTCGACTTCGGCGACCCTGCTCAGGTAAGAGCGTACATGGCGACGCAACCTGTCGGCGCACTGTTGTTCGTCGGCTTTGCCTGGATGGTCGGCGCTTTCGGCGGCACGCTGGTCGCGACGAAAACCGGAACGCTGAAGCCGCTGTACTTTGGCGTCATCATCGGCGGCCTCGTTCTGGCGGGCGCGATCACCAATCTGTTCATCATTCCGCATCCGGTGTGGTTCAACATTGCAGGACCGGCCGCCATCCTGCTCGCCACGTATGCCGCCATTGCCCTGCTGGATCGCTCGAAACAGTGAAAGCCATCCAGGACCAGCTGGAGCACAACCACTGCTATGGCTGCGGCCCGGACAATCCGAAAGGCATGCAGATCAAGAGCTACTGGGACGGCGCGACATCCAACTGCACCTACGTGCCGAGACCGGAACAATGCGCCGGACCGACGCAGTACGTCTACGGCGGCACGATAGCGAGCCTGATCGACTGCCACTGCGTCGGCACGTCGATCGCTGCCCACTACGATCGGGACGGCCGGGAAATCGGAGAGGGCGAGCCCGTCTGGTGCGTCACCGGTCGCTTGACGGTCAATTACCTGAAGCCAACGCCGATCGACAAGGCGATCGAACTGATTGCGACCGTCGACGAGATCGACGACAGGAAGGCACTGCTTACCTGCCGCGTGTTCTCCGACGAGATCCAGGTCGCGGAAGGCGAAGTCATCTCAGTTCGTGTGCCGCCAACCTGGCGGGGATAGCAGTCAGTTCACGGGCGGCGATTCGATACGTTTCCGACGGCTTTCCAGGCGCCACCCTGTTTTTCGTAGAGTTCAATCCACGCCCAGACTGCCTCGAAAGCTACGCGCTCTCCGCTTTCGGAGAGGGAAGATCCTTTCATCTCGACTTCGGCGATGACCCAACCCAGCGTCCCGTCGTCAGACACTTTGACAACCGGTTCGCGGAGATCGCGGTACACGTCAAAGGTCGTTGAGCTTAAGTAAGGCTCGCGCCTTGCGCGCCGTTCATCGGCGCTCGAAAATGAGACCTGGCCTCGATTGGCGGAGACGACAACGTCGGCCTCCTGAGCCAACCAGGCTTCCAGCTTGCCCTGACGGTGAAACTCGAGGACGTTTTCATGCATCGCCTTCAGTGTCGCGATGTCACTGTCGGCTGTTTGGATAGTGACGCAGCCGCTGGTGGTCAATGTCGTGATTGAGAGCAACGCTACTAGTGTGCATCGGCGCATGTGATACCCCCTGGTTTCCCCGGCACGTGCCCGGTGAGACACCCCACCTTCAGCGAAGTTCACGGAGCGTGCCACACGCCAGCGGCTGTTCTTCTAAAACGGTCGAACTAAGACGCGGACGCGCAACCCGAGGGTTTGAACACTCGTTTTGCTGAGGCTGGGAATCGCTGCAGTGCGTCAACCGGGCGAATGGGTCGCGCAACGAAGTTGCCGCCGCAGTTCGGGCAGACGCCATCCAGTTTGTCTTCGGCACAGGCGTTGCAGAAGGTGCACTCAAAAGTGCAAATCACCGCATCCGGTGCATCGGGCGGCAGGTCTTTATCGCAACACTCGCAGTTCGGTCTTAGTTCCAGCATCGGTATCCCCTGTCGAATTCGTTGCCACGACCGCCAGGCAGAAACAAGCGGATGCTCGGCTACCGGGTCAGGAAAGACGTGCCATAGTCCATCGGCGGAAGCTTGAAGAAAGTCGCTATCGTCTGGCCGATGTCGGCGAAGGTCTCGCGCTTGCCGATGGAGCCGGGGTTCAGCCCCGCGCCGTAAGCTATGACGGGGATGTGCTCGCGCGTGTGATCGGAGCCTTCCCAGGTCGGGTCACAGCCATGGTCAGCCGTAATGAACAGGATGTCGTCGTCGCGCATGGCGTCGATCAGCTCGGGCAGTCGGTGGTCGAAGTATTCCAGTGCATCGGCGTAGCCGCTGACATCCCGTCGATGGCCGTACAGCATGTCGAAGTCGACAAAGTTCGTGAAGACGATCGAGCGATCCTCGGCAGACTCCAGCACCTCGAGCGTCGCATCGAACAATGCCGCGTTGCCGCTGGCCTTGATCTTTTTCGTGATGCCCTGGTGCGCATAGATGTCGGCGATCTTGCCGATACTGATGACGTCGCCGCCGGCCTCGACCAGCTTGTCGAGCACGGTCGGTGCGTGCGGCGGAGTCGTCAGGTCGCGACGGTTGCCGGTACGGACGAAACTCGCGGCGTCGTTACCGACGAAGGGACGCGCGATAACCCGCCCGATTTTGTACTCATCGACGAGCTCTCTCGCGATGTCACAGAGTTCGTAGAGCCTGTCGAGCCCGAATGTTTCCTCGTGCGCCGCCACCTGGAAGACGCTGTCGGCTGACGTGTAGACGATGGGCTTGCCGGTCCGCATGTGTTCTTCGCCGAGCTCGGCGACGATCGTCGTGCCCGACGAGTGACAATTGCCGAGAACGCCCGGCAGGCCCGCGCGCTCAATCAGCTCGTCCAGCAGGGCTTGCGGGAAACTCTGTTCGCGATTGTCGAAATAGCCCCAGTCGAACAGGACAGGCACACCGGCAATCTCCCAGTGCCCGCTCGGCGTGTCCTTACCGCTGGAGAGTTCTTCGGCGAATCCGTAGGTGCCGATCACGTCCATATCGGTGTCGACGCCCGCCGGGAATGCACCACTGCTTTCTTTGGACGCGTTGAACAGACCCAGGCGCGCCAGGTTCGGCAGCTTCAGCGGGCCCGCATCGGACGCGGCCCGCTCGCGGGCGATGCTGCCCAGCGTGTTGGCGCCTTCGTCACCGAAGCGCTCGGCGTCGGCGGTTGCGCCGATGCCGAATGAATCCATGACGAGAATGATTGCCCTGCCCATAGTAGTCCTTGATCGTCCAGCCTGATCGCCGCTCATTCTAACGTCGATGGGAGATTGGGACTACGCCGGCAACATCAAGGCGGTCAGAAGATCTGGCGAACGTCCTCGCTGACGGCCTGCCGTGCCTTTTCCAGGTCGGACTGGATGTCGCTGAGTTCCTGTTCCAGCGGACTGATGCTCATCGCTTGCTCGGCCTTGAGCGGCAGCGCGGGCAGTTCCGGCAGGGCATAGTCAGTTTGAGTTGCGGCGACCGGCATCGACGACGGAGTCGTCGGACCACCGGTATTGATGATCGCGATGATCGCTACCGCGGCGGCAAGCCCGGTCAGGCTGCTGGCCCACCAGAACCAAGGCGGATGGCGCGGCCGCTCATCTCGAGGAGCCTCCGGCGTTACACCGGCTAGCGACGCCCGGATTCGATTGTCGAGTTCGGGCGATACTTCTACGTGAATGTCAGCTGCGTCTTTGCGCAGTCTGTCGGCGAGTTTATCCATAAGCTTTGCTCCGGGAATCGTCGCGGTTCATCTCTGCCTCGAGCGCCTGGCGCCCGCGCATCAGATTGACCTTGGTCCATGACGAGGTGCGATCCAGCGCGCCGGAGATGTCGTTGACCGACATGTCTTCGGCATACCGGAGCCACATCGCCGTATACACCTCGTCGGACAGGACGCGCCTCGCGGCGCTCCACAGGTTGGTCCGCTCCGAGTCCTTGATGCATGTCGACAGCGGGTCACCCTCGCTGTCCGCAATGTCACCCAGCTCGGTGACATTGCCACGGTTGTGCCTTGCGGCATTGCGAATGGCGATCCGGTACAGCCAGGTGCTGAATCGCCATTGGGGGTCGTAAGAGTGCAGGTAGCGATACGCATTGATGAACGTATCCTGCAGTGCGTCTTCTGCGTCTGCGAAACTGGCGCAGCGAGTGACCAGGAAGCGAAGCAACCGCTCGCGATAGGCATGAACGAGTTCCGTGAACGCGTCCACGGAACCGTCCTTGGCGGCCTCGATGAGTTCCAGGTCGGTAGACACCGGCGTCCTCAGATCAGCTAGTTCAGCGAATCAACGACGACATTGGGATCGAGCGCGATGCTGATCGACAGCACGCGGTCCTTGACGTCGACACGCGTCTCTTTCAGCAGGGTTGCAAGTTCGGGATCGAGCTCCTCATTGAACACCTGCAGGCTGATCAGTCCGCGCACAATGCTGGCCAGCGACTCGGCCATCTCGGGCTCCTTGGATACGAGCTGTGCCTCAACGCCCAGCTTGCCCTTCGCATCCGCGATCAGCAACGCGGCTTCCTCGGTGTTCTTCATGATGTTCGAATCCCAGTCCTCGCTCGCGTCGGGCTTGGTCTCGATACCGGCTTCCATCAGCGTGTTCTCAGCGCTGAACATGATCATCGCGCGCGAGTTCCTCTTTTTCAGCTTGCCGCCGTTGTCGAGCAGCGATTTCATCTGCGACTCGGACGACGTCAGGATGACCTTGTCCTTGACGTCGAAGGACAGGAAGGCGCCGTCTTCGAACGGGTTCTCGTCACCCTGGTTCGAATCGGGGTCGCCCTCGATGAAAAAGTACTGCTTGCGGCCGGCCTTCCTGGGCGCCAGGTCGATGTTCTGAATGGCCGCGATCGCCATGATCTGGTCGCGGGTTTCCTGGCGGACGGTGCCGTTCATGACGACGATGACACCATCGTTGCCGTCAGACTGGGCGATCAGCTGCTCGAGATCCTTATCGAGCTCGATGCCGGATTCCCTGTTGAGCTCATCGAAGACCTCTTCCTGCATCCACGCGTACAGCGGCTTTCCGGCCTCGGTGTTTCGCATTTTTTCGAAGTCGGCCTGGAAGTACCAGTTGGATACGCCACCGACGCCCTGGATATTGATGTCGGCCACGGCTGCAACGGGCAGCAACGTCAATGCGACCAACAGCTTCAAATATTTCATGTCTGAGTTCCTTGAACTTTAGGGAGTTATGCCCGCTTATAGCGCTGCGCCGACAAAAGGGTTACAGCATCGGACACTTTTTTGAACGCCCGATGCTCCGGGCTGGCGGACCGGCCTGCGACCCGACGACCGGGCGCCGATCAACGCTTGCTGCGTCGGTGCTCACCTGCGCGACGCGCTGCCTGTCAGGCCGCGGCAGCCTGCGTTTTCACAAAGCGTCCGGCGATGATGCCGCCGACCAGCAGCAGGACACCGATACTGAACAGGTACTCCGGCCACGTGCGCGTGATGCCGCAGTAGAAGATGAGCGCGATGTTGACGACCTGGAAGACGTTGAAGGCCATGTTGTCGCGCAGCCCGGCTTTCGGGAAGCTCAGGCGCGACACCATCAGGATCGCGAGCACGAACATCAGTATCGGCAGGTAAAGATGCAGGGGCAGCGACAGCGCCAGCTGCTCGTGATAAATCAGCACCAGTACCAGCGATGACAACAGGCCGCCACCGCAGGCCGTGATCGGCACACCAATGAACCAGCCTTTAGGCGGTTTGGTCGTCGGCAGATTGAATCGGGCCAGTCGCATTGCACCCGCGAGCGTGAAGACGCCGCAGGCAACCGCGAGCAGCGTGAACTGCTTGCTGCCAAGTTCGACCCCGCCGATCTGCAAGCCCGCATTGAGCACGAGCATTGACGGCGCTACACCAAAGGACACGAGGTCGGCCATCGAATCGAACTCGGCGCCGAAACTGGACTCCGCCTTCAGCAGCCGGGCGGCAACGCCATCGACGGTATCCAGCAGGCCGCACCAGACAATCAGCCAGGCCGCCTGCTCCAGCTCACCGAGCTGGCTCGTGACGATCGACGCGATGCCCAGCAACAGGCTAAGCGACGTGACGGCGTTGGGAACTGTGTATCGAAGTATCGACAATGGACAGGCACGTGTGTAACAGGCGCACCATTTTGAAGCGACCCAGCACTTTTATCCAGTGTTGCAGGCCTTTAGCGCCCTCTTCCGGCCATCACGCCGAGCGGCCCACGGGGTACCGTGACTTGCAGGGGCGACCCGTCCCGTACCACATCGATGACCACATTCGCGCCTACATTGTCCTGCATCTGTAGACGATTCAGGTCTCTCAAATTGAAGACGCGCTCACCGTTGTAGCGCACGATGCGATCGCCGCGCTGCAGCCCGGCGTTTGCCGCCGGTGAGAATTCCAGCACGTTGCTGATTCCGACGGACGTAGAGCGGTTCGAAGCCTCGAGGTATTTCTCGTACTCCGTATCGCCAAGCTCCGCTCTGAGCGTCTGGTCTGCGCCCATCTGGGCCTCGAAGAAATTCACCGTCTCCCCAGACTGCCGCGCTTCGAAGCGCGCCTGCATGGCCTCCATGCGCAACTCCGCCTCGCGGCGCGCGATCGACTCGGCGCGATCCGGACTGAAGCCGCCGGCAACAAGCTGCTCGGCCCGAGATTCCGGATCCCGACTGCTGCGGCCAGCAAAGCGATTCTGCGCTTGTGCAGCCTGCACCGTTTGCTGCCAGTCTTCATCTCCGTCATCAGCCTCGCCGTCGTCATCGACGTCGGACTCGACGGAGCCCTGCAGCCGCTCTACCTCGTCGATCAGGCGGAATAGCTCTTCCTCGAGCAGCTGCCGGGAGCGGCGTTCTTCGTCGAGTGCCGACTCGAGAGCGAGCAATCGTTCCGAGGGCGGCGCGTCGGCGTCGAAGCCGGTTGGCTGCTCGCGAGGGGACACGAGAAAGAAGCCGAACACGCCCAGCGCGAAAAACGCAGCAAGACCGGCAACCAACAGGTTTTTGGGCATCAGGAATCTCCGTTTCACGGAGTTTAGGCCAATTCCGGTCCGACTGGTTCACTCTATCGGAAGCGCAGGGGACTTCGGGCCGGCTGCGCGGGACGGCCGCGTCTATGCCCATCGGCAAGAATCAAGGCGAAGGACGTCAGACGAGGCGGCGTTATCACACAAAAAAAGCCGGGGCGAGCAATACGCTCGCCCCGGCCATTCTTTAGACGTCAGAAGATCAGCTTTGCGCTGACGCCGAACGTGCGGCCGACCACCTGGTCGATAAGGATTGCCGTCTGGCCAACAGAGTTCGTCTGCTCGAACTTCTTGCTCTCGTCGAGGATATTGTCGACCGACAGATTCACTTCGATGTAGTCGGTCGGGAACCACTTGTAGACGATTCCGAGGCTGTGGAAGGGCAGCTCGAAGGCATCATCGTTGCCCGAGATTCCGCCGTAGAAAATGCGGTCGCCGAACACGTTGTAGTTCAGGAAAGCGCTGTGCTCGCCTGAGTCCGAGTCATAACCCAGAGTTGCATTGGCGACGTATTCGGAATGTCCCGTCAGGCGGCGCTTCGCGTTTGTCGGAGCACCGGTGATGCCGGTCGTGTCAATCTGCAGTTCGGAATCGCTGAGCGTCAGGTTGCCCGACAGGAAGAAGCCTGTATCGCCGAAAGTCTTCAGACCCTCGAGCTCGACACCGTAGACCTCGCCGGACTCCGCGTTGGTGAACGTCAGCTGGATGTTGTCATCGGAACCTGCCGTGCGGATACGCTCAATCGGTTTCTGGATGTCCTTGTAGAACAGCGACACGGTAAAGTTGTCGCCATTGGCGTAGTAAAACTCACCGCGCGCCTCGAAGTTGTCGATCGGCGAGGTCTGCAGCAGTTCGTTACCGACAACCCGAATGCTCAGCTCAGGGTCGATATAGACAACGTCCGAGATCTCACGCAGGTCGGGGCGAACGACAGTCTCGCCATAGCTGAAGCGGAACTGGTAGTCGTCAGCGCCGAACAAGCCGGAGCCCATGTAGGTCGCCGCCAGGGACAGGTAGGTGTCGTCTTCGCGGATGGCGAGTCGCTGATTGGGCTGCGCCAGCGCGTCGATGACGTTCTGCACCGAGTTGCCGCTGAAATCCAGCAAATCGACCGGCAGAGTAGCCTGCTGGTAGTCCTCGTAGCGAGCGCCGGCCGTGAAACGCCAGTTGCTGAGCTCAGCATCGAACATCGCGTAAAACGCGTCGACCTTCTGCGCCGCGATATAGGACTCGGTGCCAAAGTTGCTGCCGAGCGACAGGTTGAACCCGTTTGCCAGTGTCAGTCGATTCGGGGCGAGTACATCGCCGGGTCCGCCAGAAAGCAGTGATGAGCTGATACCAACCGCATTGAGGTTGACGTTGTAGCCGAAGTACTCACGCGTCTTCTTGCTGCCCCACCAGCCAGTTGCGAATGTGACGTTCGCCCGGTCGATCGTGACCGGAAGACGGAAATTTCCGCCCCAGCTGGTCATATCGTCATCGAGTCCGAGAAACGAGAAGATACCTGCGGATGTTGACGCCAGGATCTGGCGGCTCACCTGGTTGCCGTTCGCGTCCAGCGCAGCTGCGCCCTGAAACTCGGTGCTGTTCGGCAGGTCTGTGGTTGCCGTCGAGTCGGACCAGAACCAGTCAAACTCGAGATCCTGCAGTTTCACGTTCTCGAGAAGAGCGGTGATGTATGGCGTCTCGAAAAACGTGTGCTCACCGGAGATCTGGAACAGGTCCAGCCCGCGCTTCTCGAAGCGTGTGCCATATCCGAGCTTCTGGTCACCTTCTTCCTGCTGGTTATTCTGGTCAAAACCTCGCGTGAACTCGGCCCGTGCCTCATCGTTCTTCAGCTGGTAGTAGCTGGACTCGAATGTGTGATCGCTGAGCCAGTCCACACCGACGTTCAACGACGCGACCGTGCGCTCTTCATAGATGGTCCTGTCGATGTCGACAAACTGCTCTTCCGGGTTGCCGATAGCTTCACGGCGCTGATTCTCGTTTCGGTATTTTTCGTTGTAGCTACCGTCGACAAGCGCACCGATACGAAGCTCCTCGCCGTTGCCCAGGTACCACGAGTTTCCAAGAGAGAACTTGGCACCGAAGTCCGGCGAGTTGCTCTGGTAGGTCGCGGCAACATCGGTGTTCAGGCTGTCGATAAGCCCCTGGTGGATCGTCTGTGCCTCGCCGAAGTCGCCATTCCCATCGAAGTTCAGCGTGTTAAAGATGTTGCTGACGCTGATATCGCCACGGTACGCGCTGATCGCGTCTGAAATGGCGGGCGGCAGCGACGCCGAACTCTCGTTGAACTGCAGACCGGAGCTGTCGCCCTCGCTGTTGAAACCGGTATTCACGCTTACGTTGGCGAGGAAGTCATCGGGGATTGTCTTTGTCCGGATGTTGATCGACCCACCGCCGAACGCTGCCGGCTGGTCCGGAGAAGGCGACTTCTGAATCTTGATCGACTCGACGATCGACGTGGGGAAAAGATCAAGTGGTATGACACTACGCGTCAGGTCAGGAGACGGTACCGCAGCACCGTTGACCAGGACGTTGGAATAGCGCTCACCCAGCCCACGTACATAGACGAATTTTCCGTCAATGACCGTCAGTCCGGGCACGCGCCGAAGCGCGGCGGCAATATCGGAGTCGCCAGCCCGAGTCATCGACTCGAAGCTGAGGTAATCAGCCGAAAAAGGAACCTCCATGCGCTCATCGGTCAGCGCGGCAGCGCCACTTTTGAGGCGCCCGAAGGTTACGATCTCCTCGATCTCGCCCTCTTCAGCTTCCTGCGCCATTGTGACCGGAGCAAACGTGATTCCGGCACACGCCAGGGCGACAGAGGCGGCAAGTGTAGTTCTCAGGTACATGTTCTTCAGCCTTTAGCGATACGGTGTTGCTGCAAGTGATGCGAGGCGCCCTTGCGGCGCCTCGCATTGATTCACATGCAGTCTTGGCACGATCAGTGTTTTCCGTTCGTTGCCTTGAGCTTACGGGTCGAGCGGAGCGCTAAGGCCAACGGTCCAGCCAGCCAGCCAGTCGTCGCCCTCGTTCGCACCGCCAAGGTACGTCGCCGTCTCGAAGAAGCCCGTCGATGCCGGCACCGGGTAGAGCGTGTCGTCGTTCAGATCGGCAAGGTCGGTGCTCTGATCGAACACAACCGTGCTGGCTGAATCGGTGATCGTCGCTGCCGTCAGGTAGCCGCGAGTACCGACGCCGCCCACGATCAGGCTCGTGTAAGGAATGTTGGTGCCGTCGAAGATGTTGTTCGTGTTGGCGCCAGAGGTCAGCAGCGTCTCCAACTCTGCCTCTTCAAAGCCAGTATTCGCGAAAGATCCGGGCGAAGACTTGATGAACTCCGAGCAGGCGATGACGTTGGATGCCATGATGGACGTGCCGTCCTGGGCAGCGTCGATCGTCTCCGGACCCTCAGAGTCGGCGAGCTCGATGCACTCGTTCGACGTCATCGTCGCTTCGTTTGACGTGACGATCGAGTTGAACATCTCGAAGAAGGTACCCTCGCGGAACAGCGGTCCTTCTGAGGAGCCCTTCGACGACGGGTTGTTGCCGGCGCCCTCGCTGACGTTCGACGTGATGCAGGTCATGTTGGAGATCCACAGCTTCGTCGTCGGCGTAATGCCATCGCCACGGCCGCCACCGGTGTTGTCACCTTCGATGCAACGGTTGCCGCCTGACGTGTGGACAACGACAGCGTACTGGATGAGGCCGTTGTAGCCTTCCGAGTAGTCGATGGAGTCGTCACCAACGTTCACAGCGACGATGTGGTCCATGTTGACCGCGCCGCCGAACATCTCGAAGCCGTCATCGAGCGATGTGTAGGTCTGGACGTGGCTGATCGTCGTGCCGCTGCCCACACCGTTCAGGGTCAGTGCGTTCAGCTCGTCACCGTCGACAACCTCGAAGCCGGCGTGCTTGATGACAACGTACGTAAGAACGCCAGAGTTCTCCGCATTGTTATTGCCGCCGTACGTCGCGGGACGACCTTCAGCCGTTGCGTGGCAGCCATGTACATTGTTCGCGGTCGGCTCAAACTGGCTGCCGCCTGCGACACCGTTGTTACCGGTGATCGTGCCGTCGTGGCACTTGTTGGTGCGGCCGTTGCCGTTAATCTGCATGCCGCCCCACAGGCCACGATCGCTCTCCGTCGCAATGCCCTGGATCGCGTCCTCGTCGGCAGTGAAAGTGATGGGGTCGGAAGCGGTACCTTCAGCGAAGATCTGCGATCCGCGCGCGATTCGGACATAGCTGTCGGCTGCCTGGAATACCATCGTGTTGCCCGCATCGATGATCAGGCGCGTGCCCTCGCCTTCCTGCGGAATGCGACGCCCGGTCGACGCGGCGTTGGCATCGACGTCTTCACCAATGAAGAGGCTGTCTTCGAAGATGTGCAGACCACCGAAATTCGGGAAGCGAATCGTCGATACCGTGATCGGGCGCGTGTCGGATACGAACGACGTGTCGTAGACGCAGTTGCCGTCCGTGTTGACGGTGCCTTCGAATGTCTGACCCGACTCCTCGTAGGACGCACACGGGTTGTCCGCCACGGGCGGCGGATTGCTTGTTGTGTTGCCCTGGTTGGAGTTATCGATGTTGGTCGGTGCCAGCGTGATGTCACCACTGTCGCAAGCGGCAACGAGTGCGCCGGTAAACAGAACGGTGAGGAGCTTTGAGCGGTTCATTAACAGTCTCCAGACTATACGTATGTGCATAAATCGAAAGCAGCGTGAGGCTGCGGTCATATCTGTTGTTGAGCAGGTGTAGCGGCAGCGCCTTGTTATTGTTCTTGCAGGCTCCTCTCGCGAGGTCTGCCGTCCCGGCCCGGTCAAGCGAGCCGTGAATTTATCGGCAATGTATTGATGCTCTGTGACAGAAAAGTTACAGATTGATGACGGGGCAAGGTGCCAGGTATCCGAAACAGCAATTGTATTATAAATCAATAATTTAAAGAGTAATTACGTGGTATATACATCTGCTTTATTTGCGCTTGGGCTCTGGTCTGATGCGCTGCTCAGACGGCTTGTAAGCGGTGCTGTGCGCCTACGATCGAGGGAGATTTTTGTTTTTGCTGTCCCGGCAGTCACTGGCGGTTGGTCCTCGAGGAAAGACCGATATCCGGACCGATAGCTTCCGCTGGCTTTTCCTGCGGGAGGTGCCAATAGCAGTACGATCGAAGCTGCGTACTAGTCTTCTAGGGAGAACCTGTATCCGTACCGATAGAAACTGCTTACTAGTCTTCTAGGGAAAACCGATACCCGTACCGATCGAAGCTACGTTCTAATCTTCTAGGGAGAACCTGTATCCTGACCCACGTACCGTCTGCAGGTAGCGGTCGTAGCCGAAGGGTTCGAGGATGCTGCGGAGTCGTCGAATGTGTACGTCGACCGTCCGAAGCCCGACGTTGCTGGTGCGACCCCAGACACTGCTCAACAACTCGATTCGGCTAAAGACCTGGTCACGGTTCTGCAGGAGAAACTTCATCAGCCGATACTCCCGGGGCGCCAGGGACACCCTGGTGTCGTCAACGGTGATGCGGCGATTGCGATCGTCGAGGTGGATGCCGCCGACGGAAAGGCTATCGTCAGAGCTCGGGAGGACCGAGCGGCGCTGCAGACAGGTAGCGACTCGAATACCGAGTTCCTGTCGATCGACCGGTTTGATAATGAAATCGTCGATGCCGTTGGCGACCGCCCCGGGTATTGCTGCAACCGCCGCCCGCGTTGCAAGCGCCAGCACCCGGCTTGCGCCGACATCGGTGCCACACCCAAGCGCGCTCAATCGTCTCGCGCCGGTCGCCTCCAGCTCACGGATGTCGCAGACGATGAGGTCGGGAGGCTCGGCGAGGTTAAGCTGCAGCGCATTGAAGACCTCGCTGCGTTCTTCGACATCGTGACCGAGTGTCCGAAGCTCGTTGGCAACGAGAAGGCGCGATTTCGCATCAACGTCTGCTACCAGGATTCTCGCCACGTCTGTCTCGGCTACGACTACAGGGCCCGTTAAGTAACCACGGTCCTGTTACAGCCGCTTTACGCAACTGTTTCGATTTTGTGAACGGCGCCGGCTTGCGCGCCGAGAGAACTGCTTCAGAAGTAGCCGCCGAACTGGACGAAGACGCCCGGGCCGGTAGAGAACCGCAGGTCGGTCAACGGCACCCTGAGCCCGCCGAATTCCGTGCCCGACGGTCCTATCGGGACGTTCAGGCTGCCGAGCAACACGCTGTTATCAGATAGACTGTACTGGCCAATCAGCTGGAACAGTGCGCTGCCATCCGAAACGTTGGCCAGCACCGAGGGCGTCAGCGACAGCAGCGGCGTCATCTCGACAAGCACATTTCCGGCAAGATAGTGGCGGCCGATACTGAACAGATCCCCGCGCAGGAGTTGCTCAGACAACGCCACATTCGCGGCCACGTCCGTGACCAGCAGATCGTCATCGGTAAGCCCGAAACCTGAGTAGAAATACTCGACCGAGCCGCTCATGTTCTTGCCGAAGGCGACCCAGGACAGGCTGCCGTTAATCAATGCCCGGGCCTTGTAGCCGTCATCGGAGTCCATCACTGATACGTCGCTCCTGATAACGGCACCGCCAACGCTCCTGACTAAGCCTAAGCCGAACACTGGCTCGTCGTAGTGCTGTCCGAACAGGATGTCGAGTTCTGATGCGCCGATGAATGCGTGGTACTTGAGCAGCGCGCTGGACTGACTTGAGCTGACGTTACCGGTTTCCGGGTTGCGTCGAACGACCACGGCAGCCTGCACATCATTACCGGTCTCGAACAGGCGCTGCGCGTAGAGCATATCGTCGCCCGTCTTGTACTCGGTATCGATGGCGGCCGGGTCGAAGGGATTGACGAGGTCCAGCGACGAGAAGAACAGCCCGTTTCCCCAGGAAAGGGCCTGCCTGCCAAACCTGATCACGAAGTCGTCGCTCGTGTAGCCGATGGAGAGCCTGTCGAGGCGGTGCAGGGCCAGTCGTTTGCCGGAGTCCTCGAAGACCTGTGTGAGATCGAACAGGCGTCGCTCGTCATCCGGATACAGTGGCAGGTTGTCCGCGAAATCTCGTCGATAAGCGACTCGATCCCCGTACAGCAGGAACAACGAGTAGGCAGCCTCGGCTCGCCATGCCCCCGACGAGGCCTTGACGTTGAGTCGCAGCTCTCCCTCGACGTCGAACGGGACCGAAGGCGCGGTCGTGCGAATGATGCTGTCGCTGGGCAGCGCGTTGGCAATTCCCCTGAGTTTGCCGTGGCCGCCAAAGTCTGTATCCGCAGCTGAGCCCGCCGCGAGAAACAGGACCAGCAGCGCCAGCTCAGGATTGCGCAATATCGTCGACAATGCGCCCGTCCAGCATCTTGATCAATCGCTTGGCATACGACATGACGCGGCGGTCGTGGGTTGCGATGACGAAGGTCGTGCCGTGATTCATGTTCAACTCGGTAAACAGTTCCATCAGCTCATCCGACGTTTTTGAGTCGAGGTTCGCGGTCGGTTCGTCTGCTAGCACTAACGCCGGCCTCGAGACGATCGCTCTCGCAACCGCGACCCGCTGCTGCTGCCCGCCCGACATCTCGGCAGGCCGCCGCTCCTCCATTCCGGCGAGCCCGACTTCATCGAGGATGCTCATCGCCAGTGAGCGCCGCTTGTCGGCGTCGACACCCTGGACCTGCATGACGAACTCTACGTTCTCTCGCGCCGATAGCACGGGGATCAGGTTGAACGCCTGGAAGACAAAGCCGATCTTCGACAGCCGCAAGGCGGCGAGCTCACCCTTGCTGAGATTGTCGATACGTTGCTCATCGATGTAAATCTCGCCCGAGTCGGGGACGTCCAGCCCGCCGATCGCATTCAGCAAGGTCGTCTTGCCGCCGCCGGATGGCGCCGACAGGCAGACGAAGCCGCCGTTCTGAATTTCGATACTCACGTGATCGAGCGCGTGAATATCCTCGTCGCCCTGGCGGTAGGTCTTGCACACGTCAATGCAGCGTACGGCACTCATCAGTCCACCTTGTGAATAGCTTCGATAGGATCATATCGGGACGCGCGCCAGGCCGGCGAGAGGCTGGCAAGGAACCCGAGGATTAGGACGACGCTGTTGGCCAGCACGAC
Organism: Woeseiaceae bacterium; assembly: GCA_030066655.1. GTDB lineage: Bacteria > Pseudomonadota > Gammaproteobacteria > Steroidobacterales > Woeseiaceae > UBA1847. The sequence goes on along the minus strand of JASJBE010000012.1, from coordinate 8,202 downwards.
GTCCTGCAGGCGCAGGTCCAGCATCAGGATCGATGATGCACCCATCATCTCCATGCCCTTGGCGACGATCGAGATATCGATGCCATCCGGGAACGCCTTAACCGAGAGCCATGCCAACACGTTACCGAGGGCGAGCCCGATCGCGAGCAGCAGCATCGACTCGATCACGATCTGTCCGAGAATACTGGACGGCCGCATCCCCAGCGCCAACATCAAGCCGATCTCCCGCACACGCTCGAACACGGCCATGACCAGCGTATTGACGAGTCCGAACGACAGAGCCAGAAAGATGACGACGACCCACACCAGCGTGAAGCCGTCCATGACCTCGAGCATCGTGCCGAGGTAGCGATCGAGCTCGGTCCATCGCTGCACGGAAACAGTGTCGTCGAATGCCTTGCGCAGTGAGTCACTGACCGCATCGACCTGCCGATAGTTGTCGCCAAAGACGATCGCCTGCGTGACCTGGTCCGGCACGCCAAGCATGGTCTGCAGCGTCTCCTTCCCTGTGAGAACCCAGGTTTCCTCCCACAGCTCAACCTTCGCGCTGAAGACGCCGACGATCCTGAACCCCCGGTCTGCTATGTCGTTATCGGGCGTCTGGCTCATCAGGACGATGCGATTGCCGACCTTTGTCTTCAGGGTTTCGAGGAGCTTGGCGCCGACCAGCACACCCTCGTCCGACACGCTTTCGAGATAGCGACCGTCGATCGTGTCAATCTCGACAAACGTGAAGTCCGCCTCGCGCTCCGGGTCAATGCCGAGCAGCGTGACCCCGCGCGACTCGCGTTCGCTGGAGATCACCGCGGGCACGCTCAGTCGTGTTGTCCACGAACTGAAGCCACCGCCCTCGAGCCTGCCTGCGATCTCGCTATCCGGAACGGGCAACAGGTTGTTGACGGTTGGATCATCGCCGTACTGCGGGTTGCGCGCCTGTGCGTGACCGGGGATGACGCTGATTCCGTCATGGATCATCTGCGTCACCATGCCCTGCGTCATCGCCGTCATGAAGATCATGGCCCAGACGCCGACCGTGATTGCGCTCAACATGATTAGCGTACGGCGGTGATTGCGAAACAGGTTGCGCCAGGCGAGCTTGATCAGGATGCGCATCGTCGCCTCTCCATCTTCATGCCGCTCGCATCGCTTCGACCGGCTGCAGGCGATTGAGCCGGAACGCCGGATAAAGAGTCGCCAGTATCGACACGAGGAATACAACGATCGGGCCAGCAAACAAGGTCGCCACACTAATGCCCGGGTATAAGCGCGCAGGCAGGTTGAAACGCACGGCCATCTCTTCCATGCCGGGCATAACGAAACCTGTCGCGCCAAAGTATCCGGTCAGGAGCCCTCCGAGGAAGGCTCCGAGGAGAATACCGATCACGCCCATCAGCGCAGTTTCAAGCAGTACCAGCCGGCCGAGCCGACCGGGCGCGATACCGAGCGCCATCAGGATGCCGAACTCGCGCGTCCGTTCGAGTACAGACATCAATCCCGTATTCAGGACGCTGAAAGCAACGAGAATGACCAGGATTGCGTAAGCGAAGAAACTGGAACCGATGTCGGCCGTAATAGCCTGCTTGAGGCCCGGCTGTAGCGCCGTCCAATCATGCAGCTCGAGGTCATCGGGTAACACCGCTCCAATGCGTTGCTGGTAGTCCGCTACGGCATCGATCGACGGTGCGTTGATCGCAATGTGGTGACCGCTCCCCCGCATGTAGAACACGTCCTGGAATGTCGCCAGCGGGATCTCGGCGATGCTTCGGTCGAGGTCCGGGATACCGCTGTCGAAGATGCCGACGATCGTCAGCACGGCGGCCGCAAACGAACCGTCCCGCCCGCTGCCGAGCATCGTCAGCTCGTCACCGACAGAGACGCGAAGATTTCTCGCGAGCACGACACCGATGATCACCTCATCGCCGGACTCGACGAAGCGCCCGTCGGTCACGAGTCCGGGAATGCTGGACGCGCCCGGCTCAAATGCCGGCTCGACGCCGTACACGGCGATGCCGTAGGAGCGTTGCTCGCTGGACGCCAACACAAAGCCTGTCGCACGGGCTGCGATATCGACGTCAGGAAAGTCGCTCCGCAGCTCTGACGCGAGCGGGACAATCTCCGCAACCGTCTGTCGCATGCTGCCATCGTCAATGTAGCCCGGCGCCTGAACCTGCATATGCCCGCTGAAGGCGCGAAGCGAGTTATTAATCATCAGGTCATAGACAGAAAACTGCAGCGAAATCATGAACACGAGCAGCACGTTCGAGAAAACCATAGCGCCGATCGTCAGCCACGTGCGCCTCGGCTGTCGCCACAGGTTTCGCCAGGCCAGTCGGAGCGTGATCTCCATCGTTCAGGGCCCGCTAACACGATGGGGATGCGCGCTGCCGGAGGCCATTTTTTTGTCCGGCAAGGCGGAAGGAGCGCCGTTTAGCACCGCTAAACAAGCAAGTGACAACACCGCTGGCGGAAAAATGGACCCGGCCCTTCGGGTTGCCCCTGAAAAAGCGTCACTGCGCGTTGCTCGTACCCAAGGGGCAGACCCTCGTTCATTTGGAATTACCAAACATCACTCCTCGCGCCTACATTGACGCTTTTTCAGGGGCAACAGCGCGCATCCCCATCGTGTTAGCAGGCCCTTAGTTTCTCGGGTTTCTAAGATTGGACAGCGTAAAGAGGCTGTCCGTTATATTGACCTCGTACTCAACGTTGTCGACGCGGATCTCGGTCCACTCGTTGTCCTCGTCGGTCTTCTGCATGCGCTGCCGGCTGGCGACCGTGCGGCCGCCCATGTCCGCGATCTCGAGCGTTGTCAGCGCTTTGACCAGCACATCGTCCTGGTCGTAGAAGCGATGCTCCAGCACAACATGGTCTTCTCGAATCAACAGCACCTCTCGACCCCAGACCACCGCCGCGTCCTCGAACGGCACGGACTCGATTTCGTAAACGGTGTGATCGTCACGCTCCATTGTCGACAGCAACGTATGTGAATACTGGTCGACGATGTCATCGGCGCGGGCGACGTCCTTGTTGGAGAAGTCTGAACCCATCCAGCTCTGTCCCATCATCGACGACGGGATCTTGATGACCCGGTTAATACGCGGCGAGAACGTCCACATCTCGTTGTCGTTCGTCAGCGTCGCATTGCCGCGATCCTTGCGTGGCTCGGTGACACGGACCAGGGAACGCTCGTCCCCCTTGGTCCACGCCTGCATGGACATCCTGCGCTCCCAGTCAGGGCGGTGAATGACCATCGTCATTTCGCTGTACGAGGAAATGCCCCGCCAGTGATCGACGGCCGCCCGGACGATATCGCTGGCCGACACCTGTTCGTCGGCGACCACCGAACAACAGGCAAACAGAAGCATTGACGTTAAGAATAGACGCATCATGCGGATGAGGGTGCACCCGCCAACGAGTGACCGCAATACGTAGTGGCCCGCGGTCCGGGGAAAGGAGGGGTTGCCTTAAAGGCGGCAGCGAGCGCTCAGGCGACGACTTCGCCGTCGGCGGCGGATTCCTTGGTCTTGAGCCGGCTGCGATTCGTCACCATGCGGTGGTGCAGGCTGGTGATGCACTCGCTGCCGGTCTTTTCGAACAGGAAGGGGAAGATCGCGTGAACGGCGCAACAGAAGGCGGCCTTGAACAGGGACAGGCTGAATCCCATCGCCGAGGAGAAATGCTCCGTGTAGGTCTCTCCGACGGTTGCGGGGTGTTCAGTAAAACTGTCTTTCAAAGCCATATGCGTCTCCTTTCGCGAATTATCGGCAAAATCCGGAAAACCATTAGTGCGTTTTCTTAAGCAATTTCGGCTAAACTTAGGACATTCGTTTTTTTATTTCTAAATTCTCGAAACAAATGGACACAAAAGACCGCCAAATACTCCGAATCCTTCAGTCTGACGCGGGGCTTTCGATGGCCGAACTCGCCGATCGCTGTGCGCTGTCGAAGACGGCAGTCTGGCGCCGCGTCCGGGATCTGGAAAAGCAGAGCATCATCCGGTCACGAACGACCGAACTCGATGCGGAGGCGCTGGGGTTCAGCCTGACGGTGTTTGCGCTGGTCAGCACGAACCAGCACAGCGACGAGTGGTTCAGTCGCTTCGAGAAAGCCGTGAATTCGATCCCGGAGATACTCGACTTCTACCGGACGAGCGGCAGTATCGACTACCTGCTAAAGGTCGTGGCGCGCGACGTTCGACACTACGACGATATCTACAAGCGCCTGATCCGAGAGGTCGACTTCGCCGACATCAGCTCGACCTTCGTCATGGAGACCTTCAAGTCAGGGCATCAACTGCCGATCTGACTGGGCTCCGGCTCCTCCGCCTCGTCGGCGTCCTGTTTTCGCTCGGCCACGTCGTGCTGCGCATCGCGTTCGGAACCGATCAGGATCGCGATCCAGCGCGTACTCTCATCGCCTTCCAGCCAGAGCTTCAGCGTCATCGTCAGCGGGACTGACAGCAGCATGCCGACCGGGCCGAAGACCCACCCCCAGAAGACCAGGCCGACGAACACGATCAGCGGCGAGATGCCGACGCCGTAACCCATCAGCCGCGGCTCGATCAGGTTGCCGAACATGATGTTGATCATGACGAAGCCGATCATCGTCGCGGTCGCCGCTTCCGGCCCGATTTGCACGAGCGCCAGCAGGATCGCGGGCACGGCCGCGATGATCGAGCCAATCGTCGGGACGTAGTTCAACAGGAATGCGAGCATGCCCCACAGCTGCGGGAAATCGAGGCCGATCGCGCTGGTCAGTCCCCATGCGAGCAGGCCGGTCGCGATGCTGACCAGCGTCTTGATGCTGAGGTAGCGCCCGAGGTTCGACAGGAACAGCTTGGGCTTCTCCAGCGATCCTTCGCGCGCACCGAACGCGGCCTCCATCTTGGTCCTGAGCGTCGAGGCCTCGAGCAGGATGAAGACGACGGTGAAAAAGATCAGGAACACGTTCGTCAGCACGTCCCTGACGCCGTTCAAGATATTGGCGGCGAGGCCCATGGCCCAGCCCGGGTTCACCAGGTCGCCAAGGGTGTCGACCGATTCGTCTACGCCGAGGTGTTCGACCACGAACTCCAGGACACCCCTGACGATGCCGTCCAGTCGTTGCTGGTATTCCGGCAACGCGGCCGTGAACTGCGCGACCGAGCGCCCGACGATGCTGCCGACGAAGGTCAGGATCAGCATGATCACGATGACGATGATCAGCGCCGCCAGCACTGCGGGCACGCGGTGCCTCTGCATCCAGAGCATCGGGCGAACGGTGATCAGCGCGATAAACGTGGCGAGCAGCAAGGGCACCATCAGCACCTTCGCCATCTGCAGGCCATAGACCACGACGATGACAGCCGCGAAGGCGATCAGTGCACCGGCTTTGTCCGTAGTCTGTAAGTTCAAAGGCCTGCCTCGAGATCAAGGCCGTGATGATCGCACAAGCGTTGCGCTTCTCCTACTTGCTACATCACAGACCCGGCGCGACACTGTAGGAAATATCATCGAGGAATCCATGCCATGGCCGCAGTCGAATCACAGATGCTCGAACTCGGGACGTCCGCACCGGCGTTTTCCCTGCCCGACCCGGACGGCAAGCGTCATTCGCTGCCGGATGACGGCAAACCGCTGCTCGTCATGTTCATCTGCAATCACTGTCCGTTCGTCATCCACGTCCGCGAGGCGCTCGCGGCGCTGGCAAACGACTACCCGGGCGTGAACATCGTCGCGATCAACAGCAACGATGCCAGAGCCTACCCGGCTGACGCACCGGACAAGATGAAGCAGGAAGCCGAAGCGCACGGCTACACGTTCCCCTACCTGTTCGATGAAGACCAGTCCGTTGCGAAGGCCTATCGCGCCGCCTGCACGCCGGACTTCTTCCTGTTCGACAGCGACCTGAAACTGGTCTACCGCGGTCAGCTCGACGACAGCCGCCCGTCGAACGGCAAACCGGTGACGGGCCGGGACCTGCGCGCCGCGATGGATGCGGTGCTTGCCGCGCGCCCGGTCAGTGCCGAGCAGACGCCGAGCATCGGCTGCAACATCAAATGGAAGCCGGGCAACGCACCGGACTATTTCGGCTGACGGCGGCCCGCTCTAGCGTATGAGCCCCGGAACGGGCTCGGGCGGACGCCTGGGCGTGTACCGCTCAATCTCGTCGTCGGTGATGGACTGAATCTTGACGCGCCAGCGCCCCAGCGTCGTGCTGATGCGCAGCTGGTATCGCCCGCCCTGCTTGAAGAGCTTCAGGCCGTTGCCTTTCCTCTTCGTGTGCAGCACGCGACCGACGTGCGCTCCGGTCCTCGCATCGATCAGCGTGATGTCGAGCGCGACCAGCGCCTCGTAGTCGGCGTCGAGCCGCCAGTCCAGCAACCAGGCGCCATCGACCTCAAAGGCCTGCGTGGTGGTACTTTTGCTGCCGCTGAACTCGCGGACAAGCTCTGCCGCATTGGCAAGGGGCTGCAGGAACAGCAGGATGGCCGCGGCGATAAACACTCTCATGGGTGAATCCTTGATCTTTGAACGTTCGGGCTATTGCATACCCTTTTTGGACTGCGGATTATGCCGAACGTTCTATTTCATCGCACGCGACGTCCCAGGGCGTCCCGTCGGCATAGCGCGCCGCGACAAAGTCGATGAAGGTGCGCACCCGGTATGACAGGTGTCGAGTCGGCGGATAGACCGCGTAGGCCGGCGTGACCGGCCATCGATACCGAGTGAGTATCGGAACCAGGCGACCCTCACAAATTGCATCACTCACCAGGAACGTGGGCTGGATGATGATACCGAGATCTTCGGCGGCACATTCGCGAAGGAACTCGCCGCTGGTCGCTCTCATGCCGATGTTGACGATGACCTCGCGTCGGCTGCCGTCGGTATCCGTGCACACCCAGCGCTCCGGCTCTGCGAGGTTGTCGTAGACGAGACACGGGTGATCGGCGAGATCGTCGAGCGTCTGCGGCGCGCCGTTGGCCGCGATGTAACCGGGCGACGCGCACACGACGGTCTTTGCATCGAACAGTTTCCTGGCGATGAGACTCGAGTCTGACAGCTGGCCGATGCGTATCGCAAGGTCGACGCCCTCCTCGAGCAGGTCGACCCTGCGATCGTTCAGGTCCAGGTGAAAACGCACTTTCGGGTGGTCGCGACTGAACTCCGCGATGGGCTCAGACATGTGGCGCAGGGCAAAACCGAGCGGCAGTGCGATTCGCAGCTCGCCTCTCAGCTCACCGTGCGCCTGGGCAACCGCTGATTCAGCTTCGTCGAGATCCGCGAGGATGCGCGCCGCACGCTCATAAAAGCTCTGCCCGGAGTCCGTGACGTTGAGCCGGCGCGTCGTTCGACGAATGAGTTGCACACCCAGCCTTTCCTCGAGCCGGGCCACCCGGCGTGAAACGGCGGACTTCGCCATGTCGAGTCGCTCAGCGGCCGACGTGAAGCTCCCGGCCTCGACAACGGCCGCGAACGCCTGAAGGTCTTCGAATCGATCCATTGTTGCGATTCTAGCAACATTTTTATGCATCAGAGGCTGTTTATCTACTTTGAGAGAACGTAGAGACTGCGCTCAACGACTATGAAGGAGACAGACATGACCAACATCCTCGAGATCAGCGCCAGTGGACGGACGCAGGGTTCCCTGACGCGCCGGCTCACCGGTGAGCTAGTCGACGCGCTGGCAGATCGGCCGGGCGACACGAACGTTACACGTCGTGACCTCGCTGCGGGCCTGAATTTCGTCGACGACCAGTGGATCGGCGCCAACTTCACGGCGCCGGAGGACAGGAGCGACGAGCAGCGAGCCACGCTGGCCGAGTCCGACGCGATGGTGAACGAACTCAGGGCGGCCGACGTCGTCGTCATCGGGGCGCCGATGTACAACTTCAGCGTGCCGGCCGTTCTGAAAGCCTGGATCGACATGATCGCTCGGGCTGGCCTGACCTTTCGCTACACGGAGAGCGGCCCCGAGGGTCTGCTCAAAGGCAAGAAGGCGTTTGTCGTCATCGCGACCGGCGGCGTTCCGATCGACGGCGCCGCGGATTTTGCGACGCCGTACCTGCGCCACGCTTTTAGCTTCTTAGGCATCGACGACGTCGAGATCATCTCGGCGAGCCAGGCTGGCAAGAGCGCCGGCGAGGCTCTTGACGCTGCCCGGACGCAGATCGCCGAGCTCGTAGACGCACAACCGGCTCGCCGAGTCGCCTGATTTATCCCC
>JASJBE010000086.1 GCA_030066655.1 Woeseiaceae bacterium | reverse complement strand
GCCGCCAAACCGTAAAAATCGACGCGCGGCAGCTCACCCAGTAAACTCAGCCGCTGCTTTTACAGGGGGACTAACATGTCGGAGAACGTGAAGAAATCAGGCGGCGGTTGGCTCGGCACCGTTGAACGTGTCGGTAACGCGCTGCCGGATCCGGCGATGCTGTTCGTCGGACTCCTGTTCATCGTCTGGATCCTGTCCTGGCTGATGTCCTACTTCACGTACGGCGTCATCGATCCCCGCACCGGTGAGCCGATCGTCGTCATCAACCTTTTGACCGGCGAAGCCTTCACGACCTGGTTGACGGGCATGGTCAACACATTTGTCACGTTCGGCCCGGTTGGCACCGTGCTTGTCGCCATGCTCGGCATTGGCGTCGCGGAGTACTCCGGCTTTATCACGACCGGCATTCGCGCGCTCCTGAACGTGACGCCGCAGAAGCTGCTGACGCCGATGGTGATCCTGGTCGGCATCGTCAGCCACTCGGCCGTCGATGCGGGCTACGTACTCGTCATCCCGTTGGGCGGCGTAATTTTCTTCGCCGCCGGTCGGCACCCGCTGGCGGGTATCGCCTGTGCGTTCGCGGGCGTCTCCGGCGGATTTTCCGCCAACTTCGTGCCGTCGGCGCTCGACCCGCTGCTTCAGGGCCTGACGCAGACCGGCGCTCAGCTATTAGACCCGGCTATCGAGGTCAACACGCTGAACAACTACTTCTTCACGACGATCTCGTCGGTGCTCATCGTCGGTCTCGGCTGGTACCTGACCGACAAGGTCGTCGAGCCGCGCCTGGCCGGCACCGAGATCGACGGCGACCAGGATGAGTTGCCGATCATGCACGACATCACGCCGGAAGAGCGCCGCGGCCTGCGCTGGTCTCTTTTGGTCATGGTGCTGGGGCTCGTCGTCCTGGCGGTAACGCTGGTACCGGCCGGCTCGCCGTGGCGCGATGCGAATGGCAGCCTCGTCTCGTTCAGCGCGCCGATCATGCGCTCGATTGTCGCGCTGATCTTCTTCCTGTTCCTGGTCCCCGGCATTGTCTTCGGTTACGTGTCCGGCAAGTTCAAGAGCTCGAAGGACATCATCGACGGCATGTCGCACGCGATGACGGGCATGGCGTACTACCTCGTCATTATGTTCTTTATCGCGCAGTTCGTTTACGCATTCGGCGCGTCCAACCTGGGCACGCTGCTGGCGCTGGAGGGCGCCGAGGTGCTTCGCGCGGCGCAGTTTCCGGCGGCCGTAACGATCGTCGGCATCATCCTGCTGACCGGTTTCGTCAACATCTTCGTCGGCTCGGCCAGCGGCAAGTGGGGCCTGCTTGCCCCGATCTTCGTGCCGATGCTGATGACGCTGGGCATTTCGCCCGACCTGACGCAGGCAGCCTATCGCGTCGGTGACTCGAGCACGAACATCATTACTCCGTTGATGCCGTACTTCCCGCTGGTCGTCGTGTACTGCCAGCGCTACGTGAAGTCGACCGGTATCGGTACGCTGGCGGCGATGATGTTGCCGTACTCGCTGTCCTTCCTCGCGGCCTGGTCGGCATTCCTGCTGATTTACTGGGGCATTGGTATTCCGCTGGGCATCCAGTCAAGCTACACGTACCCGTAACGGCGGACAGCGAGCACGGGTCGCGACCATGGGTCGCTCCTACAAGGCACGAATCGAACCCCTGTAGGAGGGAGCCACGCTCCCGAGCGACAGCAGCGGCGCAACGCGCCGCATCTTAAGCGACCAACTCAAGAAAGGAGCAATCGCCGTTCGCTCCGACAGACGCTGGTTGAACCGCGGGACCTATCCCCCGAGGCACGCCCCGGCGTAGGCCTTTTCAACACCGGCGTTTTCAAGCTGGCAAGCATTCTCGTAGGTGACACCATCCATACCGCAGACCGGCGCCCGCTCATCGGGGCAGTTCTTACCCTCGTTTTCGCAGACTCCGGCATAGGCGATACGGACGCCGCGGCGCTCGGCGTGGCAGGCGTTGCCGTAGGTCCTGTCGTCCTCGGCACAGACGGGCACGAAGAGATCCGGACAGCGGCGCAGGTTGCAGGCGCCTTCGGTGAATGACTCGACGCCGGCCCTGTCGGCGTAGCAGGCATTGTCGTAGGTGACTCCGTCATTGCCGCAAACGGGCACGATGACGTTCGGACAGTTGCCGATGTCGCAGGCGTCCGCGCGCTGCACGGGCACACGGGATGCGCGCGCCTCGCACCGGTTCAGATAGGTCCGACCATTGACGCCGCAGACGGGGTCCACCGTCGAGGGACAGCCACTGTCGGTACAGGCGCCGAGTCCGGCAATCTCCATCCCGGCCTCTTTCGCAAGACACTCGTTACTGTACGTGTTTCCATCGATGCCGCAGACCGGATCGAATTCGTCGGTGCATCCGGCCTCCTGCTCGGCACACTCGCCAGCCGTCGCGATGTCGACACCGGCCGCTGTCGCGACACATTCGTTGCTGTAGGTTTTGCCATCGACGCCGCAGACGGGGTCGTACTGCTGTGTGCAGACAACATCGTTGAGCTGCGCGAGTGTCAGCGTCGGCTGCCTCTGCTCGAACGCGGTACTCGGATCGAAGTTGTCGGCCGTCGCGGGCAAAGGTAGTGCCGCGACGAGCAAGAAGAGGATTCGGCTGTTCATAAACTGCTGTTGTGCTACGTCCCTGTTTTTTTAGAAAGCCCCGGATCTAATCAGTTCACACGGACCAGCTCGCTGACGTGAACCAGGTCGAAACCCTCCGCCTGCAGCGCGGGCAGCGCCTGCTCGAGCAGCGCGAGGGTCTCCGGGTACGGATGGCCGATCGCGACCGCCGACCCGGACTCGCGCGCGAGCGCCTTTAAGCGGTCGATCTCACGCCGGATGTCGGCCGGCTCGCGACTGTTGTCAAGAAAGACGTCTCGCTTGACCGCCGGTATGCCCGACTCGTCGGCAATTTGCATCGCTACGCTCAGGTGCGTCGTGTAACTGTCGACAAAGAACAGGTTGGCCGAGCAGCGGATACTGTCCATCAGCCACTGCATGTGACCCGGATGCTGTGTCACCAGGCTGCCCCGATGGCCGTTAACGCCCACGGCGAACGGCACCGATCGAAGGGCCCTGTCGAACGCGCGTCGAAACTGGGCCGCGTTCATGTCGAGCGTGATCTCGTTGCTGCCGTGCGAGCCTTTGTCGCTCATCGCCTGCAGCGGCAGGTGCACGATGACCTCCTGCCCGAACCGCTGTGCCGCTTCGGCCAGACGGCGGGCCTTCGGAGCGTCGGGCAGAATCGCGAAGGTCATTGGCAGATCGAGCGCGAGCAGACGTTCAGCCGCGGTCCATTCGTAGCCGAGGTCGTCAATAATGATGGCAACCCGAGGGCGTTGCTCGGCAAGTGTGGTGTGTGCGAGCAGGCTCGCGAAAAGAACGACGAGCGTGCGGGTCATCTCGCGTTGCTGTGCATCACCCGCCCGCGCTGTAGCCGTGCGAGCGCCTCGCTCAGCTGCGCGTCGCGTTCCCGGTCGACGGTGCCACTCAGGCTCATGTTCGGAAAGCCTTCCGTCCCCTCGACGTAGACGTCCGGCGTTATACCGGTTTCGTGAATCGAGTCGCCAGAGGGCGTGTAGTAGCGGGACGTCGTCAGCTTGATGGCGCGGCCCCTGGACAGGGGCATGACGGTCTGCACGAGGCCCTTGCCGAAGGTCGACGTGCCGAGCACCTGCGCCCGGCCGTGATCCTGCAGCGCGCCCGCGACGATCTCCGAGGCAGACGCCGAACCGTTGTTGACGAGCACAATCATGTTCGCACCGTCGAGTATGTCGCCCCGGTGCGCCGTGCGTGAGAAGCGAGCCTCCGCCGTCCGCCCCTCGGCGCTGACGATAACGCCTGAGTCGAGGAACAGGTCCGACACGTCAACCGCGGCATCCAGGACACCACCGGGGTTATTGCGCAGGTCGAGCACCAGGCCCTCGAGCAGGTCTCCGCTCTCGTCCTGCATCTCGTCAATCGCCCGCGACAGCTCCCTCGCGGTGCTCTCGCTGAACTGGCTCAGGCGAACGTAGCCATAGGCCGGTGACATCAATTCGTAATTGACGCTGGCCATTCGCACGACTTCGCGTCGCATTTCATGCGCGATGACGTCGTCGTCTCGCAGCACCGTGATCTTGATCTTCGACCCGGCGCGACCGCGCATCTGGCCGATCGTCTCCCGCAAGTTGCCGGGTTCGATCATGATGTCATCGATCGCGATGATCTCGTCACCGGCGCGGATCCCGGATCGCGCGGCGGGCGAACCCTTGATGGGCGTGACGACGCGCACGACGCCGTTCTCCTCGGAGATCTCGACGCCGACGCCCGTGTAGCTGCCGGTGGTCGAGATTCGGATGTCGCGATACTCGTTCGCGTCGAGGTATTCGGAGTGCGGATCGAGGTCGCCGACCATGCCGCGGATCGCCGCCTCGAGAAGGTCACGATCGTCGACCGGCTCAACATAATCCCGCTTGACGCGCTCCATGACCTCGGCGAGCAGCTGTGCCTGCTCCAGCGCGAGCTCTTCGTCCGTCGGGGTTCTGGGTTCATCGAGCAGACCGCCGCCAATAGACAGGCTCAGGCCCATGACCGTTCCGATCACGACAACCAGTATTGCCCGAACCTTTAGCGACATTCGCTCAATCTAACCCTCCGGCGCCGGCGCCGGGAAAAAAATGATCCCCGACATTAGCACAGCAGCGGTAGCCGGACTAATGCCCGGTCGTGGTTTCCTATCGGGCGGCGCCCGGCTGGCGCGTCACCCAATCCCCGGGATTAACCGGATCCTGCCCTCTGCGGATCTCGAAGTAGAGCGCGGATTCGGCCTGGCCACCGCTGTTGCCGACCGTCGCGATGACGTCGCCGGGGGCCACCCAGTCGCCTTCGTCGGTCAGCACCGTCTCGTTGTAGCCATACAACGTCATGTAGCCATCGCCGTGATCAACGATGACCAGCAAGCCCATACCCGCGAGCCAGTCGGCGAAGACGACACGACCGTGATAGACGGCGCGAACCTCCCGACCTCGCGGTGCCAGCAGCACCACGCCGTTCCAGCGCAGCTCGCCGCCCACTCGGGGTTGCCCGAAGTCATGCTGCAACTGACCGGCGACCGGCCAGGTCAGGCGGCCCTTGAATTCACGGAACGGCTCCTCGGACCGGATCGGGTAGTCGGACAGGATGGATGAAAGCTCGTCGATCAACCGGGTCAGGTCCCGCTCCTCGGCAGCGAGTCGCTCGATCTCCTCGGACTCCGTCGCCATGCGTTGTTTCAGCGAGCTGAGCAGGGACTGGCGTTTCTCCTGCGCCGCGTTGAGTTCGGTCAGCTCATCGTAGCGACGCTTGGCGATGTCGGTGAGGCGCGCCGCCTCGGCGACGACCTCCGCTCTCAGGGCCGTCAGCCTGGCCAGCGCATCCGTGATGCTGCGGATGTTCTCGCTGCGGTATTCGTTCAAGTAGTCGTAGTAGACGACGAGCCGGCCCAGCGTTGCCGGGTCCTTCTGGTTCAGCAGCAATTGGAGCTTCTCCTGGTCGCCGCTCATCCATGCCGCCTTCAGCTGGTTCGCCAGCTGTCCCGATTGCTCGTCGAGGATGCTCTCCTGCTTGTCGATCTCGGCGCCGAGCTCGGCGCTGCGGCGCTCACTGTAGGCGCGCTCTCGTTCAAGCTCGTTGAGCCGGATTCGCTTCTCGCCGATCTCGACTTCGGCGGACTGCAGGTCCGCAGTGAGCCGGTCTCGCTCCCGGGCCGCCTCATCCATGCTCGCCTTCAGCCTGCTGATTCGGGACCGCACCTGCTCAAGCTCCTGCTCCTTGATGACGGCCCGCTGCTCCGCCTCCTGGTTTGCGGTAGCGGAGAGGGCCACGAGGACCAAGGACAGCAGGAAGAGTCGGCGCATGGCCCGAAGTGTAAGGGCCCCGCGGCTGTCAGAGAAGAGTGTTCGCGGCGTCCCCGGTCGAACATCGGGGTTCGTCCGGCGTACAGCGCTGTTATAATGTCGCGCTTTTCTGAATTACCGCAGGACCGACTGCGACCCAAATGGACAGATATCTCGAATTCGCGGGTAATCACCCGTTCCTGCTGCTCGCCCTGACGGTGAGTTTCTTCCTCTTAGTCTTCTCCGAGCTGCGTCGCAAGGCGAGCGGCCTGATCAACATCGAGGCCTCGGAGGCGGTCAAGCTAATCAATAACGATGCGGCCGTCATCGATCTTCGCAGCGCCGATGCACACGGACGCGGCCATATCGTCAACGCGAAGAGCGTGCCGTTCGACGAGCTGCCGGCCAAGATGGAGACACTGGCCAAGAACAAGGACAAGCCGCTGATCGCTGTCTGCGATGCCGGCATCACGTCCAACAAGGCCATCAAGACGTTGCGCGAAGCGGGCTTCGCCAGCGCCTACGGGCTCAAAGGCGGAATGGCCGCGTGGACCCAGGAAGGCCTGCCCGTCGTCACCGGCAAGAAGACGAAAAGCAAAAAGAAGAAATGAGCGACGGTCCGAACGTAGTCATGTACGGCAACGAAGTCTGCCCGTATTGCGGGGCCGCCCGCATGCTGCTGAAGAAGAAGGGCGTCGACTATACTGATATCTCTGTCACTGCCGACAACGTGCGGCGCCAGGAGATGATCGAGCGCAGCGGACGCACGTCGGTACCACAGATTTTTATTGGCGAAACCCACGTTGGCGGTTTCGATGATCTTTACGAGCTCGACAAGAGCGGAGAACTAGACACACTGCTCGCGGGCAACCAACAGCAGAGTTAATGCAGGAATAGACATGGCAGAAGAGGAAAAGGCTGACAGCGGCAAGCGCGTCTCCATCATCAAGATCTACATCAAGGACTTCTCGTTCGAGTCCCCGTTATCGCCGCAGGTTTTCCAGGCCAAGGACTGGCAGCCGGCAACCAATCTCAACCTCCGCAGCGCGCACACGCAGCTGGACGACAACACACACGAGATCGTCCTGACGATTACGGTCGAGGCGAAGGACAAGGATAACGACAAGACGTTGTTCCTGTTGGAAATCCAGCAGGCGGGTATCTTCGAATTGGCGGGTTATAACACCGAAGAGATGGGCGCGTTGATCGGCAGCTTCTCGCCGAACGTGCTGTTTCCCTACGCCCGCGAGTCGATCGCCGGCATGGTGCAGAAGGGCGGCTTCCCCGAGTTCGTGCTGCAGCCCATCAACTTTGATGCGTTGTACATGCAGTCGCTGCAGCAGAAGCAGGCCGAAGCTGCCGCAGAAAACGCGGAGACGCACTAATAAGCGCCGCGTCCGAAGGGGCGATTGCCGTCATTGGCGCGGGCTCCTGGGGCACCGCGCTGGCGCTGCAGTTCGCCCGCAGTGGCCACGAGGTGCGGCTGTGGGGGCGCGACGACGAACAACGCGCCCTGATGAAAGCCGAGCGGGTCAATAACAAGTACCTGCCCGGCGCCGACTTCCCGGACAACCTGTCGGTCGCGGACACCATCGAGGAGTGCCTCGACGGCATGCAGGATGTGCTCGTGTCAGTCCCGAGTCATGCGCTGCGCGAGACGCTGACCGCGCTAAAGCCACACCTGGAGAGCCATGCGCGCGTCTCCTGGGCAACGAAGGGCTTCGAGCTGCACACCGGCAAGCTGCCGCACCAGGTGGCCAACGAGGTGCTGGGTGACGACCACAAGCTCGCCGTGCTGTCCGGCCCGACCTTCGCCCGCGAAGTCGGCGACGGCTTGCCGACCGCGATGACGATCGCTGCAAACGACGCGGACTTCGGTCACCAGATGGCGGAGTCGCTGAGCAGCCCGAACTTTCGCGCTTACACCTCGGACGACATGGTCGGCGTCGAGGTGGGCGGCGCCATCAAGAACGTCCTCGCGATCGGCGCCGGCATGTCCGACGGCTTGGGCTTTGGCGCCAACACGCGTATCGCATTGATCAACCGAGGGCTCGTCGAGATGACGCGTCTAGGCGTCGCGCTCGGTGCGAAGAAGGAGACCTTCATGGGTCTCGCGGGCATGGGCGATCTCGTGCTGACCTGCACGGATGACCTGTCGCGAAATCGTCGCATGGGGCTCGCGCTCGCTGCCGGCAAGACCATCGAAGAAGCGCAGGAAGAGATCCAGCAGGTCGTCGAAGGCGTCCTGGCGGCCGAGGCGGTTGAAGAAGTCGCCGCGAAACTGGGTGTCGAGATGCCGATCTGCCACGAGATCTACCGCATCCTGTACGACGGCGTCGCCCCGCGGAAGGCCGTCGAGAACCTGATGAGTCGCGCGATCGGCCCGGAGATCGCGTAATCGGCCGGAGGGGCGAAGCGTGAACAGGTTTGTCATCGCGGCGCTTGTGCTGACTGCTGCCATCGCGGCTTTCCTGTTTTTCACTCCCGACGATCCCACGCCAGATATCCGGCTGAACGACAGCCGACCCGGTTCAGAATTGACGGTCTCAAAGGTCGAAACAGAGGCCGCCCACTCTCAGCCAACGGACGATTCCGCAGACATTTCTGACGCCGAAGAGGGCGAACCGGAGAAATGCAGTCGATTTCGCATCGATCACGCGCATCCCTGGATGGCTGCGGAAGCCGCTCGTTTCGAGAGCGTTTCGCCAACCGGTCCCGGCATGGCCGTGTATCAAGGTCTGAGCGAGGCGGACCTGCTATCGCTGGCCACGCAGGAAGACTCGGGAGCAATGGTAGTGCTCGCCACACGTGCGTCGCTTCGCGCAAGGGGGAAATCGGAGGATTACGCTGTCAGCCAGCTCTCTGGTTACTCCAACAGGGCCAGATCGCGTGTGCCCATTCCCGATAAAGACTCGGGCGCGAATCCCGAGCAAGCACTGCAGGAGGCGCAAGACTGGTACTACAAGGCCGCGCTTCACGGGCGCATCTTTGCATTGGTTTATGTCGGCCGGTTGCAAAGAAGACTCGTTGGCGGGCCAGTTGAGCTGGGGTGGATCGACAAGCAGGCCTTTGAACAGCTGGAACGCAAGCAGCGCAGGGATTTCAACCCTTTCGTCGTGTATCAGGCCGCTGCCTTGAAACTCATGCCGCAGAAGATGGCGTCGCCACCAATGGTTTTGGCCCTCGAAAGCGCGAGCGTAGATCTTGATTTCGGCGACCCGGCAACCATTGATCTTGTCCTGGATGAATTTCGTACCGACCTTCAGCAAAGCGGCCTGACGCTTCCCGTGATCCCGCCCTACGAGGGCCCAAGCCTCGAAGAATGGCGCGAAGAGTTCTGCGAGAATGATTGAGGATTCTGGCGAGAAACCGTGCCATCGGGCAGAGAAACTCACGTCGCGCGGGCCGCGTACAGCATGAAGAAGGTTCTCGCCGCCGCCCTGACCATCGCTGCGGTCATTTGCACCGTTCTGTTCCTCAACCGCGGCTCGCCCGACTTGGGACCCACTGAGCAGGCGCTGGCTGTTTCGTCCCCGCCTTCTTCACCCGACCCCAAACTGAGAGACAACGGCGCCTCTTCCAACCCGCTCTCGGAAAGCGAGGCGACCACGCCAGCCGAGGAACCCGATGACGCCGAGGCGCCATCCTGCCTGAATTTTCGTCCCGACCTGTCCCATCCCTGGTTGGCGGCCGAGATGGCCCGGCTGGAACCGCTCGCGCCACAAGGACCGGGCATGGCCGTTTACCGCGGGTTGAGCGAGTCGGACCTCAGGTCCCTGGCGGCACAGAAAGACTCGGGCGCCATGACCATCCTCGGCAAGCGCGCAGAGCTTCGCGCCCAGGGCCGGCCGGAGGACGACGCCGTCGGGCAACTCGATGGACAAGACGGCGGCACGCGATCATGGACAAAGAACGAGCCACTCGAAGGCGATGTGCGCGCTGCGCTGGTCGAGGCCGAACACTGGTATTACCAGGCGGTGCTGCACGGTCGCCTGTTCGCGATGTTTCATGTCGGCGTGCTGCGAGAACGACTCTACGGCGGGCCGGTCGAGCTCGGCTGGATCGACGAGGAAACGTACGCCGAGATGGATTCGAGGCAGCGCTCGAATTACTACCCGACCATGGTTTACGGTGCCGCCGCCACGACGCTGGCGCCGGAAGCCGTGCAGAGTCCGATGCTGACTCTTGCCCTCGAGGGCCTCGGTACGATAGCGGGCGACCCGGCGACGGTTGAGCTCGTCGTCAACGAGTTGCGTACGGACCTTCAGCAGAATGGCCTGAGCCTGCCCGACATCCCGGCCTACGAGGGACCGGGCATCGATGAATGGCGCAGG
>JASJBE010000015.1 GCA_030066655.1 Woeseiaceae bacterium | reverse complement strand
TTGGTCATTCGTAAACCGAGACGCGTTTCATCATCAGGGCGTAGCGCCATGAAGGACGACCCGTTCCCAGGTTCGACAATGTAATTCGCTATGCTGGTAACGACCTTCCCGTATCGCTGTACCCGTTGAAACGATCCCCAAAGGTCGATGGCCGATTTGAACGCCAGGCCAAATGCACCGTAGTCGTCGCAGCGCATCGAGGCGCCTACACGAATCGCGATAGACCGACCGTCCTGGTACTCGCGCGCGATGTGTTCGAGAAAACCGAAGAACGTCGTATCCCGGATCATCTGTTTCGGATCGACCGCGCTGTCTGCATCGATTCCCACAGTTCGACAAAGTGCTCGCCGCTTCGCTTGCGGCGCCGCAACGTCAGCAGTCGCGATATACGCGACTTTTACTGCGAACAAAGCTGAGATGTAGCCCATGCCGCTACTTTTTGACTATGTGTTCGCGAATCCAGGGAAGAATCTTTTCAAACGAACAGTCGTTGGCTTCGAGCATGCCGACGATAAACTGTTCGCCTTCGTCGGCAGTGAGGACAAGCTTCCAACCGTTCAGACGCAGAAATACGTCGGTGGCGAAGAAAGCGACTCTCTTATTGCCATCCACGAAGGCGCGATTGATTAGCAGGGACTCGAACATCGCTGCCGCCATCTCTTCGATATGTGTGTAGTAACCGGTCTGCGGGCGAAAGAGGGCACTTTCCAGGAGGCCCTGATCGCGAATACCGTGGTCGCCGCCAAATCGCTCGATCAGTCGCTCCTGAATCGCGAGCACTTCATCAAGCGACAGGAATTGAACTGCGCTATCGGGCAAGTCGGTGGCCCAGCTCTTCGTTCTCCTGCATCGCGTCTTCGAGGTGATCCATTACAGCAGGACGCAATCGGCGTTTACGTACGTAATCGCTGATTGCCTCAGTGAGCAGGCCGGAAATGCTCTGATGGGACTCCTTGGCGAGATCCTGCAGTGCCTTCCATTCGGCTTGTTCGACTTTGGAACTTATCTTGATGCTGGGCATAAGGCTCACACTATCAAGCAATGTCAAGAAACGTCAAGTTTTCGGCAGGACTATTGCCCCATTGGAATCGGCATGATCGCGACAAGTCAGTGCTTTATGTGCGGAAACAGGGAACTCTATGGGACGAGTAGCCATTCCTACGGCATACTCGTAAGGACGAATCGATACGGTCTCGCCGCGTCGTCGCCAGCGTAGTCGATGCCGATTCGTGGGCCGACGACGATGTCCTCGTCAGTCACGACGAGCTGGTGATCTTCAATCCACAATTCGTCGCCAAAGAGGCTTACACCACTGAGCTTCGTGTGAATGCCCAAGGCCTGCGACAGCGATCCGGGCCCCGCCATCAGCTTCGACTTGCCAGCTGTTTTGTTGCGCCGCACTCGCATTTCATCGATGCCTCGCAGAGGTTCACCCGCGCGAAGCAATACGGCTTGAGGATCGTCTCGCTTGCCAGTCACGACGTTGAACAGGTGATGGATGCCGTAGCAGAGATAGATGTAAGCAACGCCGCCCTCGCGGTACATCGGCTCGGTCCTCGCCGTGCGGCGGCCACCGAAGGCATGGCTGGCACGATCCCCGGTGCCGGCGTAAGCCTCCGTTTCGGTGATCACGGCCTCGGTCAATTGCCCGTCGAAATGCGAACAGAGAACCTTGCCAAGAAGATCGCGGGCGACTTCGACGGCATCGCGCAAGTAGAAATCTGCCGGGAGCCTTTCCGCGGGTGCGTGCGTGGGTGAGTGCGAAATCGAGCTCAAATCAGGACATCGTCCTCGGTGCATCGCGAATTACCTTGTCCAGTGCGGCAAACAGTGTATCGACGTTTTCTCGAGTCGCGACGAGCGAAAAACGAAACTTCAACACGTTTCCATAACGCCCGGTAAGCCCGATTAACACACCTTCGTCCTTCATGCGGTCAGGAATCCTGGCGGCCACCTCAGGCGCCGGCTCGCGGCTTTCACGGTCTTTGACGAGTTCGATGCCCTGGAAGAGGCCGCGGCCGCGCACATTGCCGATGATCGTATGCCTGTCGGCAAGTGCTTCAAGTCTCGCGCGCAGGTAACTTCCGACTTCGGCGCAGTTTTCGACAAGATTCTCGTCCTCCATGACGGCCATCATGGCATCTGCTGCGGCCGCGCTGACGGGATTGCCGCCAAAAGTATTGAAGTAGGCATCGTTTTCTGCCCACTTGTCGGCTATGTCGCGTCGCGTTGTGACGAGGGACGTCGGATGACCGTTGCCCATCGGCTTGCCAGCGAACAAAATGTCGGGCACGACATCGTAGTGTTCGAATCCCCAGTATTTGCCTGTACGGCCGAAACCCGCCTGGACCTCGTCCGCAATACACAGACCACCAGCCGCCCGGACTTTCTCGTAGACGAGTTTGAAATAGTCCTTCGGGGCCTCGAGCGTACCTTGCGAATCGAAAATCGCATCGCAGACGAATGCTGCGACGCCATGACCGCTGTCTTGCAACTGCGAAATAGCGTCGTCGACCAGGTCAGCGTACCTGCAGGAAAGATCGCCATCTCCGTCGCGAAAGGGTCCCTGATACGCATTGGGCGGTTCGACAGTCGCGATCCAGGTTGGCCGGGCGTCCGGCGCGTACGTGATTGTCGACATTTCCCCGACAAGTTTGGAATTACCGTGGTAGGAGCTTTCCATCACGATAATCCCGGAATTGCCGGTGACCTGCCGGGCCAGCCGCAGGGAGAGCTCACAGGCCTCGGTCCCGCTGCACGCGAACAACGACACGTCCAGCCCTTGGGGTGTCGTGCCCGCAATTCGCTCTGCAAGGTTGATGATGTTCTCGTGGAGGTAACGGGTGTGTGTATTGAGTTGCCTGGCCTGTGCGCAAATGGCGTCGACGACCCTGGGGTGGCAGTGGCCTACGTTCGGAATGTTGTTGTACGCATCCAGGTATTTCCTCCCTTGATCGTCGTACAGCCAGACACCCTCTCCTCGTACCAGGTGAACGGGGTTGTGAAAGAACAGGAAACTTCCGGCGAAATACTTGTTCCGGCGTTCAATCAGCTCGGCATTGTCCACTGCATCGGTGTCGTATTGACCGCTGAAATTGACGTGGCCCAGTCTTTCGAAGCCCTTGGTGTCGGAGTCTGAGGAGCCGGTCATTGGAGTCGTCCTTGCGGGCAGTCAGCCTGACAACGCGTTTACGAAGATCCTGGGCACCCGCAGCAGGCTTCGACGTGCCTGAAATTGCGACAGCAGCTTGCGAAGGTTCGCCGCCCGCTTGTGGGCCACGAACCAGGGAGGCTTCGGGAGCGACGCAGACCGCGTGCTGAAAAAACTCCGCGTAAACGGACGAAACGGCGCCTCAATGACAGTCTTCTCGACTTTGTTCAACATATAAGTGATTTGAACAAAACCGATTACACTCTGCACGTCGTCCAAAGTGTGCCCGGGGTACGCGCCCCAGGGCGTCGTGACAAGCAGGAACCCCAGCCCGGTCCAGGTGTTTATGGCAATGCATCCGTACTGGAGCGATGCGAGCATTTCGTTCCAGTTCGAGCCCAGAAGTTTCTTCGTCGACGGATGTATAACGATGTTCGCGCCGAGCGTGCCATGAAGCTCTTCATTGCAGTATCCGATCGCCGCGCGCAGGTACTTCTCCGTATCGGGTGCATCGATGTACTTGATGGCGAGCGCGGGCACGTATATTTCTTCTCGCTCCGGATCCAGACCGCAGTCTCTGCTATCAACCTCGGTCAGAACCCGGCGGCAATCGTCGCTGACCGAGAATTCATCAGCGCCCGGATAGCCGCCAGGCACTTCATCTATCCTGTTTCCAGAACCCGGGTAGTGTAGCGGCCGGCCCGGTGAGTTCCGAAACTCCGCTCGCAGCGCTTCGAGGAACTCATCACACTGATTCCACTTGCGCGGCACAACGAGTACTTTCGTTGCAACGCAGTTGAATCCACTGTTGTGCAGTGTTTGTGTCGCAACCTGTTGCGCCTGGTACTTGAGGTCGCGACGACTCCAGCCTCCCGGTACGACGATTGTCGGGCATACAGCCCCGGGCTCAGACGTAAACGGCCATGGATTCAACGGCGTCCCGTCCTTCTTTTCTCGGGCCGCTTCTTCGCCGGTGCCCCGGACGATCGCGTCGTGCGTTTGTCCCGCGCCCGAAATATGTATCGAATCGACAAGTTCGTGATTGCACGGACTGCTGCCAACGTCGCTGCCACCGGTGACAATTCTCAGCGCGTTCGCATCGATCAAGGGCTGCAAACACCGTGTAAGAACGGGCTCCATATACGCATTAGCAGGGTTTAATTTGAGCGCTACGACGGAGTGTTCAACAAACAGTTTTTGAAAGCAGTCCAGGGGCGCAATCGCGTTGATGTTCCCAGCGCCCAGCACCAGCGAGACGCTGCCTCGGCGACAACAGTCCGGCTGCTCGTAGGTTGTTGCGATGTTCTCTCTCAGGTTTGCAGCGCTGACGCCTGGCTGCATCCAGACGTCAGCGGTGACGCCCCCGAGAACCAGCCGGTCCCAGATATCGCCAGGGACAACACGAACCGCAATCTGATCATTCGTCACCTGGCGTGTAGAGAGTTCGTTCGCGACTGAGTTCTCCTGTATGCCCCGCAACGTCCTGATAAGTGCCGTGCAGGCCAGGATGAGAGGGTACGGTCCCGAGAGCCATTCTTCGCCTTCGAGTTCTGACCCGGCAGGTATTTGCTTGCCGTTGCAAGCGAGAGCAGCCCATTCGCTGGCAGCGTCGGCGGTTGCGGTGCGAATTCGGGTCAGGATGTCGATTCGATCCGCGACGCTTACCCGTGCCCACTGATTCTTATTGGAACGAAGGTCGAGAATCGCCTGTTCCAGAGCGTCCTTTGTCATCACATGGCCGATCAGTCGTGTTTGGTGCATCTAAATTTAGAATAGAAATGGTTTTTAAGCAATTATGAAGCGGTAAAATTGCGACTTTCCGCTTGTAAACCCGAAAAGTTTCTGTAATGCTGCCCTAAATCTCGAACATATTCGAAATCCGGGGGGATTATGAAGCTCAAGAAACACCAGCCAGCAGGTCTGGCGGCGGTACTTTTGACGTCACTTCTGGCGGCGGATCTCGCAATCGCGCAGGACAGCGTGCTCGACGAGGTCACGGTGACGGCACAGCGCAGAGAGCAGAACCTTAATGATGTAGGCATCAGCATCTCGGCCATAACCGGCGATCAGATGGCCGAAATGGGTATTGTCGATGCGACGGAAATGGCCAATATCACGCCAGGGTTTGTAATCACTGAAACTCAGCCGTCTGGCATCCCGATCTACACGATCAGGGGCGTCGGCTTCGACGACTACAGCATCGGCAGCAACTCGACAGTGGGCGTCTACTTAGACGATGTTGCGCTGCCGTATCCGGTCATGACGCAGGGTGTCATGTTCGACGTGGAACGAATCGAGGTGCTGAAGGGCCCGCAGGGCGATCTCTACGGTCGCAATAACACGGGCGGCGCTATCAATATCATCAGCAAGAAGCCGACTCAGGAATTCGAAGCCGGAGTTACGCTGGATGCCGGCAATTTCGAGTATTTTCGCACCGACGCGTTCGTCAGTGGCGGGCTTGGCGATCAGCTCTCTGCGAGATTGGCCGTCACCTCGACACAGCAGGGCGAAGGCTGGCAGGAAAGCGTTTCGCGCCCGGGCGACAAGCTGGGTGAAATCGACGAGGTCGGCGCGCGCCTATTGTTGCGATGGACGCCATCGAACACCGTAGACGTCACGCTGAACGTCAACGGAAATCGCGACCGTTCGGACGGCCAGGCCGCATTCGTGCAGGAATTGACCAGTGCCGCCGTCCCCGTCAATTTCCAGCCCGGGGTCGCCACGACGAACAACCCGACGCTGTATCCTGTCCTGGCATTCCTCGCAGAACTTCCGCTGGATCCGAACTTCGCCGGGTTCGCCGATGTCCTGCAATACGCGCCGACAAGCAAGGACGCGTCCCTGGCTGACTGGGGTACACGTCCGGTTCGCGACAACACGAACTCAGGCGTCGGACTCACGATCAACTGGGATATCAACGAAGCTTACGGCCTGACGTCGATCACGGGATACCGCCGCTTCGAGCGCAGCGAGGACCAGGATTGGGACGGCACCCCGCTCGCCATGTGGGACAGCTTCATGGAGAGCGACATTGACGGCGTGAGCCAGGAGCTGCGCCTCAGCTACAACGGCGGTGGCAGCGTGACCTGGGTCGGTGGTATCTACCTCTCCAGTGACACGGTAGACGATGAGTTCATCGGCGACGTCTCGAACACGGGTGCCGGTGGCGGTGGACTGGGGTTCAATGCGTTCAGAACGGCGTACGAGCAGGAAACCGACGCGTTGGGTGTGTTCGGACACGCCGAGTTCGAGTTCGGTGATGGTTTCCGCCTCACACTGGGCGCTCGATACACGGATGAGACTCGTGAGTGGGTTGGTTGTACCCATGATCACGGCGGTGATATTGCCTGGCTGTACAACAACGTCTTCCTGTTGAGCCAGCCCGGATTCGTTCCGTTCGAACCGAACGAGTGCCTGTCTATCGACGGCTCTGCCGTAAATCCGGCGACGGGCGAGATCGACAATCCGCTGTTCCGCGAAGAAATCCAGACCGACAACTTCTCCGGAAAGGCCGGTCTCGACTGGTTTGCGCGCGACGACGTGCTCGTCTACGTGAGTATCAGCTCCGGTTTCAAGTCGGGCGGTTACAACGGGTCGCCGGTAAACGACTGGAGCGCAATGACCGCCTACAAGGAAGAGACACTGTTGGCCTACGAGCTCGGGACAAAGGCCACGCTGGCCGACGGAGCCATGCAGCTCAATGGTGCCGCGTTCTTCTACGATTACGATGACAAGCAGGCATACGACAGCGTCGACACGCTCTTCGGCCCACTGGTTCGACTGACGAATGTACCGAAGTCCGAAGTTCAGGGGCTCGAACTGGAATGGAACTGGCTCCCGACTGACGCTTTGGAAATCCGTCTTGCGGCAATGTTCCTCGACAGTGAAGTCATCGAGTACACGGATTTCTATGGCGAAGACCTCGCGGGCCGCGAGCTGGCGCAGACCCCCGATCTGCAGTACAGCGGCGTAGTTGCGTACACCGTGGACTTGGCGAACAAAATGACGCTCCGTTTCGCGACGGACTTCAACTACTCCGACAAGTACTCAACGATCCTGGGCGACGCCGGCGACCTCGTGGTCTACGAGGACATGATCGCCGAGGACTGGTTCGTAGTGAATGGGCGCATCACGTTGATGAGCGACGATGCCAGGTGGGCTCTCGCCTTGTGGGGTAAGAACATCGGAGACGAGTTCTACCAACCCAGCAAGAACTGGGGCAACGATATGACGTTCGGTATGGCCGGCAAGGTGAGGACCTACGGCGTCAGCTTCGAATACAACTGGTTCTAGGCGATACGATGAACGATTTCTACTCACTATCGTCCGCGGACCAGGGCAGGGCATACGAGCTGCTGGCCGGGGCGGCACTGCATCGCTGGGGCATCAATGAGGCGAAACTCACACTCATCAAGATGCGTGAAAACGCGGTATTCGGTGTGGAGCAGCCGGGAGGTGAGAAATTCGCCTTACGCATCCACCGCGCCGGCTATCACAGCGACGCCGAGCTGAGATCAGAATTGCAGTGGATGGCTGCGCTGGACGCAGCGGGCATCAGTACCCCCGCCGTCCAGCCAACCCTGACCGGCGAGCTCTTCGACACGGTTTCCATCGCGTCGGTCCCCGAGCCAAGGCAAGTTGATCTGCTCGCATGGATCGACGGCGAAGCTATGGGCACGATCGAAGAAGGCATCGAAGCCAGCGCCAACGACATTGCGGTCAACTATCGAAAGCTAGGAAAGCTCGCTGGTCGCCTGCACCGCTTCTCGAGCGAATGGGCTGTACCGGAAGGGTTTACCCGGCATCACTGGGACGTCGAAGGGCTCGTTGGCGAGCAGCCGGTCTGGGGGCGTTTCTGGGAGAACGAAAGACTGACCGGCGAAGAGCGTGGGCTGATCGCGGAGGCGAGAGAGATCATTCGCGCCCAGCTTATCGAGTTCGGCCGGTCGGAACGAAACTACGGGCTTATCCACGCCGATTTTCTTCCTGAGAACGTCGTAATCGAAGGAGATAATCCCCAGCTGATCGACTTCGACGATGCAGGATACGGCTGGTTCATGTTCGAGCTTGCGACCTCGCTGTTCGTTCTGTTGGGAGAGCCACATTTCGATGAGGCGCTGGGCGCCTATGTCGAGGGCTATCGATCCGAGCACGAACTTCCGGACGAGGATCTCGCATACCTGCCGTTTTTCATCATGGCGCGCTTGTTTACCTACCTGGGCTGGATGCACACACGCGGGGTAACCGAGGAAATGGAAGACATCGCCGCAGTGATCATCGAAGCGGCGGTCGCCGTTGCCAGTGACATCGTAGACGGCGGCTGATTGACTATGAGCAGAGAGAAGCTTGCGCTGTTGGTTTTGTCTGCGTTACTCGGGGCGTGCTCCGAACCAACGCGATCGGAATTCGCCGCCGACGTCATCTACGAAAACGGTCTCGTCTATACCGTTGACCGCGACCAACCGTGGGCGAGCGGATTTGCCGTCAGGGATGGACGGTTTGTTGGCGTTGGGTCAAGCGAGTCGCTGGCCGGTTTGCGTGGCGAATCGACGCGGATGGAGGATTTGCAAGGACGGCTCGTGTTGCCAGGCCTGGTTGACGATCACATTCATCCAGACCTTGCCGCGGAGAGTTACTATAACGTCAATATCGACGCCGAGGCAGACTCTTACGACGACTTTGCCGCTGCCGTACGCGCCTACCTTCAGGCCAATCCGGATGCTCCCTGGGTTTACGGTGGAAGCATCGACTACATGTGGGATGACGGCAGCAGTATTCGCATGTTTGACAAGCCGTCCCATAAATCCATCATCGACGAGCTGGTCGACGACCGGCCCGCGTATTTCTGGGAAGTCAGCGGACACGCCGCGCTGGTCAACACCAAGGCGCTCGAGCTGCTTGGGGTTACGAAAGACACGCCGGATCCGCCTGGCGGCTACTTCGTGCGCGACGAGAATGGGGAACTCACGGGCCTGGTCCGGGAAACGGCGGCCCACGTCGTGTGGGAGGAGTATCTTAAAGATCAACCGCCGGCAACGGAGATTGCATACAAGCGGATCGTTCCGATTTTTCAGTATCTGAATAGTCTCGGTATAACGTCGATCACCGATGTATGGAGCCGCGAGTGGTACATGGAGTCGTATGTCCTGCTCGACAAGAACGGCGACCTGACGCTGCGGGTTTCGTCTTTCGTCACAGACCCGTCCGACTGGGTCAATGAGTGGATGAAGGAAAAGTCCAGGCAAGTCATCGCGAATCCGGACGAGTACACGTCGGAAAACGTCAGGCTACTTGGCGTCAAGTTCGTACTGGATGGCGGCGCGGCTGGAAGAACAGCTGTTCTGACGGAGCCATACGAGGGCACCGAGGACGACTTCGGCCCCTGGCGCATCGATCCGGACCTGTTCACAGAAAGACTCATAGCTTACGACGAAATGGGGCTGACAGTGCGTGCCCACGCGGCTGGGGATGGCGCGGCACGGCACGTACTCGACGGTGTCGAGGAGTTACGCAAGCGTGGAAGCACACTTCGCCACGCCGTGGCGCACACCGCGATACTCAACCCGGCCGACATACCACGCTTTGCAGAACTGGATGTCATTGCCGAGTTTTCACCGGTCTTCTGGTACTACACGCCGGCGGTCGATGTAATTACTCCGGACATCGGTGAAGAGCGGATTGGCTGGCTTTACCCGATGAGAGAGCTGCTCGACAGCGGTGCCCCACTGTCCGTTGGTTCTGACTGGACGGTCACGCAGGCGAATCCCTGGACGGCATTGGAAACCATGGTGACCCGGCGCGCGCCCGGTGTTACCACCGGTCCGGCCCTGCACGCCGAGCACGCGATTACGCTTGAGGAAGCCGTGTATCTGTACACGGCCGGCGGCGCGTACTCACAGCAGCAGGAACACGAAATCGGCTCGATCGAGAAAGGTAAGGCCGCGGACTTCATCGTCGTTGACCGCAATATCTTTGACATCCCGATCCACGAAGTCCACGAGACCGAGGTCGTCAGGACCTTCGTCGGCGGGCGCGAGGTCTACAACCAGTCACAGAAACATGAAGTCATTGATTTCTACGGCGAGCGGGCTGCCGAGTAGCGGCATAATTCGGGGAGAGCAATAATGCGTGGATTAATGATGGACAGCGCATTGACGATAACGTCGATCATGCGTCATGCCGACAGCCAGCATTCAGGCAGGGAAATATTGTCGGTTACGCACGATAACGCGCGGCACCGCTATACCTACGGTGATGCATTTCGCAGGGCGCGGCAATTGGCCAGCGCCCTGTCCGGGCTGGGACTCGATTCGTTCGACCGCGTCGCGACACTCGCGTGGAACGACCACCGTCATTTCGAGCTGTACTACGCGATTTCCTGCGCGGGATACGTTTGCCACACGGTCAACCCGCGCCTGTTCGCAGAACAGATCGTGTTCATCGTCAATCATGCGGAGGACCGTTGCCTGTTCCTCGACCCAATGTTCGTTCCGTTGATTGAAGACATCATTGACCGAGTGAAGGGTGTTGAGCACTTCGTGGTCCTCTCCGACCGGAAGCACATGCCGGAGACCTCGATTCCGGGGGCTCTGTGCTACGAAGAGCTTCTCGATTCAGGCGAGGCCGATTTCGAATGGCCCGATCTGGATGAGAACGCGGCGAGTTCGCTGTGCTACACGTCGGGTACGACGGGCAATCCGAAAGGTGTGCTCTATAGTCATCGCAGCAACGTTTTGCACAGCTACGCGAGCGCGCTGCCAGACACGATGTCGCTCAGCGCCAGCGATTGTGTCTTGCCGGTTGTTCCGATGTTCCATGCGAATGCGTGGGGCCTGAACTACTCGGTGCCGATGGTCGGCGCCAAATTCGTGCTGCCGGGTCCGATGGCAGCGGATCCGGCAACCCTGGTCGAATTGCTCGAGAACGAGCAGGTGTCGATCGCGGCAGGTGTTCCGACAGTCTGGCTCGGCCTGCTGCAGCATCTCGAGAATGAGGGCCGGACGCTAAGTTCGCTGAATCGCACGTTGGTGGGCGGAGCAGCGTGCCCGCTCTCTATCATGGACGAGTTTCGTGAGAAGCATGGCGTCGATACCTACCACGCCTGGGGCATGACGGAGACATCGCCGCTCGGCACGGTGTGTGCTCCAAAGGACGGATTCGAGAATCTCGGCCACGATGAACAACAGCATGTTCGTGCCAAGCAGGGCAGGCCGCCCTACGGGGTTGAGCTCAAAGTGGTCAATGATGGGGGCGAGCTGCAACCGACGGATGGAAAGGCGTTCGGCGCACTGAAGGTCCGTGGCTCCTGGATCGCCGACGCTTATTACAAACTCGATGAAAGTGATGCGTTCGACGAGCATGGCTGGTTCGATACGGGCGACGTGGCGACGATCGATAATGACGGGTATATGCAGATCACCGATCGAACCAAGGACGTCATCAAGTCCGGCGGAGAGTGGATCAGTTCAATTGAACTTGAAAACGTCGCCGTCGCGCATCCCGACGTGACCGAGGCAGCCGTGATCGGAGTCCCACATGAGAAATGGACCGAGCGCCCGGTTCTGATCGTGGTCCCGGCTGCAGATGCGGATCTTTCGAGAGACACCGTTCTCGAATTCATGGACGGCAAGGTTGCCAAATGGTGGATGCCCGATGACGTGGTGTTTGTCGAGGAAATCCCTCATACAGCGACCGGGAAGGTCAGCAAGCTCCGGCTCAGGGAGCAGTTTCACGACTACCAGCTGCCCGCATAGAACGCCACCGGCCATCTGTCAGCCGGATCTGGTGATATCGGGCGGGCGCTAGTCTTTGTCTTGCGAGGCGCGAACCGGCATGGTCTCGGGCAGGTAGGTTCTCAAATAGGCGATCGACGCGCGCTTGGCTTCGTCCGCCATGTTCTCCGAGATATGGCCAAGCCGGATCATGGACAGGCTCAATACAAGGTCGACGATTTCGACCGCGATAAAGAAGATCCCGTTGCGCCCCGGGAAATCCTGGAATTCGAAGTTGCGGCCGATGATTTCGGCGAAAAGCTCACCGATCTGTTCATCGTTCTCACGATCGCTGAGTTTGATTTCGGAGGGTGCCTCTCCGCCGATGATCAATCGGGCATAGGCAGGTTTGTCCCGATACAAGGCGACAGCGCGGTCGATTGCAGTACACCACATGGTTTGCCAGGAGCTCGACTCGACCTCGCCGTAGGGCGCTGCGATTTCAGCGGCAAGTTCCAATCCGAATCGGCGCGCCAGGGCCGCAAAGACCTCATTGGAGTTCTGGTAGAAATGGTAGGCCGAGCCAACGGCGATATCGGCGGTATCGGCGATCAGTTTCAACGATATGTCGTCGACAGAGCGTGTTTCGAGCAGTTCCGCAGCCGTGTCGATGAGGGCTTCGCGACGCGTGATTCCTTTGGCATACATACGTTGTTTGGCGCCTGACTTCGCTTTTTCCGGCGTTGCACTCATCGTTGCTGTCCTGTAATTGCGTTACCGATTCTGGAATCTCCACGAATTGCCGGTACGTCGAATCGCGTCGAACTGTCGATGTTCCGCCAAATATCATCTCACAAAACCGAATCTCTTCCCATTTGATCAGGGCCGTCGTCGCCGCACAGGATACGTACGAGGGCTCGCAGTGCTCGCGATCGTCGGCCGACTCGTCCTGCGCGTCGAAATATGATGAACTTGCAGTCGGGTTCATTTTAACGGGGCTCCCAACTGCCTGTTTGGGAGTCGAACATCAGTCCAGGAAAGCCGCACGGGGTAACTGCGTGAACGCAGCTGAAGCCAGCACCGTTTTGTGTCGAGTCGTGCTCGTATTGATTGTGTCGGGCATGTATCCGGCCTACGCGCAGTATGAGGTGGCGGAGATACCGTTTTTCAACACACCGGAGGGTACCGCCGCGCTCGGCGGCGGTCTGCGCCTCGGCCAGGATCTCTACATCGCGGCCGACAACGAGGATCAGCGCCAGTTCGACCTGGTTCCGCTCTACCTCTACAACGGCAGATACCTTTTCTTCCGCGGCTCGGCGGGCGGCGTGCACATCTTGCAAACGGACAACATTGAGCTGAATGTAATGGGCCGCTACCGCTTTCAGAAGCTTGATCCGGACCGCAATGCGTTCTTCGAGGGCATCGAGACACGCAGGCAGACGGTCGATGGCGGTGTCGAGTTGCGGCTGCGCGGCGGATGGGGTGCGCTCAACGCCAACTACCTGACCGATACTCTCGGTCGTCACCAGGGGCAGAGCGCCGAGGTTTCCTACCGCTACACCTTCGATCGCGGCAGCCTGTCGTTCTCACCGTTCGTCAGCTGGGCATGGAATGACGACAAGCTCACCGACTACTACTTCGGTGTCAGCGAAGCTGAGGCGCGGCCCGACCGCCCGGCCTATACGCCTGGCGAATCCCAATGGGTTGCATTCGGCCTCAATACGACGTGGTGGCTAACGGACCGAGTACAGTTTTTCGGAAACATCGGATTTGGCGGCGTCGACACGGTTGTCGCCGACAGCCCGCTCCTGGAAGAAGACTCGCAGTCGGTTTTCTTTGCCGGCGGTACCTACGTTTTTGGCAACGTCCGCAAGCCGGAGCGATTCGTTACCCCGGAGCGCTCCGGCGAGTGGTCGTGGCGCTTGAACTACGGGTACCAGGCGGATGGCAACATCGTCGGCGAGATCGACCAGGGCGATTTCAGCGAGAGCGACCTCGCAGACACCGACGTGGGCGGCATCACGTTCGGCAGGCTGCTCACGGACGGCCCGCGCGTCGATTTCACGGGCAAGCTCTCGCTCTTCCGGCACTTTGAGGAAGACGAGGGCAACGAGGACTTCTGGAGCTCTGCGCTCTACATAATGGCGACGGGCAAAGGCTACTCGCCGTGGAGTAACGAGGAGGTCTTCCGCTACGGCTTTGGCTTCGGAATGTCCTATGCGGAGAAGGTGCCGATCGCCGAACAGCGCAAGCAGGCGCGGCGCGGCAGCAACACGTCGCGGTTCCTTAACTACCTCGAGCTACAACTCGACTTTCCGTTGCGGCGGCTGTTCAAGGCCAGAAGCATGCGGGACTGCTACGCAGGCGTGACCGTCGTGCATCGTTCCGGGATTTTCGGGACGTCGGATATCCTCGGTGACGTAGCGGGAGGGTCCGACTGGGTCACGGCCCATTTCGAATGCGCCATGGGCAGAGGATCATGAATAGTCGGAGGAAAACCACGGGTACCTTCGTCGCGATGATAGCTCTCGCATTGAGCACGACTGCAATCGCTGATTGGGAACCCGACTCTGGAGATCGGCTACAGGAGCGCGCCGCCAAGGCCGTCACGAGGATCAAAGCTAAGGTCGAGCGAAGTCAGCCGTTCTTCGACGACGCCTATGCAGTTGCCGTGTGGCCCGGCATCACGCGGCTCGCCGTCGGCTTCGGTGGCGCCTACGGCAAGGGCGTGGTCATCGAGCAGGACGAGGCCGTGGGCACGGTGACCTACTGGCAGGGCAGCTCGGGCATCCAGGCCGGTGTCAAGAATTTCACGTTGATCATCTTCTTCAAGGACAAGGAATCGCTGGACGGTTTAAAGCGCGGTGACTTTCAGTTCACCGGTCAGGCGGGGGTGGATCTGGTCACGTTCGGAGCCAGCGCAACCCCCGCTTACAATCAGGGTGTGGCGATCATTGCGCTCACCAATCTGGGCCTGATGGCGGAGTTCTCCGCGGCGGGCACGTTTTTCCGGTTCAAACGCTACGACCAGTAGCTGCAGTTGCGCTTCGTAACCGCTCGGGGCACTTCGTTACCGTAACGTCTGTTGGATCTCCTCGATCGAGTCGTTGGAAAGCTCGATGAAGATCCGGAAACTCTCATCCGCAGAGAGCTTTTCATCGACCAACAATTCGAAGCCGTGATTCTGCAGCTCACGAATTTTTTCAACAGCCGCGTTTCGTTCGTCGCGACTCGCATCGGGGCCGACAGAATCACGCACTTCGATGACGTCGACGTAAAACCGATCAATGCGGTTCTTGCGCCGAATATGGTAGATCCGGACAACGGCAATTCCGCCGCTGATTGCCGCGACGAGCAGCGTTACGAGCACCTCGGCGACGCCTGAATAGCGTTCGATGAAGGTTGGTTCGTTTCGCTGCAGGAAATCAATCGCGCCCGGATGGATCGAGAACGCCCAATTGGATCCGGACATGCTCTCGTCAAGAGGTTGAAACAGCTCCGGTCGTTCGCTAAACAGCGACGATCGCAGTCGTTGTATCTCGGCGAAGAGATCGTACGCCACGGTGTCTTCAAGGTCCTCCCGCGAGACAATCAGATTGTCTACGGCAAGCGTCACAATAGGCTCGGGCGTCAGGTCGCCGTAAGTATCCACGGGCACGATGAACGGTCTGAGTCGGGGGTTGAGCAGCACGGCACTGTCGACCGGTGAGCCCTTCCCGATATCGTCGGGATGACCGAGTGAGACCATCGTGAATCCACTGAGCGACGTGTCCGACATGACGCGTCCGCGATCGATGGGCGCGTACACCATGATCACGTCGACGAGGGCCGGATCGAGCGTGTCGGCGAATACGACCTTGTCTTCCAGGTTGAGGTCGGTCGCAAAATCCTCGCCGAGCAGCCTCGGTATCGAGCCCGGGGGGCCGGCATATACGGTCGAGCCGTCCAGGAGGTCGTGCATCGTGTCGGGCATTTGGGGCGCGCGAGATGCGATGTGCAGGATGCTGGGGTACAGCGGAATGATCGTTGTAATGCCTTCGCGGTAGCGCTTGTTGTTTGTCGCAAACGCGATGTCGCCGTAGCCGCTCCGTAACGCGTCGAGTATTGAAACGCCGCCTTCCGGGGGCGGAATAAGCGTGACCTCGACGCCCGAGTCCTCGTCGACCAGCGTGGTAATCTGCTCTGCAATGACCTTGTCGAGTTCTTGCAGCGGCGTGATCAACTTGACTTCGACGGCAGGCTTCTCGCAGGCCGCGAGCGCGATGCAAAGCGACGCAAGGACTGCGGCGAAGGAAAAACGAACGTTGGGTATTCGTTTGGCCATCCGAGTCACTGTTCCCCTTTCGACTTCCCGAACTGGCTCGGATCCGCACCATCGAGATTCAGCGACTTGACGTAGAGATCCCGCTGCGGGAACGGAATTTCAAT
Source organism: Woeseiaceae bacterium (assembly GCA_030066655.1). GTDB lineage: Bacteria > Pseudomonadota > Gammaproteobacteria > Steroidobacterales > Woeseiaceae > UBA1847. The sequence goes on along the minus strand of JASJBE010000015.1, from coordinate 27,282 downwards.
GCCGTTCTCACGCAGCGCTGCCAGAATCTCGTTGTGCACGGCGTGTGTAAGCGGCAGTCGATCGCTGAGCTGTCGCGAATACACGTACAGTCTGAAATCGAGGGAGCTGTCGCCGAATCCCAGGAAATAGACGCGCGGCGCCGGCTCGTCGAGCACGAGGGGCATTGCATGCAGCGTCTCTTCCATCACCCGGGTCGCGAGATCCACGTCGGAGCCGTAGGAGATGCCAACCGGCACAATGACGCGAGTGATGGGATCCGTGAGCGTCCAGTTAATGACCTGTTCGGTTATAAAATTCTTGTTGGGAACGATGATCTCTTTACGGTCCCAGTCGGTAATCGTCGTTGCGCGAATCCGGACCTTTGTAACGGTGCCGGTCAGCTCACCGACGGTTACGGTATCGCCGACCCGCACGGGCCGTTCGAACAGGATGATAAGACCCGACACGAAGTTGGCGACGATCTCCTGCAGGCCAAAGCCGAGACCTACCGAGAGCGCCGCGACCAGCCATTGAATGCGCGACCAGTTCCAGCCGATGATGCTGAACACGCCAATGACGCCGATCGTTACGACCGCGTAGCGCAGTAGCGTGTTGACCGTATAGCGACTGCCCGCGTCCATGTTGAGTCGCTGCAGCAGCGCGATATTCATCAGGCCGGGCAGGTTCCTCGACGCAATCACCGTTGTACCGGCGACGATCAGCGCAAGCAACAGATCGGCCAGTGTGACCGGGGCCGGTGTCGCCATGCCGTCGATCGTCACGGACCGCGACCACAGCGATACGTTTTCGAGAAATTGCAGCGCCGGGAGAAGGTCGGACCAGATCGCCCATCCGAATAACACTCCGACCACGAGCAGGCCCGCCTTCAGGAGGCGACGAGTCTGCTGATCGACTGTGTCCAGATTGAGCGGTTTGGGCTCGACGACGGGTATTTCACTGTCTGCTCCCTGTTCGCTCTCGCTGTCCTGTTCCGCCTTGCGTGCCTCGCGCTTTTCCAGCGCCAGTTGCCATTCAATCTTGCGCCGCGCCAACGCCAACCACCGCAGGACGATCAGATTCACAAGGACGATCCCGAGCACAAGCCATATCGTGCTGATGATCCGGTCGGTGAGCATCAATGCGGTGTACAGGTAGCCTGCGAAAGCGAGCAGCGCAAGCGCGATCGGTCCCAGTGTCTTGATCGAAAACCAAACCCACTTGAGACGCGTGACCCAACTCTCGGGCCGCTTGTCGTAGTAGGTTTGCGCAACTGATTCACGCGGATCGCCGAGCCGTCGAATGACCAGGGCAAAAACAACCATGAACGCGACGAAGGCCAGTCCGCCGAGGCTGGCGCGGTGGGCCGCTGACGGCGACTCGTATGCGAGCACGCCTATGAACACGATAGGAGCGCCGAACAAGATCAGCTTGTCGAGCTGTCGGCGCGTTATTGCGAGATTTTGTTCCTGCAGGCCGAAATGCACGCGCGCCACACCCTGCTCCTCGCATATCGTGCGCAACAGCAGCAGGTTGTATAGAAACGGCGCCACGGCGAGCAACGCCAGCGACAACGCGACGGTGAAATCCGTCGGCATCGACGCATGTTGTAGCGCCCAACCGGGCAATGCCAGCGCGAGCGGGAGGGGGAGCACAATGACGGCCGAAATGGCGAGCGCTCTGATTGTCAGGCCGATGTGGTCCGTCGACAGACGGCCGACCTTACTGCTAATCGACCGAAACTGCGCTTTGAGCGGCCGTCGCAAAAGCACGACGGCGGACAGCAGCAGCAACGCAGCGATAGTGGCGGCGGCGCGGCTGCGCAGCGCCTGGAACAGCGCGTTGATCGAATCCATCCATCGCGTCGGTGAAAATACCCAGCTCAGGGCTTCGCCGAAGTAGGCAACTGTGTTGACATCGCCAATGGGGGTACTGGGAGTCCACAGCAGATTCCTGTCCAGGAAGTCGCGGAACTCGTCTGTCGACTGGACGAGGCGCTCCTGCGCTATGTCGAGATCGCCGAGCACGCGCAGGTAGCTGCGGTATGTACTCGCGGCCTTATCGAGAAGTTCGCGCCGGTCTTCAAGCAGCCGAACGACCTCGCTGCGGATCGACGACCGTTGCTCGTCCGAGACATCTTGCGATACGTTGCGCATCGTCTGGGCGACAACCTCGTCAAACGCAGCAAGCTCCGTACTTTTCTCTTCGATGCGTATTCGCGCAAGGCCGATCGTCGACAGCGCCTCGCGCCGCGTACGGACATCGCTGCGATACTGTGTGAATCGCGGCAGGTCACGGCGCTCCGCGAGGAGCAGCTGGCCGACAGCCTGCCTTGCGCCGCCGATCTCGAGGCGCTGGCGCATGCGCGTCAGGCTCTGTTCGATCCGCTGCGCCTCGCGTTCGGTTTCGGCGAGCTGACTGGTCGCGCGCTCGATTTCGGCTGCTATGGAGGGCAGCTCACGTGTGAGCGCCGCATTTTCTTCCGCAATCTCCTTGATCGCGGGATGCTTGTCAGCCGCGGCCAGCTCCGCCTCGATCGCGTCTGCCTGTGCCTCGGCTACGGAAATCTGCCGCCTGCTATTAACGATCTGCTGCAGGAAGTCGACCCTGTCACGTCGTTCGACCGCCCCACGCGCGGCGACATCACGCCGCGCGCGCATCAGGTCGAGGCGCACGCCGTAGCTCGAGATTTCCTGTTCGAGCTGCTCGATCTGGGCAGCGCCGACATCGCGTCTGAGCGCCGCGGCCAGTTTGCGAGCATCGGTGAGAATCGCAAGTTCGGCGGGCGGCGGTGTTGCATCGATGAGGTTTGTCAGGTCGTCGCGGATACTGCGTAGCTCATTGATGCGCTGGCGGGCAACGGCAGGCCTGTCTGCCTGGTCGGCAAGTTGCGACTCGAGTCCCTCAAGGTCGGCTTCGGCGGCTGCGAGATCGGCCATCTCGCGCGCGAGCACCTGTTCGATTTCACTCAGCAGCATGTCGTCACGAATACCGAGGGAGGCTGTCGTCGGATCCCAAGGCGGTTGCTGCGCCAGGATCTCCTGCAGTTGACGGATTTCGCCCGGAGCCGCGTCCAACGCCATGGCGAATGCGGCGGCGGCCGATTCCGCGGCCCGCCTGTTGCCGATCTGTGCCTGTGCATCGCGCAGCTGACTGATAACCAGGTCACGCGTTTCGTCGTCGAGCCCTTCGCGCGCTTCGATATTCTGAATAGCCACGTCGATCTGCTCGCTGCCGACGTCGCCGTTGGAACGAACAGAGGGAATGGGAGAGTCAGCAGTCTGCGCGGCTACAGCACCGGTCAGTGCGATCGAAATCAGGAACAGGAGCTTTTTCAAAGAGGGTACTCAATTCTGCTCACATCGAAATTGTAGCGATAGTTGCATATCGACGAAACACCGCGAGAAGGGTCGGGTCTCCGGGCACCCGCGGTGTACGCTACCTGGAACGCGTACGATCTAGACGGTCGAACCGATGCAGATGTGGTGGTTCGGTGGTGCGGCGGACAAAAAAAACGGGCCCGAAGGCCCGCTAGTCTGCCGATCAATCGATCAGCTCAGGGGGATGTAGTAGGCGCCGGTTCGGGCAGCGATCGAATCGGTCCTGTCTTCGTAGCTGCCGGCGCGCACAAGCAGTTCCGATACCATGACGAACAAATCGTGCGTCTCGCGTTCATCGAGCAGCGAAGGCAGATCGAACTGGCGGCGAATCCCTTCCTCGTGGAACGCATAGAACATCGAGCGCATCGCAGTGCTCATGTCGCGTGCCGCTTCTGAACTGTCGACGAAGAACTGCATGATCACTTCGGATACGTCGGCCTCCAGCTGCGCCCGGTCGAATCGCGCCTGAACCGATGCCCAGACCAGGTCGAGGTCGCCGGCCGAGTGACGGTACTCATCGTCGAACATCGTCGGTGCGAATCGCTCCATCTCATGGTAGAGCTCTCCCGAAACGCCCGGTTCCTCACACATCTGTCTGAGTGAATCGGGGCCTATTTCGTCGTTGGCCAATAGCACGCCCATTTCCGCTTCAAGATCGATTTCGCGGATGAGATTCTGGTAGCAGTGCTCGACCGGGTTGGCGGACTCAAGTACGAGTTCCGTCTTTGCCATGATGTTGGATACGACTCGACGCCGCGTCCACTGATCCAGACCACCAAGCAGGCTGGCGTCATCGGTACCCAGGTTGAAGAGCAACGTCGACACCTCCTTGAGGATCATCTCATTGATGGTCTTGGGCTCGGGCTTGCTTTGTGCGTGTGCGTTCATCTCGGTCTCCTGTCATGTGACAATGTCAGTTTCCCGGTATCGGCGAGTCCGGTCTGGTGCGTTCGACTCAGGGTCTGGTTGATACGCCTCAGCCTGTAAGCCCTTGAAAACATTGGCCTGATAGGGATCGATGCAATAGCAGATGCTCTGCGAATATTCGACATTGGCGAACGTGCCACGGCTGCTGGCCGAGACGCTGCGCGACGATTACGCCACCGACCCGGCGCCGCTGCTCGCGAAGGTGGGTATCGACGCGGCCACGTTCCTGCGTCCCGGAGCGCGCGTACCGTACCGGAAGATGTGCGAGCTCTGGGCGCTCGCGGTCGATACGACGCAGGACCCGCTGTTCGGATTCCGCGTCGGCGAGCGTTCGAGGCCAACCGACTTCTACGTACTCGGCCATTCGTGGATGGCGAGCGCGACGCTCTCGGACGCGTTCGAGCGCCTCTGTCGTTTCGTCGCCGTGCTATCGACGGAGGAGACAGAAATCACTCTGCAAAGGGACGAGGATGCGGTGGTAATTGTCGAGTCGTTTCCCAATGCGGCGCTGGTGCCGCACAAAGCGGCCAGCGATGCGGGCTACGTCGCGCTCATCAGGCTCTGCGAGGCCATTGCACGCCGTCCCGTGCATCCGGTCGGCGTGGAGCTGGTCGTCGCCGAAGATGAAAGCAGCATCGAATACGACAGACTGTTTCGGTGCCCGATCGTGTACGAGGCGGAGGTCGAGAAGCTGTACTTTGCCCTTGCGGACGCGGAGCAGCCGCTGCCCGGATCAGTCCCAGAGATACTCGATGCGTCCGATCAGATCGCCGATCGATACCTGGAAACGCTCGACATGAGCACGGTGTCTGCCGATGTACGTAAGCAGATCATTCAGTTGCTGCCGTCCGGACGCGCCGACCAGTCAACGGTCGCCGATAAGCTGTATCGCAGCCGGGCGACGTTGCAGCGACAGCTGCATGCGGAGGGCACGAACTACCGGCAGATTCTCGACTCGACTCGGCGCGGTCTCGCCGAACGCTACTTGCGCGCGGGCGAACTGACCCAGGCGGAGATCTCTTTCCTTATGGGCTTCGCCGATCAGAGCAATTTCGCCAAAGCGTTCAAGCGGTGGGTGGGCGTGACGCCAGGCGAGTACCAGAAAATTTCTGAGACAGGCCAACGCGAGCAAGCCGACGGTCAAACAATTGCCAGCGACTAGCGCATCGCGTTCCAGATGTAACGAATGCATTTCAGTCGTGCGTAACGTATTCTCGAGAATATCTTTGGTGACGTTGGTGGCTGGGACCGCGTGGCAAGCAGACGGCGAATGATGGCTCGTCAATCATTGAGGATGTTGGCAACAGCAGCTGGGTGGTTGTTGTTTACCACCGCTTCGGCGCAGTCGGTATTTCAGCCGCTTGGTTCCCACCTGACGCTTGGTGACGTGACGTCGCGTTCGGATATCCGATCAATAGCTGGCAATCCGGCGACGCCGGCCATGCGACAGGCGGAACAGCAGAATAGCGAAAGCCGGGCGGTCCTGAGCGGAGCGGCCGGGCTGGAGTACGGCAACCTCGAGAATGTGTTTGAGTTTGTCGATGAAATCTCCGGCGGCTACAAGCCGTCGGGAGGAGGGCGGCCCGGTCCGGATCCTGGCATCGACATCGGCAGGATAATCGATGCGATCGATCCGAACATTCGCCCCGCCATTGACGCGATCAGGAGAGAGATTACGACGCAGGCCGGCATCCTGGCGCTGATTGCAAGCGAGGGCTATGGAAAGACCTGGCTCGCCGCGGACATTCCCATCGCATGGAACAACGAGTTTCTCGGCGGAACATGGACAACACACGTGGGCTGGTCCGGCGTTTCAAAAGCCTATGGTGTGTCTGTGCCGATCGATTTCGACGTTGATCGGGCAATTGCAGAGCTCGAACGGTGGATCGAAGAAGCAAACGGCGACCTCTCGGGGGAAGTCGCGCTCAGCGACCAGGTGTCCGTCCGCGTGGACCCTGCCAGCGGCAACACAATCGTCCTCCTCGACAACGATAGTTCGCTAATCACAAAGGCGGCAAGACTGACAGACGTCGGTTTCGGATACAGCCGGCCGGCATGGTCCTCGCCGAACGGGCGCCTGTACGTCGGCATCGAAGCGAGGCTCTACTTGATGGAGCTGTCGCGGCTCAGCGCGAGACTCGGTGATATCACTGATTCCGAGGAGCTGTTCAAGTCGATTCGCGATGCCGATTTTCGCTCGGCCACCGATGCGGGACTGGATATTGGTCTGTTGTGGGTGGGAGAAACCTATCAACTCGGCGCGCAATTGACCAACGTCAATCAACCGACGTTCGATTTCCCCAGCGTGGACCTTGCGCCGTACCGCGACACGGCACTCATCAGCTTCCTCGAGCGCGACCAACGCTACGTCATGGACAGACAACTCAAGCTCGAGGCGTCGCTTTTCGGCCGCAATCGCAAGTGGGCAGCCCATCTGGGTTTCGACGCAGATCCGGCAACCGACGCCATGGGTGACAGGTTTCAGTGGGCGACGGCCAGCGTAGCGCTGGACTTTGAGTCGTCGTGGTTGTCCAACCTCCGGTTCGGCTATCGCCAGAACCTGGCCGGCACCGAATTAGGTTACGTCAACGCGGGCGCGACTGCTTTCAGGCATCTGAATATCGATGTCGCATCGGCGCTCGATACGGTCCGAATCGATGGCCAGAATTTGCCTCAGGGTCTGATGGTCAGTCTCGGAGTGCAGTTCAACTGGTAAGAGATCCAGGACCGGTCATGCACCCGGCCCGCCAACGTCGATTGCATCGACGTCGATTACATCGGCCGGCCGACAATGAAGAAATAGCCGGCATCGACTATCAGCCACAGGCCAAGTGCCAGGATCAGCCAGGGCATAATGAAATCTGACGCGCGCTCGAGCTTGCTCCCGGCGGAGTCGAGAAAAGGCCTCGCCCGTTCGCCGGCGACCGCGACTGCGGCCGGCACGATTGCGAACAGGGCAGCGTAGCCGAGGTTGTACGCGCCGAGTGCGAGGAGTGAAGGCCCCGGCCCGAGATCAGCCTGGACAATCTGGCTCACGGCGCCGAGATAAGGCAGCGCGAATGGGAGACCGATGAAGTTGACGACGGCCCCGTAGCCGAAACATTTCAACGGCGTCGGCTCCCAGGCAGGCTCGGGCGCACCCGCCGGCTTCCTTGTGCGGATGCTAAAGAATGCGCCAACCAGCGCGACGCCGACCAGCGAACCGATCGCGAAGTCAATATCTTGCGGATTCTCGAGGCGAGTGGCGATACCGTCAATCCCGAACGAGACAGCTACGCCCGCAGCGAAGTACGCAATCGTGTGTCCGATGAGAAGTGCCGAGCTGTTGGCTATCGGCCAGGACGTGGTAGTGGCGAAGACGAGTAGTGCGAATAGCACCGGGTTCACGGCGTCGACCAGTAGAATCGGGATGAGGACTAGCGTCAGTTCGAGCATGCATGTAAATTAACATGGCACTGCCGTGTACCCACAAGCTGCCCCATCTTGCCGCGGGCGATCGCGCTGGATCACGGCATTTTTGCTTCTGCTACGCTGTAGCGTCTGCCCGTGAACCCATTCGAAGAGCAAGGAGAATAGCAAATATGAAGCTTATGGAACGCAGCAGGATCGGCATTATGGCTATGGTCGCTACCATTCTGGTGACGTCCGGCTGTGCGTCGGCGCCTAACACGGTGACGCGCTCGGCACCGGGCGCGGACTTCAGCCAGTATTCGACCTTCGGGTACTTCGAATCGCTGGCCACGGACGGGTCAGGCTACGAGTCGATCTTGAGCAACTTTCTGAAAGTAGCGACCGCACAGCAACTCGATCGGCGTGGCTACTCGTACTCTGATTCGCCCGACCTCCTCATCAACTTCTACGTTCACACGAAAGAGAAGATCCGAACGCGAACCGTTCCGTCGATGAGCGCGTACTACGCGTACCGGGACCCGTTCTACTACAATCCGTGGGTGGGTTACGGGGCCTACGAGACCCAGATCGATCAGTACACGGTCGGAACGCTGAACGTGGACGTGGTGGACGCAAAAAGCAAGAAACTCGTATGGGAAGGCGTCGTGAGCGGCCGCGTGACCGATAGTGCGATTCAGAACCTGGAAAAGTCCGTCGACGACGCGATCGCGGCGATCATGAAGGATTTCCCCAGCCGCTGAGCCGCGTCTGGCTCGTCGACGCAACAGCGCGTCGAATCACGAACGAGCGAAATCCTGTGTCGCCGCACACCCGGCTCAGAGGACAAACAGGTGAATTCTGGTGCCGTTTGCCGGTCAAACCCGTTCGTCGCGAGGCGCTCCCCGGTGCCTCGCGCTCGCAAAGCGCTTCGCGTATTGTGCAGTACAGTACGCCAGCACCCGGTGGACGCAATGCGTATTCGGCGTGCCGGCGAGAGAATGACCTTGGAGAAAAAGAAGATGATGTTGGAGAAAAATGTGAAAAACATGAAAGGACTTGTTCTTATTCTGGGCGTTTTCTTCCTCGGCGCCGCGGTGGCGCAGGACGAGACGCCGGCGGATACGGCGGAAGCGTATAGCCACCTCGAGAAAGGCAAATCGGGTTTCCGTGAGACGTGGATTAATCCGAATACCGACTGGACACGCTTCGACTCGCTGTTTCTCTGGGAGGCCGAATTCCAGTATCGGGACGTTGGCCCGGCTCGTCGTAGCCGCCTCACCATGATGAACTCTCGCCAGCGGGAATTCGGTATCAGCGAGGCGGACCGGCAGAGTTTCGAGGAGGTCGTGTCCGAGGCTTTCGTTGGGGAGCTGCAGAAAGCGAAGAACCTTCGAATCGTCGACGACATCGGCCCGAATACACTCATTATGCGCGGAGCGCTGCTCGACATCATCTCGCGCGTGCCGCCCAGGACGGTCGGGCGTAGCGAGATTTACCTGGCCAGCGTTGGCGAGGCGACGTTGATGGTCGAGCTCATCGACTCCCGCGACGGGGAAGTCGTGGCCGTCATATCCGAGCGCCGTACGATTCAGTCCGGTTCCGGGCGTATCGACGAATTCACCATGCCTGCAACCAGGGCAAGCGTTATGGCGGACATCAGGCGCTGGGCACGACGTGCGGCCAGCAAGCTCCGCTCCGAACTCGAGGAAGCGCTGGAAGGCTAGCGGTCACAGGCTGGCAGTCACCGTAAGGCTTGCATTCGGGTGACTGCCAGCACAGCGGGCGCGGAGAAACAAACCGGATGCCCGGCTCGCGACCGACGGTGCGCCGAGCTTGATTCACCCGATCAGGCCGACTTTCCCAAGAGCTTGTTTCAGATCTGCAAAAGAGCCGCAGCGCTCACCGTATTCGAGCTGTTCCGGCCAGTAGCCTTTCCCACCGATCAGTAGCGTCGTCCCACGTTCTTGACACACCGCGCCAATCTCACGACATGCTCGTTCGAGCATCGCATGGTCTGTCGACCATGCGGATGCCGACAGAGCGATCAGTTGCGGGGGCTCGGCCGAGTCCCCGATAAACTGAACCAACTCCGCGGACGGCGTATCGGCGCCAATCCAATGAGCGTCGATGGCCGCGGATCGGAGACACAATGACGCCAGTGAAAGGCCGAGCGTATGGCGCTCGCCGGAGACGGTAGCCAGCAGGCCGATCGGAGCGTCCCTCCCGACATCAAAGTCAACAGCCACGAGGGCTAGCGATTGAGCCAGCTTGCCGGTAAACAGGTGCTCATCGATGACGGAGAGCTCGCCATCGGCCCAGCAGCGGCCGACTTCCGCAATCAACCGGCCGAGAATATCGGCCACGGCAAACCAGTCTTCTTCGGTTGCTCGCAATGCCAGAATCTCGTCACGAATCTCTTCGATGCGGGCTTGTCTCAGCATGCGCAGCAAGTCGAACGCCTGCGCCGAATCGCCCGGCGATACCTCGTGTTGAGCCACGAGCTGTTCGATGGCTGCGCGGTCAAAGCGCCGATGCCCGCCGGCAGTAGTTGTGTACGGAAGTCGGCCCTCGTCAGCCCAGCGCCGCAGGGTTGTCGGGCTAACGCCCAATATCCCACCTGCCTTGCCTGATCTTATCCAGTTTGTCATTGAGCTATGCCGAGGCGCCGGCGGCTTCCCTGAATCAGCATCTTCGCCGAAAACAGCCATTTCGATTGATTCATGGCCGAGGTACCTTCAAACGCTCGACAAATTCAACCGCATCAAATACTCTCGACGAGAAGGAAAAGTGCTCGGCATCCAGCCACGGTACCACGGCGCGACTGGTATCGCATTTCGCAAAAAGAAAACAGCAACCGGCGAGTTGCAACATTCTCCGTTCAACGAAGAAGACAATCAGGAGCGATCGCATGCATTTGGCCAAGCCAGCGCCACTGCTCACTGAGCCACTGAGTGCCAGGCGTGATGCCGTTGATTGCCTGTCTGCCGTCATCGAGCTCGACCGGCTCGAGCCGGACAGTCCCTTGCCGATAGGGCGGGGAATTGGGTAGGGGCAGGTACAGACTTTGTTCCATTCTTGTCGCGTCCCTGGCGATGAGTTTTGCTGCCGACTCGAAAGCTAATTCAGACAAAGTCGCGGACCTCGCCGAGGCGGGGGACTGGGTGCAGATTCTGCTGCCCGTCGGCGGTTACCTCGGTGCGTGGGCGCAGGGTGACAAAGAAGGTGCGATTCAACTGACGAAGGCACTTGGCGCGGCAGGTGTATCGGCACACTTTTTCAAGCAGGTGGCCGAGCGTGGTCGCCCCGATGCAACCGACAGCCGCTCCTTCCCGTCGGGGCATACCACAGCAGCGTTTGCCGGCTCCGAGTTCATTCGCACTCGCTACGGCAATGCCTGGGGAATACCTGCGACGTTGGCAGCCGCCTTCGTAGGGTATACGCGCATCCGCGCCAACAAGCACTTTCGTGACGACGTCCTCGCCGGCGCCAGCAATGGGCTGATGTGGAACTGGTATTTCACATCGCCGTATGCGAACAGCATGGCTGTTCGGCCGGCGGCATTCGATGACGGCTACGGTTTCGATGTGCGCTATGAGTTCGACGGGCAACGACTGCCGCAACCGGATGACGGACGCAAGCCGAGGTTTCGGTACGGCGTCGAGTGGGGTCCGGTCACCCAGGACACGAACCTGTTCCGGTCTCCTCGTGACGTCGGATTTCCCATCGACCTTGCGACTGCGGAGACGGAGTTCGACTTCACTTCCCGGGTGTCGTTTGACTACTTCGCCAATCGTCACGAATGGTCGGCTTACCTGGCGCCGATGGAACTCATCGAATTCGACACGGCATCGGTTCTTTCCGAACCGGCCCTGTTTGCAGGGACGGTCTTCGTACCCGTTCCGGATTCGGATTTCGAGGCCAGATACAATTTCATCGAAGCCAGGGCCGTCTACCGATACCGTTTGTACGATTCCAGTCGAACGATCGTGCGCATAGGTGGGGGTGCAAGCTACCAGCAGACGCTGTTGGGCATTACGCAGTTCTTCGGAACAGCGCGAAACAAGACAGTCATCGACTCTGCGACAGCCGACGTCAAAGATATCAAGGCGATAGCCTCATTGCGGTTTCAGCACCGCCTGACAAAACGGCTCGAAGCGGAGCTTCAGGCGGACGGTTTCCCGGGAAGTGACCGCTACCTGAATGCAGCCATGCTCTTGAATTGGCGGGCCGCTCCCGGATGGTCCATGGGCATCGGCGCTCGTTACATAGACCGGGAGGTGAGCTCTGATGATGTCTACAACAAGCTGCAGGTCGGCGACCTGGTGCTGACGGTCTCTCATGATTTCTTCTGACGCACAGCTCGTTGGCCGGGTCTCGCTGGCACGCCTGCGGCGTTTTGAACTTACTCGGGCGATTGGAACTCCAAGAGCCTCACACTGCTGGCCGAGGAATCCAGCCATTGTCAACTTCTCTATCGGAGTCGCGCAAACATGATGATTCGTAAACTGTTCTCAATTTCCAGCTCGATTGGCCGCCAACTGGCCGCCGCTCTTCTTTTGGTTTCCATCGCCATTCCCGCGCTGGCTGACGAGGATTGCGATGAGGCATGCCAGGCGGCACGGAAGGCGCAGGATCCGCTCGCCCCGATCAACGCGCTGTTGACTGACAACACGATCGGATTCGGACCGAATAGCGACAACAGGACCTACAACTATCAGCTCCAACCGGTCTTTACGATTGAGGGCGACAGTGCGAACGTCATTTTGCGCGGATTGCTCCCATACATCGGGATACCCGACGGTACGGGCGGCACGGATTACGGGTACAGCGATACGGTAGTCCAGGGCTTCTATGTTCCCGAAGTCGATCCCGGCGTGTTCAAGCTGGGCTATGGCGTCCAGGTATCGCTCGATACGGCCAAGGACGGGTTTGGCGGACCAGGCAATGGCGCGGGCGTCGCCGTGGTTGGCTTCCAATTCGCCGGCAATCTCGCCTATGGCGGCGTTGTCGGACACCTTTGGGGCGAAGGTGACTTCTCCGTCACGACCATACAGCCGATCGCTTTTTACAGCTTCGAGGAATTCCTGGGAGGGGGCTCTTATATCGGCTACTCGAATACGTGGAGCTACGACTGGGACTCGAAAGACTGGGTCATACCGATCGGAGCAACTTTCGGCAAGACCTTCATTCTGGATGGCGGGTACTTGCTGGACATGAACGCCGGAGTCTACCCGCTGGTAGAAGCGCCGGATGGCGGCAACGATTACCAGCTCAAATTCGGGATTTCATGGTTCTTTCCATAGGACGGGCCATGGCGCGAGACTTCGAGAATTATCGTGAGAGACTGTTGGGAGCGAGAAGATGAAGCGAACGACCATTCGTGTCGCTGCGTTTTCGCCGGGAAGTCGAGAGGACAAAGAAATGTTGGTTAGAGAAATGCTGGTTAGAACACTGATCTGCGTGTTGGCATTAACGTCGATGAATGCTATGGCGGTGGATACGGTGTATTTCAACGCCGAGGTGTACACGGTCAATCCGAACCAACCGTGGGTCAGCGCCATTGCCGTTGAAGACGGCAGGTTCGTGGCCGTTGGTAGCGACAGCGAGGTGAAAGCACTGGCGACCAAGTCGACCCGGATGGTGGATATGGAAGGCCAGTTCATGATGCCCGGGATGATCGACAGCCACACCCACCCGGTGCGAGTGATCATGATGGAAGATGTGCTCTTCCGTAACGATAATTTCATACCACGCACCCCCGCGGAGTTTGGGGAGATACTCAAAGCTTACGCCGACAAGAACCCCGACAAAGAGTGGATTTACGGTGCTGCGTTTTCCTGGACCTATTTCCTGGGCTCCGGCATTGCGATGGACCGCCATTTCCTCGACAAATATGTCGCCGATCGCCCTGTGGTTATCGAGGACGACGGTGGTCACGTCGTGGTCGCGAACACGAGGGCGCTGCAGATAGCGGGCGTGACCGCAGATACGCCGGACCCTGTCGGTGGCAGCATTGCGCGCGACGCAGACGGGCAGCCAACAGGCCGTCTCAACGCGGCGCCGGCGATCAAGCTGGTGCTAAGGCATCATCCACGGTTCGAGCTCGACGACGTCTACTACGCGGCCAAGAAAGCGACCGGCATCATCACGTCTTTCGGCTTTACGGGCATCAAGGTGCTGGAAGGCGATGAGGTGCAGATGGCGGCGTTCAAGCGGCTTGATGAGGAGGGCGAGCTGAAAATGGACGTTCGTCACTTTCCCTATCAGGAGGATTTCTATTTCGGTTTTCGCAACGACGACGCGATCCTGGCGCGGGACGAGTATGAGACCGAACACTACAAAGTCGACGGGGTTAAGCTCTTCATCGATTCGACGCCCTTCGGCCGTGCCATTGCGGTTAAACAGCCATTCATCGGGGATGGCACCGACTTCGGCAAGACCTTCACGACCTATGAGCAGTACCGGGACGACATGGTGCGTTGGAACGGCCTGGGGCTGTCCGTCGCCACTCACACCATGGGCGACAGGGGCCTCGAGCTCGAGATCAGGGCCATGGAGGAGTCGGCAGAGATCAACGGCCTGGAGAAAGTCCGAAACCTCAGAAACCAGGTAGCCCATGCCATGATGGTAGATCCGGCCGACATTCCACGGCTGCGGCACGTCAACGGCTTTCTCGAGTTCTCCCCCAACGTATTCCTTGGCTTGCAGTTATTCGATGTGGCCGCGCAAGATCTGGAAATGAGCCAACTCAGACGTATTTGGCCTATGGCCGATGCGGTGAACAACGGCGTCAATTACACCATCGCCAGCGACTGGATCCAGGCGCCAATGAACCCCTTCCTGCATATCGAGCAGGCCATGACCCGCAGCCAGCAGGGCGCCGCAGAGATCCAGGACAAGTTCGACCCTGCCCAAACTATCTCTTTGCCGCAGGCGATCAAGGGTTACACCATTAATGCCGCACGCATCATGCGTATCGAAGACAGGGCCGGATCGATCGAAGTTGGCAAGAACGCCAACTTCTTGGTGATCGATCGGAATCCGTTTGATGTTCCGGTCAACCAGATACACAAGCGGTTTGCGAAACAGGTGTTCTTCGAGGGCGAGTTGGTGCATACCAATGAAAAACAGGTGGAGCGCGACTAAATCGAGCAGCTGCACTCCTTACCACGTTGGGAAAAGAACATGAGAATAATGGTCCCGCTAGTTGCCGTTTTGTTGGGTGCGTGCGCCTCGGTTGCGAATCTGAAAGACTTCCGCGCGTCGAGCGCGGACATCGATTTTGACGATGTGTCTGCCAGAAAAAACAGCATTGACGACGCATCCAACAATAATGAGAGTAGCGCTGATTACCTGACCGTCGTCGAGTCTGAATCGACGGAACAGCTCATCGCATTGATCGCTGAGGCATTGCAGGGCAGTGGTTACACACCGGTGAAGACGGATCGCTCTAACGGCGTCGTTTTTGCCGAGCGGGGCCTGCGTGCGAATGAGTACGGGTCCGTTGCCGGCGTTTACCTCGAGGCCGCCTCAGGCGCTTTCACCGTGTATGCGCGCGTCGACACGACTCAGGGGGTCACCGGTGGCTGGAAAGAGAATCGCGCCAAGCATATTCTCGACCGCTTGTGCGTGCTGGCACCCTGTAAACCTCACGCGACCGGCTAGGCCGATGTCGTCGAAATTACTATTCCACAAATACTATTTCAAAGGAATAACGCTATGAGCACCAAGCTATCAATCCTGGTCATTCTGACGTTGCTGGCGTCCAGCGTTCAGGCAACGACGTTCAAGCAGCCGGATCAGGAATTCATAGAGGCTGCGGCGTCAATCGGAATGACTGGCGAGAACTGGGACTCGCCCGAATTCGTTTCGTCTTCGATGCCGCACGTGTACAAGTTTGCACACAGCTACACGTTGCACAAAGGCGATTACGTCCGTGAACTCGAGAGTAGCGATAAGCCGCTGGATCTCGAACGGGTTATGGTCCAGGAATTCGATGGTCCCATCTCTGCAAAAGACTTCCTGATGAACCGTATGCAGAACCACAATGCGGTCATCATCAAGGACGGCAAGATTGTGCACGAACACTATGGAAACGGGCTGGATGAGTTCTCCACTCACCTCGACATGTCCGTATCCAAGTCTTTCACCGCCATGGCCGCGGCGATCGCTGTCGGCAAGGGCTTGCTTGAGTGGGACGACAAGGCAATCCAGTACGTGCCGGAGCTCGAGGGCACGGCCTTTGAGACCGCAACCGTGCAGGAAGTCTCTGACATGCGTACTGCGGTCGTGCTCGCGGCTGGCACCGCTGAGAAGTACTGGGACACGCGCCTGTCCGAGGCGCAGGGCTATTACGGCCAGGAGAAGTCCGCAGCCTATCCGAACGGCACGATGGACTTCTTCCCGCTGATCACGGAGCGTCAGGACTACGCCATGGGCGAGAAGTACGACTACCAGGACGTTAACAGTGAATTGCTGGGTCTCATTGTCGACCGCGCGACCGGTGAGTCTTTCACGACGATTCTCGAGCAGGACCTGTTGCAGAAAGCAGGTATCGCCGCCGATGCGCATTTCATGTCGGACAAGAAAGGCCTGGCAATGGGTTCAACTGGCATGAACATGGCCACCAAAGATCTCGCGCGCGTGGGTTTGCTGTTCCTGAATGAGGGCAGGAACGAAAAGGGAGAGCAGGTGTTGCCGGCCAAGTTCGTTTCCGATCTCTGGGAAGGCAACGACAAGGTGCGTAGCGCGTGGCTGAAGGGTAAGGAGTCGGCACTGGCCGACGGGTACTACAAGGACCAGTTCCGCCTTCTAGAGGTGGGTGGTTACCGCGTCCTTGCGATGGTCGGCGTCAACGGCCAGATGTGCGCCATGAACCTGGAAACGAACACCGTGATCGCATTGAACGGTGCGTATCCCATGGCAGAGACGCCCCGATTCGCCGCCATGCAGTTCCATCAATTCACTCCGGCAATCCTCGATGCCGTGTCGTCGAATTGACCCCAAGGCAGCCGAAGCCTCAAGTGAGCGCCACCCGGAACAGCGCTGGCACTCGTGCGTATGAACTCAGCTTCGCGCACGAGTGCTGGCATGCGACGCCGATCGGGCGAAGTAGCGCCCGGTCGTTAAATATCACACCCCAAACGGGAGAGAGACAATGAATCGAGCCTTGTTTGCTCTATTAGTGTTGGGCTTCGCGACTTCGGCGACCGCGGTAACTTATCACGATCCCGTTAAAGAAGTTGAAGAAGGCCTCAACGTGTTCGGCGCGGGTATCGCCAACTGGGAAGAGCAACACCTGGGCGCCTTCACCTATCCTGACGCGCACCTCTATCACCGCCACGCTTACATTGCCAATGACCCTTTGCAAAAAGCGCCAATGACCAAGTCTGAGGTGCAGGTGGACATCACCAAAGTGCAGGTATTTGGGGGCACAAAACCTATCGATCTGTATACCTTTATGCGCGACCGCGCCAACGTCCATAGTTTTGTGCTTATGGACAAGAGCGGAAAGATCATGGCTGAAGACTATTGGAACGGCACTGATATCAATACAGCCAACCATGCAATGTCTGCCGGCAAGTCATTTACCGCAATGACCTCATCAATTGCTGCTGAAAAAGGCTACTTCCAGATGACGGACCCAATCGAAAAGTGGATTCCAGAGTTTGAAGGTACGCCACTCGAGGGTGCAATCGTGCAGCATTTTGCCGACATGCGAGCAGGCGTGCGCACAATCGACGCTGAACATGACGATGCCAACGACTATCACTGGTCAATGGGCGAATGGTCTACGTGGGATTGGTCGATGCCTTTAGCCGCCGGATATAACGGCTTTGACGTTGATGAGAACGGAAAACCCATCAACAGAAAGGGTGCCCACGGTCGTCTGGACGGCATCGAGGACTTTATTGAAGTGCTCGGTCAAAACGTGAAGCTGGGTAACGCTCACGGCGAGGGCTACAATTACAAGTGCGCAAACACTGAAATCCTGGGCCTGGTCACTGAGCGCGCAGTAAAGCGAGCGACGGGTCAGTCATATAATGAGTTCATGGAATCCGAACTCTGGACCCAGGGTGGGTTCCAATCACCGTTGGCTGTTTACTCGGATCTGAACCATGGCCGTATGCCGTATTCGGGAGGCGTAAACCCGACGACCCGTGATTTCGCGCTTATGGCTCAGCTCATGGCGAACGGCGGCAAGAATTACAAAGGCCAGCAACTCATCCCAACGTGGTTTGTTGAGCAGGTGAAAAACGGTAACGATGAAGTTCGCCAAGCCTGGCAATTTAAGGACAACCAAGAGCAGGTCGCCGACCCGGATGGCTTCTATACGAATCAGTTTCGGACCGTGAGCATCAATGGTCGCAAGGTATCGGCCATGGTCGGCGTGAACGGGCAGTTTAACGTTATCGATTGGAAGACCGGCAATACAATCTCTATTTTCTCGAGTTTTGGTAAGCCATCGGGCCCAACGATGATTGCAACGTTTTTCAACATCATTGACGGTGCTTTCTCGGCCGCAGAGCAAGCTCAAATGGCAAACTGATAAGGTATACATCATGAACCAAGCTGCTCTCGGCGTTTTGCGCGCTAATATCGCCACTAACGGATTAGCGGGCGACGTAACATCCCATAGGGAAGATCAAGCCACCTACTTTGACCAGGTTATGATGACGATCTTCCATGCGTTGGATCAAACAGAGGAGTAATAGGATGTCATCGAAATCTGCAAGCTTCGTGGTTCTTCCATCCACTCGGCAGTTTATGTGGGGCTTCTTCGCCGCGTGTCTGCTATACGGCGCTGTCGCAGCACAGACCAACGAAGCCGATACTATCTTCGTCAACGCCAGGGTCTACACGGTAGAAAAGCGCCAGCCCTGGGCCGACGCCTTTGCACTCTCGAACGGGCGCTTCTCGGCGGTGGGAAGCCGGGCCGAGGTTGAGAAACTCAAGGGCAAGGATACGAAGATCATCGATCTTGGCGGCAGGTTCGTGATGCCCGGCTTCAATGATGCGCACTCACATCCTCTTCGTTCGCAGCTCTTTATCGACGTCGACCTGGAACTCCCTGTCGACCGGGTTCTGAGCGTTGAAGAGTTCTCAGAACGCGTTAAGGCCTTTGCCGATGCCAACCCGGACAGGGAGTGGTTGATCGGCGCGGCATTTACTTACGCGACCTTTGCCGACACGCCGATCAATGCGGCCCTCATGGACACCATCATTCCGGACCGCCCCATCATCATCGAAGACGAGACCGGGCATGTCTCGGTAGCCAATTCAAAAGCGCTTGAACTCGCCGGTATCACCAAGGACACGCCGGATCCGGTCGGTGGCTATTTCGGCCGCAACGAAGACGGTACGCCAAACGGTCTTCTTTATGAGACTGCGATGCAAGAAGTATTCCGCTTTTCGCCGAACTATACCCTGGAGCAGGTCACTGCCGCGGGGGCAGCAGTATTCCCGCGCATGCACGCTTTGGGCATCACTGGCGTAAAGCTCGCTCAAGGGGATCACATCTGGGCTGAAGCGCTGCAAACACTGGATCGACGCGGGGCGCTCGACGCACAGTTGTCAATGGTCATTTATGAGGTCGACTTCTACCGCCAGTATTCCAACGCGGAACTGATCCGGAACCACAAACTGTATGAATCCGACAACTTCAGGATTGATGGCGTCAAGCTCTTCATCGACGGCGTGGTCTTCGGCCAGACCATGCTGGTCAAAGAGGCGTATCTTGGTACTGACAATTACGGTCTACCGGCCACCCCGCCGGACGTGCTGCGCGATAAAATCGTGAAGTATAACGGCATGGGCCTGCATGTGATGGTGCATTCGACCGGCGACCGCGGGGGCGAGATCGTGCTGGAAGGCACCGAGATGGCGATGGCGGAACACGGCGTCGAAGCGGTGCGCGCCCTGCGCAACCAGATCGCGCACAGCATGATTGTTGATCCGGCCGACTACGATCGCATGAAATACGCGAACGTCGTGGTCGAGTTTTCGCCGGCCCACTGGTACCCAAGCCCAATCACCAACGCGGCACTCGACGATCTTGGGCCAGAGAGGCTGCAGGACGTCTGGCCGTTTGGGCTAGTCCAGCGTGCTGACATAAACGTGGCGATTGGATCGGACTACAAAGACTCGAAAGCCGATCCCTTGCTTAACACCGAAACGCTGGTGACGCGGCGTGCACCGGGCGCGGGCGAGGACGATCCGATCCTTGGTGCTGACAGCGCGGCAGATCTGGATGATGTGCTGTATGCCTACACCATGGGCGGGGCCTACGCGATGTTCATGGAAGACGAGATCGGCAGCATCCGGCCGGGTAAACGCGCGAACTTTATCGTGCTCGACCGCAACCTGTTTGAGATCCCCAGGAACGAAATCCACAAGGCCATTGTCCGTGAGACCTGGTTCGAGGGACGCAAGGTCTATGAGGGGACGAAGAAGGTGAGTTTTTAGGCGTGATCATTGAGGACAATACCTACATTTCGAACATGGAGCTTACATGCGAAGAGCCTATCTGACTGTCGTAATGACTACCCTCATAACGGTGCAGGCGGTCAGTGCCGCCGAGCTGCTGCCACCTGACGAGGTGTTTCTGGAACAGGCTGCCGCGATTGGCGTCACGCAGGAACACTGGGACAGCCCCGAGTTTGCCGCCGTCACATTCCCGAACGCCTATCGGTTCACGCGCCACTATCGCATCAGTCGCGGGCTATTGGGCAGCGGCGAAGACGTGTTGGCGCCCGAGGCCTGGCGCGGCGATGGCACGGCGCTCGATCTGAGCACGCTGCACGGCAACGACGCCGATGGCAGGCTGAACCTCGAGACCCTGTTGCGCGATCGCCTGAAGAATCACGCCATGGTGGTGCTCAAAGGCGACCGCCTGCTGCACCAGCATTTCTGGAACGGCATGGACCAGGACTCGACCCACCTCGACATGTCGGTGACCAAGTCGTTCACGGCGATCCTTGCCGGCATCGCCGTCAGCGACGGACAGCTGGACATGACGAAGCCGATCGAGTCTTATCTGCCGGAGTTCGAGGGCACGGCCTTCGAGGGCGTCCCGGTTCAGGATGCTGCGGACATGATCTCGGGGCTGGATATCCCAACGCCGCCATTCCTGTCCTGGGACCCGAAGTTCACAGAGTCCCAGGAATGGAACGGGCCCAACGACAGCGGCCTCAAGGGTGTCTCCGAGTATCTGCGTACGATCGAGAAACGCAAGTACGACATCGGCACCCACTACCAGTACCAGGACCCGAACACCGAAATCCTCGGTCTGGTGACCGAAGCCGCGATCGGGCAGGGCATTCATACCTATCTGCAGGAAAAGATCTGGAAGCGGGTCGGCATGGAGAACGATGCCTTCTGGATGGCGGACCCAACCGGATTCGTCGTGGCATCGGGGGGCCTCAACATGACCACGCGCGATCTCGCACGATTCGGTCGGTTGATGCTCAATGACGGCAAGAATTACGTCGGCGAGCAGGTCGTTCCGAAGGCGTTCATCGATGCCGTGTGGAAAGGCAACGACAAGGTGCGAGCGGCCTGGAAGTTCGGCAAGGAAGCGGCGCTGGCGCCGAACGGCTGGTACAAGGACCAGATCCGCGTGCTCGACATCAAGGGGCACCGCATCATGGTGTTCATTGGAATACATGGCCAGTCGCTGATCATGGAGAAAGATACCGGTATCGTCATCGCGATGAATGGCGGCTACCCGCAAACCGAGACGCACCGTATGAATGCCATGCTGTTCCTTGAGGCAGTGCCGGCAATTCTGGATGCAGCGCGAGAGATGTGAATAGGTACTAAAAGCGGGCGCTCAGCGTCAGCTGCGGGCCCCGATACTCGAATCGATACTCGCCGAAGAACGAGGGGTCGGCCGTTCGTATGTCCTGACGATAGTACTGCCAGCCGAGGTTGGCTGATAGCGACGGCGTGATGCGATAACTTCCGCCGAATCTGAAATTCAGCATGTCCCCACTGTGATCGCTGAAGTCGAGCAGGTAGAAGGACAGGGCGGCTTCGAGGGACAGCTTGTCGGTGAAATTCGCGTCGAGATCCAGACCCAACGTGGGAAGAAGCTGCCTCGTCTCGGCGCGCACGTCGCCGACGCCACCGGTTGCGCGATAGCGAACCTCGGCGACATTGACGCCGCCCCAGATCGTCAGCTCTTTCTGCGCGTCGCGCAGCAGTGAAAACCCGTAGGCAAGCGAATAGAGGGTCGTGTCGAAACTGCTGAGTACGTTGTCGCCGGCCGGAAACGTAACGTCGCCGACATCCACGTCCACGGTAATGTCCGATGCGCCGTTACGCTTGAGTTGCGCGTAATTCAATCTCAACCTGTGGAACCCGCCGATTCGCCACGTCAGGGACGCCGGGAAAGCCAGCTCACTGTTCTCGACATCGAAATCGCGTTCGAGACTCACAGGAGACGACGCGTTTCCGGACCGCAGAAACACCGTTGTTCCGGCGTCCACGAGGAACGCGCCGAGCGCGGCCTCGACTTGCAGACCGTTAGACAGCCCGTCGCCGGAGTTGGCTGCTACCAGGGCCGCGGCGTCGTAGGCCAGCCCGGCGCTCAACGTGAACCTCCTGTTCTTGTCGACGATCGGGCTGTTGCGAATCTCGTCCGGCAGGAACTCGACACCGCCGGTCAGCGTGACAAACCAGTGCGGTAACACGCGCCAGCCCCACTCGAGCTTCAGCTGCGGCGACGTCGCGGAGCCGGGCGCGTAAGCGGGCCGCGTTGGTAGCGCCTCCTCCTGCCTGACGCCGTAGTAGTGGTTAATAAACCGATCGCTCTGGTGCCGAATCGCCAGCTGAGGCACGATGTAGTGACGGCCGAAGTCGAACTGCTTCGCGAGTCTGATCGTATATTCCTGCCCGTTGTGTTCGCCGAGCAGGTCGGTCTGCACGTCGGCATCGACCTGTATACCAAGCACAGGTCGACCCACGGTAAAGCCCCCCTGGATCGTCCAGTCCCGGCGCGCCATGCCCGCAAGAGCCAGGCTTTCCCCGGAACCATAGCTTGTTGTTTGTACGCCAAGCACGACGCCGGCGTTCCAGCCGTCGCCGAAGAACGTGCGCAGACCGACATCCGTGTCCCGCACGAACAGTCTCTCGTCATTATCGATCGCATTGCGCCACGTCATTGGCAGCGGGAACACGCCGTCAAAGTCCTCGACGCCAACGTAGACCGACTCGGACGTAATGGCTAAGGCACCAATTGCGTAGTCGTTGAGGTCAAGCTCGCGAATGGTATCGAGCAGTCCGTTCGCGCCGACCGGCCAAGCCGCGAGGAGGGCCAGAAACGTAATGCACCTGATGCTGGGTCGACGCGCCGCCACGGGATGCTCAGTGCGTAGCCTGGCTAGTCTTGCTCACGCAGTATCAGGTCTTCACGCATTATCGTTTTACGCAGGCGTTCGACGTAGTCTGCGGGGATTTTCCAAAGGAACTCCTCCGCCGCCTTCGTCAACCCCCTATCTTGCGGGCTAAAGTCGCTCCGAATCGACAGGACGACGTCACTACTTGCCCAGGGATGATCGAACCAGTATCGATGCCCGGTGATGTCGAAACCCCGGTCCTCCCAGCCATGGGATACGTCGACGACCTCGAGTCGGTCAGCCTGTTCGATGACTGTCAGCTGCTCGGGCGTCAGTTCGTGGTCCCGTTGACCTATGCGTGCGCCGCCGCCCATGATGGACTTCGCAACGTCGAGTGCACCGTCCTTCGAGGATTCTGTGACGATAATCCGAGTGGCAAGGTCGTTGATCGACGGGAGGGCATCGATGAACTCGCCGTCGGGTACGTCTGCGGCAGCGAAGTAGACCGTCCCGATACGAAAGCGCTCTCGAATATCCTCTCCACTCCCGGCATGCTGATCGTAGAGGTGCTTCAGGGCCGCCGTAACCACGCGGCCCCCGGCGCTCCAGCAGACGATGTGGATTCGTCTTGCTGAAGAGCGTTTTGCAAGTTCATCGAGCAACGATGCCAGCGCAGGCGCTGTTCGATAGGCCCGCTGTACGTCTGACCCGGCAGCGTAGGCGAGGATGTTCTGCCGCGTGGGCCATGAAAACGCGATAGACGTCATGTCACGCCCCATGAAATGATCCAACTGTGCTGCGAAGGCGCTGGCGTTGTAGAAATTGACCTTCGCACCATGAACATAGATCAGCAGGTCCCTGTCTCTCGCCGACTCAATGGAGGCGTTGAGATCGGACATGAACCACGACAGCGCGCCTGAGTCGTCCGCAGTTGCGCCCCCGCTCTCGGCCGGTGTGTATGGTCCGATTTCGACCAGCCCGGCGATTGAAAGGTCGACGATGTCAGAGCGCTCGCCTTGCCGAGAATACTCGCTCAGATCCGACCACGAGAGGTCAGGTCCTCCGAACCCGATGAGCGTCATGCCGAGAAGGATCTTGTCGCCCTCGGTATTGCCGTAGTCTATGCGTTGCAGGTTGTCGTCGCGTTGCCGGGTGGTTGCATAGTAGACGCGCCGTGGCGTCCAGCGTTCACTCTCCGGGATATGCTCCAATGGACTGAAGCCAAGTTCCGAAAAGACCACCGGTGTCGGCATGAGCGGTTGCACCTGCGGGCCTGAACATGCCGTGAGAAAGATTGCGCCCAGTGTCGCGACGATTACGGCGTAGTGTTTTCGAGCCACGAGCATAGCGCGCATCCTTCAACGGTCTTCGAGTCAAATCGGTAGTATACGCGCTCGACCATAGAATCTCTTGCCGGTTGGGCGCCGCAGCGGGGCATAATACAGACTATGACGACGAAACACGCACTGCGGCTATTGAACCTTGTGGTCTTCGCGTGCTTCTGCATGCCGGCGTATTCTCAAAGCGACAACCCGGAGACGGATTCGGACGCCAGAACAAGTGACGAGCGGGAGCTGGAAGCGAATGAAGACCCGTTCGCCCAGAAGAAGCAGGCAGTCCTGGCTTCGTTCGGCAACGCGACGAAGTTTGACGTTTATGGCAGCATTCGTATTCGAAATCGACGAACCGATTCGGACAACGTCTTCGAGGACTTCGGGTCCCGGGTTGGCATAGACGGCTGGTACGAAACGGGCCCTCAGCGGTGGCTATTTGCCCGATATGAGGCGGGGTTCAACCTGCTGGAAGAGCTACGCGTCGATTCCGCTCCGGCACGGGCCGACCAGGAGATCGGCAGGACAGTATTCACCCGCGTGGGATACGCAGGGATGCAGCTTGGCGAGAACGTCATTGCCCTTGGCAAAAACTGGTCCACCTACTACCAGGTTGCAGCATTCACCGACCGTTTCGACTCAGTGGGCGGTCGGGCGAGCGGCGCATACAACGCACAGACGGACGGCGGTGCATCGGGCACCGGTCGGGCAGACGATGTCCTGCAAGGTCGACTGAACTTCGAGGTCTTCGGTAACAAAGCCAGTCGAATGCCGCTCGAGATCAATCTGCAGGTACAGGCGAGACAGCAGATCCCGGGTCTTATCGGTTTTGAGTACGACCAGGCCTATGGGATCAGCTCGATTCTCGGGATTGCGAGTGACGTCGACGTCGGGATTGCCTACAACCGGGGCGAAATTGACCTGGCGGGAATTCCTCTCGACGACCGCAACGGTCTCGACGGTGATCTGTCAGCATGGTTGCTTGGCGCCCGCTGGAATAACGACGATTTGTACCTGGGGGCAACCTGGTCAAGAACCTCCAACCTGCACACCACGGATACGATGACGTATTTTGACGGTGAAGGTGTCGAATTCTACGGTCAGTTTCGGGTTGCCAAGGACGTCTGGATACTGGCGGGACTGAACAAGTTGGACCCGGATTCAGACGAGTTGCAGGCGGGCGAGTACCGGATCGAGTATGGAGTACTGGGTGCACGCTACCTGTTCGACGGGTTTGCCCGAATGATCTATCTCGAATCGCGCATCAGTTCGGGTCGAAACGAAGACGGTACCGAGAATGGCAACCAGGTCATACTCGGAATGCGCTGGGGCTTTAATACCGGCCGTAACTAGGCATGGTCGACAACACTGGCAGTTTCGGGCGAGCTGCTACCTCGCAGACTCATTCCGAGAACCAGGATTCAGGCGGACGACCACGGTGCGAATCACGCGCTTCGACCGAGTTCAGCTCGCTTGCCTTTGGCTAGCTCAATCCTCTCCCAGGATCGAGCCTCCGTGAAACCCCGGGGTGGTTCAAATTGATCATTCACCGATTGTGATTAGGGGAGGTTTGCGTGAATCGGCTCTGCATCGTTGAGCAGCGTGGGGCAATGTGTGCACCGAGCGCCCCCACGGTATGTCAATGATTACAATTAATCCCGCCAAACGCGCCCCCCAAAAATCCAATCACTCATCGGTGTCCGGCTTTTTTGCTTTGGGTCTCGATGGGTAATAATGGCTGGGCTCGGTTATATTTTCGTTGCTCGCATTCCGGTGGTTGTTGGCCGACGCGATGGCGGCGAAAGCCAGGCGGACACCAAGACTTGCTGAAAAAGGCGGTAAAGATTGAGCGAGACAATCGCTAATCGAGTTCGTAAGGGAGATACGAAGCGTTGAAATTCCTGGACAAACTGAAGATCGCAGTAGACTCTCGATCACGGGTCATCGCATCTGACCTGAAGCGGCTCAATGATGTTCAGAAGGACCTGGCTGACAAGGCCTGTAGTTACGTGATGTCAGGCGACAACGAGACCGTTTTATCAACAGTCTCGACGAAGTGCAGCGGATCAGAGCTCGAAGTCTGCAAGGGCTACCTGATGCACAACTCGCCGAGTGTGAATCGTCGACGAATGCTGGCCCAGGACGAACCCTGCGATCTTGAGCTTGCGAAGCGCTACACGGAGCTGTTGTCGGCATCGTGCAAAGATCTGCCAGAAAGTGCCGCTGGCAGCGCGAAAGCCAACCGCTTGGTACGAGTGTTCTTCTCTGAAGCCTTCGAAGGCGTCAAGCGAGACAGCAACAGATGGCCACCGAAGCCGGTGAAGATCAGTGCGAACGGCTTATCGCTTGAAACTGCGAAAGAAATGACAGCATTGCTGGGGGGCACCGTCGTTGACTTTGTTGACGTCCTGTATAACGAAAAAAACCGATATGGCTCGATCACCGGAGACCTGTACAGGAAGGTAGTCGACATCAAGCCGCTCGCGCAGCAATACGCTTCGGAGTTCATCGAGGCCGGGCGCAGGATTCACGCGACCTCAAGAGCCAGGCTTATCCAGGACCTGCACACGTTCGGCCTGGCGGATACTCCAGAGTACCGGGGCTTCGTATTGGACCTCGCCGGAGATAGTTCAAAAGCGGTCCGCGAAATGGCCGGCTCTGTCTTGAGCGCATTCGATGGACAGACGCTTGAGCCTATGGCAGTCGAACTCCTCAGCAAGGGTAATGTGACGATGCGAGCGGGGATGGTTGAGCTGCTCGCTAAAATGGCCACGGAAAGTGCGTTGGATGCTCTGCGCGACCACCGGGAAAAGGAAAAAACAGCACGTATAGTCTCGGCGATTGACACAGCGTTGACTGTTTCAGTGCATGCCCATTCCGACGAGTCCAACGAAGACTCCGAAGACCAGTATCAGGCGATCGATGGCTCGAGTGTAGCC
>JASJBE010000087.1 GCA_030066655.1 Woeseiaceae bacterium | reverse complement strand
CCTGGATCAGCTTACCCTGGCGCCTCAGCTCCTCGTCGTAGGCCTGGCCCGCCACGACGAGGAGCTGAGGCGCCAGGGTAAGCTGATCCAGGATGAGCTTGAGCGCCTGTCGGGCGTCGACCAGGTCAATGCCTTCGGCTTCAATGAGCCGGAGCTGCACGTGGAGATCGACCCGGCCGCCCTCGTGGCCTACAACCTGACGGCCGCCGACGTCGCTGACCAGCTTCGCGCCGCGTACCAGGATGTCTCGGCCGGCGAGGTCGATGTCGGCTCCGAGGCCTGGCTATTGAGGGTCGCGGCCAAGACGGCGGATCCCGAGGAGCTGGCGCGGTTTTCGATATCGCCGCGAGTCGCTCCGACCGTCAAGGTGCCGCTCGACCGAATCGCCAGCGTGCGGCGCGCGACCGAGGAGGCCAACCAGATTGTCAGCGCCCGGGGACGCCCGGCGATCTCGATGTCGGTGACCAAGGTGGCGTACACGAATACGCTGGAACTCGTTGATCGCATCAACCAGTACATCGAGCAGAAGAACCGGATTCTCGACGGCAGTGGCATCGAGCTGTTTCTCGCCGACGACCAGACCGTGGCGACGCGGTCGGCGATTTCGGTCATGCAAAACAATGCCGTGCTCGGCCTGATTCTCGTCTTGTCGGTCTGCTGGCTGTTCCTCGGGATTCGTATCGCAGCCTTCGTGACGCTCGGCATCGCGTTCTCGATCGCCGGTGCATTCTGGGCGCTGAACTCGATGGGCAGCACGCTGAACGTGTCGGTGCTGCTCGGCATTGTCATCGTGCTCGGCATGCTCGTCGACGATGCCGTCGTCGTTGTCGAGGCCATGTACTACCGATTGCAGCGCGGGCAGGAGGCTATCGCCGCCGCATTGTCGGCGCTGGCCGAAGTCGGTCGCCCAGTCCTCTCCGCCGTACTGACAACCATCTCGGCGTTTCTGCCGCTGATCCTGTTGCCGGGCATCGTCGGTGAGTTCATGAAGGTGGTGCCGATCGTCGTTGCCCTGGGCTTGTTGGTCAGCCTGGTCGAGGCGTTCTGGATCCTGCCGTCACACGTCATCAGTGTCAGCGGCAAACGAACGGCGTCGGCGACGGCGTACCTGAACACCTGGCGCGGCCGCTGGACGCACACGTTGCGGATCAAGTACACGAAGGCACTGGGCTACGTGTTTCGGCGACCGTTGCGATTTTTTGCCGCGGCCTTTCTGATGTTTGCGCTGTCTATCGTTGCGATAACGACAGACCGGGTTCGCGTCGACTTCTTCGCGATCGATCCGTTTCGAATTATCTATGTCAACGTCGATATGCCAGCTGAGTCCCAGTTGGAGGAGACGCTTCAAAACCTGAACCGCGTGCAGGCCGCGATCGAACCACTGGTCGAGGAGGGCGAACTCCGGGCGATGATCGGCATGGCCGGCCTGCGATTCACCGACGCTGAAATTCTGTACGGCGATCACTACGGGCAGATCCAGCTGTCGCTGAATCCCGAGCAGGACGATAGTCGTGGCGTTTACGAGATCCGGGATTCCCTGCGCGACGCGGTCGCCCGCGCGGCCGGGAATGCCACCGTGTCTTACTTCGTACCCAGTGGCGGGCCACCGGCCGAAAAAGACGTCGCACTGAAGCTGGTCGGAGACAGCTTCGAAGAGTTGCGTGAAGCCGTTACGGCCATGAAGGCGATCATCGCCGACATCCCGGGGTCCGACAATATCGAAGACGATGAAGTGCTCGGGCGTCCCGAACTGACGCTGGCGCTGGACTTCCAGGCAATCCGCGAGGCCGGCCTGAACCCGGGAGACGTTTCGCGCTTGCTGCGGCTGCACGTTGACGGAGAGGTCATTGCGTTCACCCGGGACCTCGGCGAGAAACTCGAGCTCCGGGTGCGCGGCCCACAGCGCAATGTGGGAGAGGTGGAAGCCATCCTGGATGACCCCGTTGCACTGCCTGGCGGAGGGAACACGACCTTCAGGGCGCTGACGACGAGCAGCGTGACCCAGTCCAGCGGCACGATCAAACACTACAACTTCCGTCGTTCGATCACTGTGTCCGCCGATCTCGGCGATGAGTCGCCGGATACCGTGACGGCGAACAACCAGATCGTCGACAGATGGAATGAGATTCGTCCGGACTACCCGTCGGTCAGCCTGGAGTTGTCCGGTGCGTTCGACGACATCCAGGAGAGCCTCGACTCGATGTTGCTGCTGTTCATGCTCGGGCTCGCGTTGATCTACCTGATTCTGGCGACGCAGTTCCGCAGCTACTTCCAGCCGATGCTGATCCTGTTTACCGTGCCTATGGCATTTACCGGTGTCGTGTTCGGCCTGTTCGTCACGCAATACGCGCTCAGCCTGTACACGCTGTACGGGATCGTCGCGCTCACCGGCATCGCCGTGAACGCCGCCATCGTGTTAATCGATGCGACCAACGCACGCATGAACAGCGGCATGCGTTCGCTGCACGCGGTGATGTACGCGGCGCGTCGTCGCGTCGTTCCCATCCTGATGACGTCGTTGACGACGATCGCCGGCCTGTTTTCACTGGCGACGGGACTCGGCGGCAAGTCCGCCATCTGGGGTCCCGTTGCGGCCAGCATGGTGTTCGGCCTGATGATGGGCACGGTGCTGACGCTGTTCCTGATCCCGGTGCTCGCGCGTGCGTTCATCCGCCTGCGCGACGGTCGCATTCGTGCGTGGCTGGTGAACAAGGTGTCCGGCTTGCTGCCGCAATCCTCGGCCTGAGCAGGCGTATTGAAGGCGCCTGCCGCTGGCGGGCAGGATGCGTTCGGCGATGATCGCGTCCGGGCGGGCTATGAGGAAGACGGTGGGACGAGGTTGTGGCTCGACGCCATTGACGATCAGGGCACGCTGCGACCCTGCGCACGCTCCAGCAGGCCGTACCAATCCTCGCGCGACAGCTCGATGCCGTCAGCCTCAGTGCTCTGGCGCAGTCGTTCCGGGTTCGTCGTACCGAGGACGGGCTGTATTCCGGCCGGATGGCGCAGCAGCCAGGCGAGCAGTATCGCGGACGCGTTAGTCGCGTAACGATCCGCCAGCTCATAAACGAGCGCCGACGCGTCATGAATGTGTTGCGGTGCATCAGCAGCCGGGCCAAACAGTCGGCCCCCGGCCACGGGCGACCAGGCCTGGATCGAGATGTTATTCAAACGGCAATAGTCGAGTGTGCCCGACGCCGGCGCGAAGCCCTGTCCCGTGTTGACCCGAGCGCCTTCTGCGATCAGTTCGGCGTGCAGAAGACTGACCTCGACCTGGTTGACAATCAGGTCCTGGTCGAGCGAACGCTGCAACAGCTCGATCTGGCGGCCGTCGAAGTTGCTGACGCCGAAGTCCTTCACCTTGCCGCTGCTCGACAGGGCATCGAATGCACGTGCGACCTCATCGGGCTCCATCAGCAAATCCGGGCGATGCAACAGCAGGATGTCGAGCTGCTCGATCTGCAGTCGTTCGAGTATGCCGTCGACAGACCGCATAATGTGTTCAAAGCTGAAGTCATAGCGCGACGGCGCGGAGTCGCCGTAGGTATCGCCGGCGAAGCGAATACCGCACTTGGATTGAATCAGCATATGGTCGCGCCAGGCGGGATTGCGCTTCAGCAATTCACCGAAAACCGTTTCGCAGTAGCCGGCGCCATAGATGTCGGCGTGGTCATAGAAGTTGATGCCGGCAGCCAGCGCGGTGTCGATCAGGCGTTCACGGTCCTCGACGGCGTCCAGCTGGCCGAGGTTCATGCAGCCATACGCGATGCGTGAAACGCGTGATCCATTTTTCAGTTGGTAGGTTTTCATTCTTGTACTTCGTCCAAAACCGCCCGGGCCAATTCTGCGAGTGAGAAGAACTGGAAGTCTGTGGACGGCCATTCTTCGATCGGCTTCGTCGCTCCCCAGTCACCCGATTCCGAGAGCCGCTGTCTGTCGATCCAGCAGTTGGCAATGCCGAATTCATTGGCCTGCTCGTGGTCGTGCATCAGGCTCTGCGCCGTGTGCAGCAGCTCGTCCGCATGCGCACCGAAATCGGCCTCCACGTGTTCGAGCAGGTACTCAAAGTTCGCCGGATCGGGTTTGTAGGAGCCGATGTCTTCGGCCAGGTAGATCGCGTCGAACTCGACACCCAGCTTCTGGTTCGACGCCGCAAAACTGTCATGGTCGACATTCGACAGGATCGCCAACCGGAAGTGTCGCTTCAGTATCCTCAGTGACTCCGCGGCATCGGCGAAGGCCGGCCACCGGGGAACCGAATACCCAAAAGCCCGGTCCATCTCCTCATCGGAATGCAGGTGAAACGCATCGGCGATGTCCCGGTGCACTCGTTCGAGAATGTCCGTGTAGCGCAGCGATGGGTTCTCCGACTCCTGTTCGGACTCATGCCGGCCAAAGACGGCCAGTGCTTCCGTCCTGCCGATGTCGTCCCTGTGATTGGCCATCAGCAACGGTTGCAGGGCATCCCAGATACCGGTTTCCCAGTCGATCAGCGTGCCGTAGCAATCGAAACTCATGATCGGGAAGTCTGTCAGCTTGCTGTCCATGCGTGTCAGTGTAATGGATTCGCCCGGGCAGGTTCAGCGGCAATAGTCGGCCCAAAAAAAAGCGAGGCCCGAGCCTCGCTTTCTTATTGATCAATCCTGTTGATCAGATCGTCGTGTCAAAGCTTGACGATGTTTTCCGCCTGCGGGCCTTTCTTGCCCTCGGTGATCGTGAACTCGACCTTCTGGCCTTCGGCCAGCGTCTTGAATCCATCGCCGGCAATGGCGCTGAAGTGGGCGAATACGTCCGGTCCGCCTTCCTGCTCGATGAAGCCGAAGCCCTTCGATTCGTTAAACCACTTTACGGTTCCAGTGACTGTAGACATTGTGTTCCTCGTTTTCGATAAGTAGATCATGCCCTCGCGGGCGGTCATGCTGAAATAGTGCTACTACTTATGGAACGCGAAGCGGGCCACCGGAAGCGGCGTCTTGGTGTGCATAAATATTAGACGTTCTTTCAAGCCTTGTTGAGTATAGCGAGCCTGTAAGGTTCCGGCGACAGAATTTTTGTGAATCTTTTCTGACAGTCGGCTTCTGTGCCTAGCGAATGACCTGGAACCCCCTGACGTCGAACGTGTACTCCTCGTCGAGACTGGCGCCGTCGCGGATGATTCGCGCGTTGCTCGGGTATCCATATTCCGAGTCGTAAAAGACCATTACGACGTGGTCGGACACGATAGCGGCCTCGATGAGGTCAAACAGCAAGTCGATGTCTGCCGGTTCGGCAGGGCCGTTGTCGAGTCCTGGTGCGCCGTAGTCCGCGTCAAAACGGAAGGTCTTGCCGGCCGCATTCACCGTGACCCGGTAGGGGTCTGCGTATTCCGCATCGCAGTTGCAGTCACGATCAACGACGTACTCGTACGCGTCCGGCTTGCGCCGCTTCCACAGGCTTCGCTGCTCGTCGATCTCCTGAAGTTGGGGATCGGTTGTAACCGCCTGGTCCGGAGCCGGCAGCGTCAGGATGTAACCGGCCGACACGAAAATTATCAGCAGCATGATGACGCCCGCGAGCAGTGTCGCCGCCTGGAAGCCCGGTTTCGGCGTCTTCGAGTGCACTGGCCTACAGCACTCCCGCGGTCGCATAGATGGCGAGAATGCCGAAAGCCGACAGACTCAAGACCGTGAAGGTCGCTGCCATACCAAACACCCGGTAGCGGTAGTCTTCTTCCAGCTGGCTGACACCGTAGGCATGCGCGGCGCGTCCTGCGAGCAGCGACAGCCCCAGCACGTGAATCCACCACCCGGGCCCGGACAGAATTTCGAGCAAGGCCATGCAGATCAGGCTCAGCGGCACGTATTCGCAAAAGTTTGCGTGGACCCGGGTTGCGCGTTCCAGCACCGGCTCGCGCGACGGTCCGATTGGAACACCGTAGTGTCGACGCAAGCGAAGGGTTCGGACACTGAGGCCGATGAGCATCAGTGCGAACAGGGCACCGTAGAAAGGAGTCAGCATGGTCACCTCGAATCGTTAACTGTATCGCCGATCAGCCGCTGAGATGTCCAACGGCGTCACCTTTTCGATTCTGTCATGCTTTGATTGGAATCTCGAAAAGCGGCAACCGACGGCCCGGAATGCTGCCCGACGGACGCTCGCCGATCTGGCTTGCACCGGCAGCAAGGTAGAAGGCCGTGGCATTGGGGTCGCCCTCGACGAGCATGCGAGATGCTCCCTGTGCAGACGCGCGGCTGATCGCGTGCTCGATCAGGGCTTTGCCCACGCCACTCCCGATACGCGACGGCTCCACGAACAGCGCCTCCAGTTCGACAGTGTCGTCACTGACTGGCACGAGCCCGTAGAAGCCGACTAATTCGCCATTGTCATCCGCGCAGACCGTGTTCTGAATCTGATCCGGCCGGACCGTCAGTTCATTCCTGCAAGCTTCGATGAACGCATCCGAATAACCCCAGTGAGCCTTCGAGCGCAGAGCCAGCTCACTGAGTAGATCGGCCTCTGCCGCAGTCGCTGCCCTGATGATCACAACAACTCAGCGCAACGACCCGTCAGCCGAGCACGATGTTGAATCGATACACGGGCAGCCCCGTTTCGCCATCGACTCCTTTACTCGCGGTAAGCAGCGGCCAGAGCTCTTTCGACAGGTTCTTCAGGACGATGTCTTCTTCCATCAGGGGATCGCCCTCGAAATACATCTGCGTAGTCAGGTTCGAGAAATCCGGGTGAGACACCTTGTAGTGGATATGACGACAGCGACGTGGCGAAGACGCTCTTCGGCCCAATGCGTAGGCGCCGGGCAGTATCGTCTTGAAGCCGTAGTAGCCCTGGTCATCGGTTGTCGTGATGCCCCAACCCTGGAAATGCTCGTCGAGCGGCGCGGGGTTATTGTCGGCCGGATGGCTGTATCGACCATGGTGGTTCGCCTGCCAGATGTCGACGACGGCGTCTTGCAGCGGCTGGCCGGCCGTGTTGAGGACCCTGCCACGCACGAGAATCGGATCACCGGTGGCTGTCTCGGTGTGGCCATCGATGATCGTCAGGTCGATGTCTTTGTCGGCCTGATCGACTACCGGATAGAAAGGCCCTTCCGTTTGCTCAGGCGTCGCGATCGCGTCAGCCAGCGCAGGGCTCGCGATCAGCGCGCCGGTCGCGAGCCCAAGGCCCCGGGCAACCTGCCGGCGAGTGTAAGTCTTGTTGCTCATAGTTCGGGCTCCCCCTGTCCCGTTCAGCGTACTGCGGCCAAACGACCAGTATGACCCTTCGCGGCGTTGGACACACGAGATCCTCTCCACCCGGTGTAAACAAAGCCAATCTTTTTGTAAAGCATACTTGACTTATCTATCGGCCCACGGCAGTATAAGTCAAGCTTACTTTACAAAAAGACAAGCTGATGAGACAAATTATCAATACAGACAAGCAGTTATTGAGCAGGAAGGACATCACACCATGACCGGAACATCATCTGAAGCGGGCCAATTCGAAAAAGGCGTGGCGCAATCAACGAAGAAACTCGCGATCTGGACCGTCGCCTGGCTGATAAGCCTCGCTATCGCAACCTTCGGGTCAACGCTGGTCTGGGATTCGAGCCTGACCCTCAAGATCGCCAGCATCCTGATTAACTTCGTGATCGGTATTGGCACGATCAAGGCGAACATTCGTCATATTCAGAGTCTCGACGAGATGATGCAGCGCGTGCACCTGGAGGCCCTGGGTATGGCAACGGGGATAGCAATCGTCGCGGGCATCTCCCTGTCAGTACTTTCAACGTCTGAGGTGCTGCCGTTCAAGGTCGATATCA
The DNA here is from genome assembly GCA_030066655.1 of Woeseiaceae bacterium. Taxonomy (GTDB): domain Bacteria; phylum Pseudomonadota; class Gammaproteobacteria; order Steroidobacterales; family Woeseiaceae; genus UBA1847. The sequence continues at coordinate 8,143 of JASJBE010000087.1, read as the reverse complement.
GCATCCTCGTCATGCTGTTGGGCCTTGTTTACGGTATCGGCACCGTGGTCGGTATGCGGAGGTACAAATGAACAACCGACTGAAGGTCCTCCGTGCCGAGCGTGACTGGACACAGGCACAGCTGGCGGATGCGCTGGGAGTTTCGCGTCAGACCGTCAACGCGATAGAGAAGGGCAAGTTCGATCCCAGTTTGCCACTCGCGTTCAAGGCCGCCCGGTTGTTCGGGATGCCGATCGAAGACATCTTCATCGACGAGGCAGGGGACTGACGGTTTCAAACGGCGTGGCTTATCGCGACACGCGTAGCTCTACTCGACACGCCACGCTCGAACGGTCAGCGGCCACGAGATCCGTTTCCTGCTGTCAGCGTCTCCCCAGGCATCTGCCAGTTCGTCGCGGACGAGATTCAGCGCGACGCTGCCGTGTTCTTCCTCGTAGCGCTTGCCGGCTGACCAGGTCGACAGGTAACCGAGCATCTGACCAAGCGTCCAGTCGGCGTGCATCGCGAAGCGGGGCGTGGCCAGCTCTTCAAACGGCAGCGTTACCGACGCATAGCCTTCTTCCACGAGCTTGCGCTCCGGTGTCCAGTAGTTGCCGAGGATGCCGTTGTAGAGCGTGTCGATCACGGCGTCGACAGCCGGTGTCGACTCAAGGATCGCGTAGCTCCAGGCGCTGAGCACGGCGTCGGGCGCCGACACGCGGCGAACCTCCGCGGCGAAGGCGGGCAGATCAAACCAGTGCAGCGCCTGGGCGACCGTCGTCAGGTCCACGGACGAGTCCGCCATGGTCGTATTCTCGGCCGTCTCGACCCGGTAGCTTAAGTTACCTGCACGTTCCGCTTCCGCTATCTGCTCGGCGCTTGCGTCGGTTGCGATGACGGAGGCGAACTGCTGAGCGAGCATCGTGGCTGCCTGCCCGTTGCCGGTCGCGCAGTCCCAGGCCAGTGACGGCGACGGGGCAACCTGCCTGAGGTAGGCAAACAACTCCACCGGGTACCGAGGCCTGTAGCTGCGGTAGGAATCTGAGACCGTTGAAAAGTAATCCTTGAACACGGGTGTCCTTCTCCTTAGTTTCAGGCGGTCGCTGAAGTCATGACTTATTGAAACGCCCGATCAACCAGGCGACCGCAACCGCAACTGGCAGCACAGCGACAAGGACAGGAACGAACCAGCTGACCGCCGTCTCGTACACGAAGCGCCAGTTTGTGCCATCCGGGCCGTGAAAGATACCGCCGGGATTGAGTCGCCAGTCATAGGCAGCGAAGCCCAGGCTCACCAGGATGGCGATCATCGAGCTGCACACGACGGCGGCAAGCAACGCGCGGCGACTCATGACGAGAAGACCGGCCCCGGATTACGTTTCGTCATTGCGCAACCAGGCCATGGGTATATCCGATTCGAGACTGCCATCGACATTCCGAATCCGCTGCTTGAATACCCCTTCTATGTTGAATCCGAGCGACTCGTAAAATGCCAGGGCGCGGCTGTTGGACTCTCGCGCGATCAGCTCCACACGATCGATCTCCGGACGGTTGTCCGTGACTTCTCGCATGAACGCTTCAAACAGTTGGCGGCCCAGCCCTTTCGACTGCGCGTCCGGGTCGACGGCGATCGTCAGGTCCGTCAGTACATGGGAGAAGCAGAATATCCCGGGCGACACGGCATGGATCTCTCCCTGGATCGCGCCGTCGTCAGATTCCGCGACGAAGGTCACGCCACCGTCGATGGCCCGACCCAGGAACTGCTGCACGAGATCCCTGTCGATCTCGGTCGCGAGCCGGGCGAGACCGCCCGGCCGCTTCGCGACCTTCCGATGCAGCTCGAGGACCGCGTCGAGATCCTGCATCCCGGTTTTTCGCAAGCTCGCCATGCCGCTACTTTACAGGCTGTTGGCAAAATCACGTATGCCGTTCAGGAGCATCTGCGTGGCCAGGATAATCAGGATCATGCCCATCAGTCGCTCGAGCGCGCGCGATCCACGGGTGCCCAGTACCTTCATCAGGAACGGCGACGCGACCAGCAGCAGGGTCGTGCCCAGCCAGGCGAGTATCAGTGCAACGCTCCACTCGAGCATTCGTTCGGGTTCGCCCGAACTCAATAGCAGCAGCACGGCAATCGTTGAAGGTCCGGCAATCATCGGGATCGCCAGTGGCACCAGGAAGGGGTCTTCCCCGTCTGACAGTTCGGCCTCCGACAGCGGCTTCGGAAAAATCATGCGCAGCGCGATGATGAACAGCAGCACGCCGCCGGCGATGTTCAGCGAAGACTGGCTCAAGCCTAGGAAACCGAGGATCGCGTTTCCTGAGAACAGAAACAGCAGCAGGATCGCGAGCGCGATGCACAGCTCACGCGCGACGATCAGCATGCGTCGCCTCTCGCTGAAGTTGGCCAGGATCGCGTTGAAAATCGGCACGTTGCCGAGTGGGTCCATGATGAAAAAAAGCGTCACGGAGACGGTTGCGATGTCATTCCAGTTCACGACGGCCCTCCTTGTACGCGGGGTGGTGCGGAATCGGGCGGAGTGTAGCCAGCGAAACTGGCAAAGTCACTGTCGTTCCGGCGGTTTTCCGCAAGGCGTTTCGCTGACGGAATCTCCGGCCAGAGTCTGCCGATCAGCCGTCGGCGAGCTGCTCGATGTAGCGGCAGTAGTCGTCCGGAAAGCCGCTGCTGCGCGCAACGTCGGCGAGCTGTCGGGCGTAGGTGGCGTTGGTCGTAGTCTCGAGCTTGGCGACGGGCAGGTGATAGCTGAGTGCCTCGTCCAGTGACCGATCCTTAAGCAGGCGCACGCGCACTCGTTCGGGGACGTAGTCTGACAGGCCCGGCGCTGCATACAGCCGTTCGACGTCACCGTCGGACAGGTCCATGAGCTGCCCGTAGGCGCTGGCGCCGTCGCTTCGGACCAGCGTCGCTCGATCACCGATTCGGAGCGCGTAGCCTGACAATTCCGCCGGACCGATTACCGTTGCGCGAGCGCCCATGCCGTGAAGCAGGGCCGGGTCCATGAACAGGCCGTAGAAGAAGACGCGCTGCAAGCCGGGTGCACTAGCCGCCTTCATCATGCGACGGCTCAGTGAGCCGGATGCTGCCAGCGATGCAGCGGCACCGTCGTGCCGGACGGGAAGTCCGTCTGCTCGAGCGCAAGCTCGAGATAGCCCTCGGTGCCGGTCAGGGACGCAAAGTCACCCGAGGTGTTGGTCGGTGTCGGCAGCGCCAGCAGCTGGCCGGCCGCGTTTGACACGATCCGCGTCGGCAGGAAGCAGGTCAGCTTCGGTTTGAAGCTGACGGGCTGAGACAAGGTCGCAAACTCCGGTGGCAGCGGCGTGCCGCCGGACGCCTTGTGCATCGCCGGGATCACGTACTGGCGGCAGCAGACGAGGTTCGAGACCGGGTTGCCGGGCAGGGCGAACACGGACTGTCCGGATGGCCCGATGCCAAACCACATCGGCTTGCCCGGCCGCTGGCTGACCCGATGAAAGACCACCCGCACACCGAGTTCCTTTAAGACCTCGGGAACAAAGTCGGCCTTGCCCATGGAGACGCCACCACTAAGAACCAGCACGTCTGACGAATCGAGGTGTTCGGCGATTCGCTCGCGCATGGCCTCGCGATCGTCGCGCAGGTGGTCGTGTTCGGTGCGCGAGTACCCGTGCTGGCGGAGCATCGCGACCAGCGCGGGTCCGTTGGACAGGCGTATCTGGTGATCCTCGATGGGCTCGCCGGCCGGCACCAGCTCATTGCCCGTCGAAATGACACGGATGCGCGGTATGTTCGCGACCTCCACGTCGGCGAGGCCGGCCGAGACAATAATGGCAATGTCGGCAGGCATGATTCGCTTGCCGGGCCTGAGCAGCTCGGTATCGGCGGCATGATCGGAGCCTCGAGGGTGGACGAACTGGCGGCGCTGGGCACTGTAGTCGGGCTCGACGATGGCCTCGCCGTCCATCGTTGAGATCCTCTCAACCGGGATGATGCAGTCGGCGCCGTCCGGCAGGGATGCGCCGGTCATGATTTCGATGCAGCTCCCTTCCGGCAACGTCATCTGCGCATCACCGGCATGCTGCGTGCCTTCGATGCTGAAGCTTCGTGTTCCGGCGGACAGCTCATCGTATCGGACCGCGATGCCGTCCATCATGACCCGGTCGAACGGGGGCTGGTCTCGTTCCGCCGCGACCGCCTGTCGAAGCATTCGACCCACGGTATCGCCAGTCGCCACGCGTTCGCTGCCGAGGTCACCGACCTCACGCAGGATCGTCGCCTGCGCCTCAATCGTTGTCAGCATCGTTCTCGCGGGCGATCGCCCTGTGGCCGATATCGCGACGCAGGTAGACGCCGTCCCAACAGATCTTGGCGGTCGCATCGTAAGCCGCGCCCGCCGCTTCCTTGACGGTATCGCCGAGGCCAACCACGCAGAGGACTCGGCCGCCCGACGTCACGACGTCGGCGTTCTGACGGGCAGTGCCCGCATGAAACACCTTCTGTGTGTCACTGTCTGCGTCATCCAGCCCGTGGATCGTCTTGCCCTTTTCGTAGGCATCCGGGTAACCGCCGGCGGCAAGGACGACGCCCAGCGCGGCGCGTGAGTCCCAGCGTGGCCTGATGCTGCTGAGCTCGCCATCCAGCGTCGCGTTGCAGATCTCGACCAGGTCCGACTTCAGTCGCATCAGTATCGGCTGTGTTTCAGGGTCGCCGAGGCGACAGTTGAATTCGATAACCTTCGGCGTGCCGTCTGACATGATCATCAGGCCCGCATACAGGAATCCCAGGTAGCGGTTGCCGTCTTCCTGCATGCCTCTGAGCGTTGGAACGATCACCTCGGCCATAATCCGGTGACTGATCTCGTCGGTCACGACCGGCGCCGGCGAGTAGGCGCCCATGCCGCCGGTATTCGGGCCGACGTCGCCCTCATCGCGCGCCTTATGGTCCTGGGAGGTCGCGAGCGGGACAATGTGCTCGCCGTCGGTAATAACGATGAAGCTCGCTTCCTCGCCGTCGAGGAACTCCTCGATGACGACGCGCGCGCCGGCATCGCCAAAGCGATTGCCCTCGAGCATGTCGGTGACTGCCTGCTCCGCCTCTTCCACGGTATGGGCGACGACGACGCCTTTGCCGGCGGCCAGTCCGTCCGCCTTGACAACGATCGGCGCGCCCTGTTCGCGGATGTAGGCGATGGCCGGCTCGAGTTCGCTGAAATTCTGGTAGGCCGCGGTCGGAATGTTGTGTCGCGCCAGGAAGTCCTTCGTGAAGGCCTTCGAGCCTTCCAGCTGAGCCGCGTTCGCGGACGGTCCGAAACAGCGCAGGCCCGCCTCGTTGAAACGGTCGACGATGCCGGCAACGAGCGGCGCCTCCGGCCCGACGATCGTCAACGCCACGCGTTCGTCGCGGGCGAGGTCTATCAGCGGGTCGATGTCTTCGGCGCTGACGCTGACATTTCGGATCCCGTCTTCTGCTGCCGTGCCGGCATTGCCGGGCGCGACCAGGACTTCCGTTACGTCGGGAGAGAGCGCGGCGGACCACGCGAGCGCATGCTCCCGTCCTCCTGAACCAATAACGAGGACCTTCATCGATCAGTGCCTGAAATGGCGCATGCCGGTGAAGACCATCGCGAGGCCGTGCTCGTTGGCAGCCTGGATGACCTCGTCGTCGCGCATCGATCCGCCGGGCTGGATGATGGCGGAGATTCCCGTCTCGGCTGCGGCGTCGATGCCGTCGCGGAACGGGAAGAATGCATCGGACGCCATGACGGAGCCGGCGACATCGAGGTTCTCGTCGCCGGCCTTGATCGCGGCGATCTTCGTGCTGTAGACGCGGCTCATCTGCCCCGCGCCGACGCCGATCGTCATGCCGTCCTTGCAGAAGATGATCGCGTTGGACTTCACGTACTTGACGACGGTCCAGGCGAACAGCATGTCCGCAATCTGTTCCGCGGTCGGTGCATTCTCGGTCACGACCTTCAAATCATCTGCCGTAATCGCGCCAAGATCGGTGTTCTGCACCAGCAGTCCGCCCGAGACCTTCTTGAAGTCGAAGCCGGGCTGGTTGCCCGCCCAGTCTCCTGTCTCCAGCACGCGGACGTTTTTCTTCGCGGCCAGCACGTCGCGGGCGTCGGCGGCAACGGACGGTGCGACGATGACCTCGACAAACTGGCGTTCGATGATCGTCGCCGCCGTGGCTGCGTCGAGTGGCTGGTTGAACGCGATGATGCCACCGAAGGCCGACGTCGGGTCCGTCTTGAACGCCTTGTCGTAGGCCGATGCGATGCTGTCAGATACGGCGACGCCGCAGGGATTCGCGTGTTTGACAATGACGCAGGCCGGTGCCTCGAACTGGCGCACGCACTCGAGCGCGGCGTCGGTGTCGGCGATGTTATTGAACGATAGCGCCTTGCCCTGCAGCTGCGTGGCCGATGCGAGCGATCCGGCCGGCGCCTGCTGATCCTTGTAGAACGCGGCGTCCTGGTGCGGGTTCTCGCCGTAGCGCATCTTCTCCACGAGGCTGCCGGAGTACAGCATGCGGTCGCCTAGAGGGTCGTCGCCAAGGCTGTCCGACAGGTAGCGCGTGATTGCCGTGTCGTAGCTTGCTGTGTGGGCATAGGCACGAGCCGCCAGGCGACGACGCATGTCCAGCGTCATGTTGCCCTGCTTGAGTGCGTCCAGCACCTCATCGTAATCGCCGGGATTGACGACTACTGCGACACCGTCGTGGTTCTTCGACGCGGCGCGGATCATCGCCGGGCCGCCGATGTCGATGTTCTCGATGGCGTCGTCGATGCTGGCATCGGGATTCGCGATGGTTTGTTCGAATGGGTACAGGTTGACGCAGAGCAGGTCGATCGGCTCGATCCCGTGCTCCTGCATCACGCCCTCGTCGGTGCCGCGTCGGCCGAGCAGGCCGCCGTGGATGACGGGATGCAGCGTCTTCACGCGGCCGTCCATGATCTCGGGGAAGCCGGTCTTGTCCGCGACCTCGATCGCGTCTATACCGGCCGCGCGCAACTTGCTGCAGGTGCCGCCAGTCGACAGGATCTCGACGCCGAGATCGGCCAGGCCCTGCACAAAGGGTACGAGATCGGTCTTGTCGGAGACGCTCACGAGCGCCCGTCGCACGTTAAACATGCCAGTCCTCAAACTTATTCAAATCGGATGTTTCAGTCGCCAGCAGGCCGGATGCCTACTGGAGTAAGGAATAGGTGCGCAGTTTCTTGCGCAGCGTGCCGCGGTTGATACCGAGAATGCCAGCGGCCTGGCTCTGGTTGCCGTCGGTGTAGTCCATAACAGCGCGGAACAGCGGCTTTTCGACTTCGCCCATGACCAGGTCATACAGGTCGCCCGGCCTGTCGCCGTTTAGCGTAGCGAAGTAGTTTTTGAGTGCGTCTTCGGTGTGCTTGCAGAGGGGCTTCTTACTCTTGGAGGCCTTCAGTGCCTCGGTGCCGTTCTTCTTTTTCTTTGCTGCCACGTCTGCTTTGCTCCCCGGCGGTGCAAACTGTTGATACCCATGTCTTTTGTTTCGCGCACACTAAGCAGCGGCAGAATCCGACGCGAGGTCAAAGAATTCTTCGATTAAACGTAGCTGTTCGTGAGCGCTGTCTGCCCGCACCGCCTGGTGTCGAATCTTGCCGGAGTAAGCAAAACTCTCGAAGTACCAGACCAAGTGCTTGCGAGCCACCCGGACCCCTTTTTTCTCCCCGTAAAACAGGTGTAATTCGTTCAGGTGGCCGATCATCATAGCACGCAAAAAGTTTTTTTCTAGCGCGTATTTTTTCTCTCGATTCAGGAGCGCCGCGTTCCATTCATCGAAGATCCAGGGCCGTCCCTGGGCGGCCCTGCCAATCATCAAGCCGTCTGCGTTGCTTAGGCGCAAAACCTCAAGCGACTTCTCCAAAGTGTCGATATCTCCATTGGCAATGACCGGTATCGAAACCGCATCCTTGATCGCCGCTATGGTCTCGTATTCCGCTTCTCCGCCGTATTTGCACGCGCGAGTCCGGCCGTGAATCGCCAGCGACTGGATGCCGGCATCCTCGGCGATCCGGGCGACGCGGACACCGTTCCGGTGCTCCGGATCCCACCCGGTTCGCGTCTTCAGCGTGACGGGGACGTCGACCGACGCAACGACGGCATCGAGAATGCGGCCGACGAGTGCCTCGTC
>JASJBE010000014.1 GCA_030066655.1 Woeseiaceae bacterium | reverse complement strand
GTGAACTCCCAGAGTACGGTCTTAGCCGGAGCCGCTCCGGACTCGGAGAAGGCATTCGGATCGGTAACGTCCAGCGCGAACAGGGCGCGTCCACCGCCGCGAAGTCCGCCGACGAGCACGGTGCGCCACGACGCGGACCCGGTGGGCGCGGTCTTGATATAGGTATCGGCCACTGACGGCGTCAGGTCGACGTAGTATTTGTGCACATAGGCCGGATCCGTCAGATAGTGCAGCCCCTCGTTCGCAGCCGAGGAGAATAGCGAACCCGGTACGTAGGCAATCGCCTCATCGCCGTTGGACTGATTGAAGCCGTGCAGCTTGCCGTCGTTCGCACCGACGTAGACGATGCCCGGGCGGCTTGCCTGGGCCTGGCGGAACTCGTTGTAGGTTTCGCCGGACGCACTCGGGAACGGAGCGATGTTGCGCCAGTTGGACTCCGGCGCACCGACAAAGACGGGGCCTGAGTGGACAATATCGCCGAGCCGGCCGGCGCGTTCGCGGAACTGCTTGGACGTGAAGGTATCGGTGCCGTCCGTGTGACTGCAGGCATCCCCAGACGAAATCTCGCAGCCGCGATCGCCACGCAGGTAGGCATGGCGGGCGATGCCGACGACTTCGTCATCCTGCGAACCGCTGGGGTTCGTACGCAGGTCAGTCTTCTGCGCCGTCGTCAGCGAAGACCACTGGAACGGTATGCCGTCGGTGCCGTCGTAGGTCAGGATCTTGCGCGGGCTGGTCGACAGGTTGCGCGCGTTCAGGCGGTTTGCGGCGCGCCACTTCGGCGTCGAGCTGACGTCACCGGTCGCAGCGTCCAGAGTGTAGGCCAGCAGGTTGCCACTCCATCGTTCGCTATTGAACAGTGCGAGATAAACCTCGGAGTTGGTGCTCAGTGAACCTGAGTTAAATGCAACCGCGGCGGCGGAACCGATGCGGCTCTGGATCGAACTCAGGGCACCGCGCAGGCTCGTGATCAGCTGGCGCGGGTTCTGTGCACTGAAGAACTCACCGCGACCGTTCCACGCAGCGTGGCGCAGGTCGTCGATGCGCTGTGCGTTCGTAAAGTTCTCGGGCGCGAGCGGGTCACCCGCCGGGACCGGCCACGCAAACGGGCTCGTGTTGTCCGTCGGCATGTCCGTGATGTCGCCGTCGACACCGAAGGCCACGGAGTAAGTCACCATGTGCTGCTCTTCGTTGTTGTCGACGCCACCGGGTGCCGGACGCAGGTTGTCGTCGGTGCCCGGGCGCAGGTCGTTCTCGTAGTACTCCATCGCGATGTCGGCCATCGTGTTCGGGGTCGCGTCGCCGTACGGTCCGGCGGTGCCGCTGTCCCATTCGGTATCGTCGTCACCGTCGGCGTTGCCGACGCCGGTGAACGTGCCGTTGTAGAAGCCGTCGGTCATCAGGATGTTGAAGTTCTGCTGACACTCACCGCCGGAATTGTCGGGCAGCGCCGGGCAGGACGTGAAGAACGAGTTCGTGGTACATCCGAGGTACTTGCCGGCGTTATCCAGCGTTGTGCGCAGCGGTGTTCCGTTGGCCGACTGGAAGTCATACAAGTTCTCAAGCAGATCGTCTTTGGCGCCGGAGTTCGGATCGGCATTCATCGACGCGATTGCGATGTTGTTGCTGTTGTTGTTGTGCAGCGTGACGAGGCCCATGCGCGAGTTCTGCGCGAGAGCGATGACCTGTCCATAGGCCGCCTTCGCGACGTGCTCGCGCTTGCGATAGTAGGTAAACCAGTTCGCGAAATTCTGAATCTCTTCGGCGTAGGTGCAGTCTGGCGCCGCCGCGCAGTCACGACGGTCGATGCCACCGGTATAGGTTGCCGTCGCTGGGACAATCTCGACCAGCGTGCGGCCATCTCCCGGGTCGACAACGCCGTCATCGTCGGTGTCTGTCCAGATAAAGTAGCGCGCCGGGTGAAAGATGTTGTCCTCCAGCCAGTAGGCGATGTTGTCGTCGGCGACGTAGGCCGTGTCGTAGTCGACGTCGCTCGTCAGGTCGATTGTGCCGGCATCGGGATCCCACGGGTCAATCAACGCCGCGGTTGGCACCGAGTTCGTGTACGGGACGTTGTCCTCATTTTCACCCGGCCAGGGGACGTAGGTCACGGTCGGATCGTAGTACAGCGCGTTGTAGTCCTTGTTCCATGGACGCCACCAGCCCGGGTAGTTAGCGAGCGCGCCAGCCGCGGTCAGCGCGCTCTCATCGGGCACGATCCAGAAGTAGTCGTTGTCGGCCGCCGGCAGCGTGTAATAGTAGGTCCAGCCACGCTCAACGACGACACCACTGTCTTCCTGCGTCATCAAGCCCCAGTCCATCGAGCCGGAATCGTCCAGCGTGAACAGGATGTTCGGCTCGACTGAATTGCTGAGGAACAACGGTGACTGTGAAAGCGTACCGGGCGATGCAACGACAGCGGGCGACAAGATAGCGCTGCTGACGAGTGCGCTCGTCGCGATCAAACCGGCTTTCTTCCTTGAATTGGTCATGCTCGTAGACTCCCGACGTTCCTAGAACGCGCGTCCGTAGTAGGTTCTTAAGATCACTTCCGCTGTGTCCGCGCCGCCGCCGGTTCCCCGAGCGGTGATGTTGAAAATGGTGATGTCGCCGGTGCCCTTGTTGTCGCCATAGCCGGACAGGTTCAGCGCGGCCTCGGCACTCGAAACAATCGTGTGTTGCTTGATGAAGTAGCGAGGTGACGCGTAAGCGCCGAAGTCGCTGGATGACTGGACGTTGTTGCCGCTCGTGCTCCAGGTCGCGGAAGCGCCATAATCGGGCTCCGCATCTGTCAATCCATACAAACCGCTGGTGCCGTCAAAGTTGCCGAGGCTGACGATCCCCTCGATGAACAGCTCGGCTTCGCGAACGGCTGACTCTGCGTTCTGGAACGCGAGGTTGCGGTCCTTGACGTTACCCGCCATCTTTTCTTCGAGCAGCGTGTTCTGCATGGCGCTGACGCCGACCAGCGTCAGGATCACGAGGAACACCAGGCTGACCGCGAGCACCGCGCCGGCCTGGGACTTCTTGAATGAGGTCGTTGATAGGGTCTGCACAATCGTCTCCATTCCCTAGAGTCGGTTACGTACTGTCACTGTGCTGGTGTAGACCTGGCGCAGGCGCGTATCGCCCGCCGTCACGTTTGTACCGAGCACGGCATAAGTCTGGTTGGCGCCGTCGGTCAGGCGGTCATTGGCCGACCGGACGACGACAGCGAAGCGGATGCTGATGACCTGCAGCATATCGACGACCTGGTTGGCCGGAACGTAGTAGTTTGCAACCGAGTCACCGTCGGTATCCTCGCCGTAGAGGATCTGCAGGTTTTCGACACCGTCGAGGAACTCGAGGCCGTTCCGGAACAGGGCCGGCTCGCCTTCCGAGCCCGTCGCGATGCCGTAGCTGACCTGCTGCGTGCCGAAGATGCTGGCATCCTCGCCGTAGACCTTTGACAGGCAATGCGCGGTCCCGACAGCACAAGTGGGATCGGTCACGTTGACGTTTCCAGGCTCGACGGCGTTGCTCGTGTCGTGCGCAACTACTGCCGCGGTGTCTGGGTCGGCGTTCGTAATCTGGAAGATATCGGCGCTTTCGCAATCGCTCATGAGCACGATGTCGCCCTGCGAGAGACCGCTGGACGCGGGAATCGTGATGTTGGCCGATGTGGCCGGCCCGAATGGCGGCTGTATCTGGATGCCGCGATTGATACCGCTGCGCAAGACCAGTGTATCCGGCACGAGGCCGCCACCGTCGGTGCCGAGGATGCCGCCCGTGCCGAAGTCGATGAAGCCGGTGCCCGTTGTATCGAGATTGTTCGTTACGTTGGCAACGTCTGCGGCGCAGCCCCAGAAGTCGGCCATGCGAACGTCGCGAGCCACGACTTCAAGCGCCATGCGCCCGGTTTCCTGCATGCGGGCGATGGCCTCGTGCACGCGGTTGGACTCGCGCGTCGACGAGAACACCTGGATCATGCCGGCGGTGACAATCAGGCCCAGCAGCAACGCGATCATAATTTCGACCAACGTCAGCCCGCGCTGTTTCTTGTGCATGCGGATGTTCTTCATCACAACTGAAAGCTGATGACCAGCCGCTCCATGTCCGTGGCCGAAACGGTGATGACACCGTCCTTGTTGTCGTCCCACCAGATCTTGATCGCGAACTGTGTACCCGTGCCATCGCAGGCGGCGGCTCCGGTGGACGTACCGTCCTCCGGTGTGCTGTCGATGCAGACGGTGCCGGTGCCGAGCGGCAGGTAAGACGCGAGCAGCGCGTTCCACTCGGCGAGATCGTTCTCGGCCAGCTCCTGCGCCGTGCAGCCGGTCGTTGTCGTGCAGTTGGCCGTGACGGCGGCATTGGCCGGGTTGTAGTTGCCCGCCGCGACGCCGGGTACGTTGGCGCGCATGCGATCGGCGAGGTCGTAGGCAAACGCCGTCGCCTGGGAGCGCGTGAACGCGCTCTGGTTAGTCTGGAGCGCCGCAGCTTGCAGGCCGGCGAGGCCGAGCAGGCCGACCGACAAGATGAGGACTGCGATCATGACCTCGATCAGCGTAAATCCGGCCTGCGCCTTGAGCGCCGGTACGTAGCGTGCTGAGCGGATCATTAGCCACAAACCTGCCGTACGACGCTGACGCGGCCTGCGCCATTGATCCGGACCTCGCGGCCCATCTCGCCGGTGCGATCGTCGCACAATGTCAGCGTGTCGCCGTTGTCGACAAACCCGCGGGCATCGTAGGTGAACCGGCTGACCGTGCCGCTCGCGAACGTCACGTCATCATCGAACGGCTCGAAAACGGACTGCACTTCGTCGGCATCGACCGCGCCGTCGCGATCCCTGTCGACGTAGACGATCCATCCGGCCGACCAGTCCGTGCCGGTATCGCAGGTCGGTGTCGTGGCGTTGTAGTTGGAACTTGCGCAGATGACCGCGTTGCGCTGGAAGCGAACGGCCGAGCTCCGGGCAAGGTTGATCGAGGAGACAAAGCGGTTGGCGTTCGTCGCCATGCTGTTGTCCGCCACAACATTGCCGAAAGTCGGTACGCCGACGCCCAGCACGATTGCCGCAATGGCCATCGTGACAATAAGTTCAATGAGGCTTAAGCCGCGCTGTGCTTTGAGGTTTTGTGTTTTCATGCGCCTTTAATAACAAAGCGACTGGGAACAGCAGAACACTTGGGCTTTTCGTGTGATTCAGGTCACATTTGGCTTCGGAAAATGCCGATCCAAATCACAGTAATGGCGAGGTTAAATTCGTGAATTTGTCTCCGAACAGAGACAGGATTTCGGCGGTATTCAGCGACTTACGTCAAATCCATTTCGCATGAATACGTATTCATCGCTGGGCTTCGACAGCGCCAGTGTAGATACTTGTGGGCTAACGAAAACGACAGGCACGCTGTGGGGGGCGGAATGCTTGCATATCAAAAGAATAAGACGAAACTCTTTTTCGGCGTACTGAGCCTGCCTTCAACGGCGATGGGGCTCGCCCTGACGGTTCAACTGTCGGCGCTGAGCTGGATCCTGACGACGCAATACCAGCTGGACGTGCACGATATCGGCCTCGTTTGGGCAGCCGGACCGCTGGCCGGCATCTTCGGACAGGTCATAATCGGCGGCCTGTCGGACCGCGCCTGGTTCTGGAACGGGCGACGCCGGCCGTTCATCCTGATCGGCGGCGTATTCGCCGCACTGTCGCTGCTGGCGCTGCCGCAGATCGGCGTCATTTCCGATGCCATGGGGCTCGAATCCGTTGTCGGCATCGCATTGATCATCGCGCTGACGCTCGACTTCGCGGTCAACGTCGGCTTCAACCCGACCCGCTCGATCATCGCCGACGTCACCGAGTCCGGTGACGAGCGCACCCGCGGTTACACGTGGATGCAGACGATCTCCGGATCGATCGGTGTCGGGGGCTACGCGATCGGCGCCATCTGGGACAACTATGTCCTGATATACAGCGGCGCGATCGGCGTGCTGCTGATGGCCGTGCTGCCGCCGTTGTTCATCGAAGAGCCGCGTGAGATCGAAACAGAGAGCGAAGAGCCTGCCAGATTCTCGTTTGTCGAGATGCTCATGAACATCAAGCCGCTGTGGGGCTTCCTGATCTACGACACTTACGCAATGACTCTGCGTCTCGCCGGCATCAAGGTCGAGAATTTCTACGCAGAAATCGTCTGCGGCATCCTGACACTGTTCCTCGTGGGACAGGCGCTGTTCAAAAAACCCGTCGACGACAGCGTCTCGGCGAGGCACGCCCAGCAGTTCCAGCGCGTTCTCGCCGCTCATTCCTTTAGCTGGATCGGTATTCACACGACCTTCGTCTACATGGTCGTTTTTATCCAGCAACAGTTTCCGGACCTGAGTGACATCGATGGCGGGCGGGCAACGTCTCTGAGCTTTCTGATCCTGAACGCGGTCGGCGCGCTGCTGCCATTGTTCGTGCTCGGTCCTCTAAGTAACCGCATCGGCAAGGTGCATGTGCACGCGTACGCCCTGTTCGTCATGGCCGCCGCCTATGTTGGCGCATACCTGTTCGGCAATACGCTGATGATGATCTACATATTGATCGGTTTCGTCGGCGTTGGCTGGGCATCGATCGTCAGCCTGCCTTTCGCGATCATGTCGCAGAAGGTCGACGAAGATCAGATGGGGCTGTACATGGGCCTGTTCAATCTGTCCGTCGTGCTGCCGCAGCTGACCGTCAGCCTCGGCATTGCGGCGTTGATCAGTCGAATCCCTGACAAGAGTTCGATCTGGGTGATCTCTGCTGTAGCGATTGCGCTGTCAGCCGTCGCCTGGCTACGCGTTGAGGACGACGTGCACGACGACACCCCCGTCACGCCCGGGTCGGCGCACTAACAGGACTTAAGCACCACGGTCGAGGGCAGCACGCGAGGCGCGCTGCGACCTCCGCACAGTGAATCAGTCGCGTTGCACGACAACCGCGCTCATCCGCGGCAGGGACACGATCATCTGGCCGTTGGCGACGTTGACGGCCGCGCAGTCGTCCGCGTTGCCGATGCCTGACAGCAGGTCGCAATAGCTGCCGGCTGGCAGGTCCGTATCGACCGCAAATTCGGCCGGTTCTGAGGACACATTGAAGACGGCGTGACCCTTGCTGCCGCGGCCAAATGACAGACCGCCCTCGTGCTCCTGCCAGTGCACCATCGGCTCGCCGTGCATCGCATTGCGGAATTTCACCATCGCGACGATTCCCGGATTCCGGTGTTCGCAGACCCAGCCGTCCGCGCACTCGGTCATGCCACTCGAAATCGGTGCTGTCTCGGGTGCACCCTGGTCACGCTGGTCAAACGCAAAGCTCGACATGACTTTGGGGTAACCGTAGGGATGCGCCAGCATGAAGACGTTCGCGACGTAGTAGTCCAGGCCGTCCTTATAGGTGAGCACATGGTCACCTCGTTGCGAGTCGTGGTTGTCGACGAAGACCACTGCGTCGTCGGATGGCAGCATGCCAACGACCTCGCCGAGGTCCCGCAGCCTGGCAATATCGGCATGCTTGAAGGCGTCCGCTACGCGGCTCTCGTACTGGAACTCGGTCAGTGGCCCGATCTCGGCATAGGCCGCCCGATCGACGACGCTGGAGTCCCCGGTCAGCACTTCCTGGAACACGTAGTACTCCGGGCCGACGCGCGACATGATCGCCTCGACGTCTTCGACGGGCATGTGCTTCGCCGCGTCAATCCTGAAACCCGCCACGCCGACGTCGAGGAGATCGTTCAGGTAGGCAGCCAGCGTATCGCGGACCTTCTCCGAGCTGGTCTTCAGGTCGGCCAGGTTCACGAGCTCGCAGTTCTGCATCTCCCACTTGTCGTTGTAGTCCTTTATGTCGTTGCCCTCATGGCGGCCGCAGTGATTGAAGTCATCGAAGCCGTACAGCGGCGGGTAGTCATACTCGCCGTACTGGGTACCGGCCACGCCGACCGCGTCCGGTCGGACGCCGGTCATGTGATTGATCACCGCATCGACATAGATGTCGACGCCGGCCGCCTTGCAACGCGCGACCATGTCGACGAACTGCTCGCGGGTTCCGCCGCGGCTTTCGAGTTGATAGGACACCGGCTGGTAGCGCGTGTACCACTGCGGACCGGTCGCATGCTCCTGCGGCGGTGATACCTGCACCGCGGCGTAACCTGAGGGTCCGAGAAAGCTCTCGCATTCGTGGGCGATGGCAGGCCAGGGCCATTCGAACAAGTGCACGAACGCCGTTCGCGGCGCGGCAGGTCTGGCATCGGCCGGCAGCTCCGCCTGTCCATCGCCTTGCGGCGTATCGGCCCCGGAACAGGCGGCTACGAATACGCTCAATGCCGCGAACAAGCTGGTTCTCAGTGTCTTCATGATGGCCCCTTTGCCGGTTCTTTTTCGCCTCGTTGGCCGGACAGTAAAAGACGAAACGGAGTGCTGTGCAAGCGGGCGACAATGATCTCGTCGTGAATACGATTTCAGCCCGCCGGTCGCGCGGGGCTTTTGCCGTTTTCCGTCCCTTGATAGACCGGTCGCTTCCTAGCGCTTTTGAGCCGGTTTCCGGTCATGCTGTCTCGAATCGGTAGCTGGTCGAGCTACGGAATGTCTCTCCGGGCCTGAGCAGCGTGCTCGGGAAGCCGGGTTCGTTGGGCGAATTCGGGAAATGCTGCGCCTCGAGGCAGATGGCGCCGTAGGGCGCATAGTCGGCCTGCTGTTTGGCCGGGCCCTCAAATCTCATGACATCCGGCGTGAACACCTGCACGCAGGGCTCGGTCGTCGCGACGATCATGACGCGACCGCTTTGAGGCTCGACTAGCCGCGCGACCTCTGCTCGCTCTTCGAGCATGTCATCGGCAGTAATGAATGAGTGATCCAGCTGATACAACGCATCCGGGATCCGCGACCCCAGCCGCTGCGGCTCTCGGAAATCCAGCGGGCCGCCAGCGACGTCATCGATCTTTCCCGTCGGGATGTTGTCCGGGTGGCAGGCCAGCACCCTGTCCGCTGCCACGCTCAGCACGTGGTCGAGCACGTCCCCGTTGCCGTGCCCGCGCAGGTTGAAATAGCAGTGATTGGTCGGGTTCAGAACGGTAGGCCGTGTCGTCGTCGCCTCGTAGTTGATGATCAGCTCATTCGATTCGGTCAGCGTGTAGGTCACGGACAGTGTCAGCGCTCCGGGGTAGCCTTCGTCGCCGTCCGGACTTTCGGCCGTCAGCACCAGCCTCCCGTCCTGTTGCCGGACCGAGTACATCATCACGGCAAAGCCTGACTCTCCGCCGTGCAGGTGATGCCCGTCGGCGCGCGTGGCCAGTTCGTAGGTGACGCCGTCGATGTCGAAGCGGCCGTTTGCGATACGCCCGCCGTAACGCCCGACGACGCAACCGAATGACGGCGTATTGTTCCGGTATTGTTCGAGAGAGTCGAAGCCGAGCGCGACGTCGGCCGTATCGCCATTGCGATCCGGTACGTGCAACTCCGTTATCGTCGCGCCGATGTCGGCGACGCGAAGCGTCATGCCCGCATCATTGCTGAGCGTGTACTCCTTCATTCAGTCAGCATAGCGTCGGTCGACGACAAATCCATAAAAAAAGCCCCTCAGGTGAGGGGCTTTCTCGGTCTTTGTGTCGCTTAAGCCATTCTCTGCAGCGCGTCGATGCGCTCGGAGATCGGCGGATGGCTCATGAACAGCCGACTCAGGCCCTTCTTCGCCCCCGGCGTGATGCCGAACGCCTGCATCGCTTCCGGCAGTTCGCCCGGCCTGCTCTGCTCCAGGCGCGACAAGGCCCGGATCATCGGCTCGCGGCCGTTGAGCTGAGCCGCACCGGCGTCAGCACGGAACTCGCGCTGGCGGGACACCCACATGACGATGATGCTCGCCAGGATGCCCAGCACGATCTGCGCGACGATGGACGCAACAAAGTAGCCGACCCCAAAACCCTGCTCGTTGCGCAGGACGACGCGGTCGACGAAGTGTCCGACGATACGTGACAGGAAGACGACGAAGGTGTTGAGGACGCCCTGCACGAGCGCAAGCGTCACCATGTCACCATTGGCGACGTGAGAGACCTCGTGAGCCAGAACGGCTTCGACTTCGTCTTTCTGCATGCTTCGCAACAGACCCGTGCTGACCGCAACCAGCGCGGAATTCCTGCGTGCGCCCGTGGCGAACGCGTTCATGTCAGGAGAATCGTAGATCGCAACTTCGGGCGTCTCGATACCCGCCTGCTGGGCCTGCCGCTGGACCGTGGACAGCAGCCAGGACTCCGTCGCGTTGGTCGGCTGGTCGATGACCTGCGCACCCGTAGACCGCTTGGCGATCCACTTGGACATGGCCAGCGAGATGAAGGAGCCACCGAAGCCGATGACGGCCGAGAAGATCAACAGCGCTTCGTAGTTGATTCCAACGTTTTGTTCGTCGAGATAGTTGTCGACACCGAGCACGCGAAGCACGACGCTTAAGACGACGAGAATCGCAATGTTTGTGGCAAGAAAAAGCGCGACGCGCTTGAACATAGCTAGACCTCCAGTCAATCCATTCTTGGCAGAATATCCGATTTGGGTAATTTTTAGGGCTTTTCAAGCGCCCTCAAATGTAACGATCTGTATTATCTCTATTTGAAATAAGCATAAGATTCATGGAGTTATGCGAATATTGCCTCGGCAGTCCCCGCCGCTCCTCGATTCCGTGGCGTTGGCGAAGTGCTTGCCATACCATCTCGTATTCATACACAAGGAGGTACCTGATGCCCATTGAATTGCAGGCGCTGCCCTACGAGCAGGCCGCCCTCGAACCCCACATTTCCTCTAATACGCTGTCGTTCCACTACGGCAAACATCATGCAGGGTATGTCACGAAGCTGAACAAAGCGATCGAGGGTACTGACTACGCGACCAAGACACTGGAAGCGATCATCGTCGATTCGAGCAATTCGGGCGAGCAGGGCGTCTTCAATAACGCGGCCCAGATCTACAATCACGACCAGTACTGGCTCAGCATGACGCCCGATGGTGTCGAGCCCCCCGACGGTGCGCTGGGCGAGGCCATCGAGCGCGATTTCGGGTCCTTCGACGCGCTCGTCGAGAAGATGAAGTCCGCCGCGGCATCGCTGTTTGGCAGTGGTTGGGTGTGGCTCGCCTCCAACGATGGCGCACTAGAAATCCTGTCGACCCGGAACGCCGAGACCCCGCTGGTCGATGGCAAGCTGTGCCTGCTGACGATCGATGTATGGGAGCACGCCTACTACCTCGACTTCCAGAACAACCGGGTCGCGTACATCGACGTCTTCTTCGACAAGCTGGCAAACTGGAAACGCGCGGCCGAGCTGTATCGGTAGCCAACAGACGATACAGGGGCCCCGGGGGACAACATGGATACAGACGCCATTATCGCGCTGGCTAACGAATACCTGTCCAACAGCGTAGCCTACCTGTCGCAGACGGCAATCTGGGTGCAGCTGGTCATCATGGCGCTGCTATTCGGGCTCGCCTGGATCATCTCCAACCGCGTCGAGCCGAAGGTCGAACACCTGGCCCGCCGCATCACCGGGATGCCGGGCCTGCTGCGGATTGTCTCGGCTTTCCTGCGGCGCTTCGAGTGGCTGTTCTTCATCCTGTTCCTCGTCATCGCCTACTCTGTGACCAGCACGCTGGGCTGGCCGGGCAACAACAACCTGATCTATGCCGTCATGTTGTTGTCCGGCGCCTGGTTCGTTATCTCGGTGTCGTCGCGCGCGATTCGTAGCCGCGCGGCCAGGCGTGTCTTCGCTTTCGCAGCGTGGTTCTACGTCGCGGCAATGATCCTCGGCGTTGTCGACGACGTCTCAGCATTCCTGGACAGCGCCGCGTTGAGCGTCGGCGAGATACGTATCAGCGTGCTCAGCGTTCTGCAGGGCGTGCTGCTTCTGGCAGTGGCGCTGTGGGCGTCATTGAAACTGGGCAACATCTTCGACAACCGCATCCAGACTGTCGAGGAACTGACGCCGTCGCTGCGCGTACTTCTCGGCAAGATTACTCGAATCGCGCTGATCGTCTTCGCCGGGTTCTTCGTCGTGTCTGGTCTGGGCATCGACCTGACGGCGCTAACCGTACTATCCGGCGCCGTCGGTGTCGGTATCGGTTTCGGCCTGCAGAAGGTCGTCTCCAACTTTATCTCGGGCATCATCATCCTGCTGGACCAGTCGATCAAACCCGGCGACACGATCGCCCTCGGCGACACCTTCGGCTGGATCCGCGAACTCCGCGCGCGATTCGTCTCCGTCGTCACGCGAGACGGCCGCGAGTACCTGATCCCGAACGAAGACTTCATCACGCACGAGGTCATCAACTGGTCGTTCTCCGACAAGTACGTCAGGCTCGACGTGGACTTCGGCGTGTCTTACGACTCGGATCCGGATACGGTCAGCCGCATTGCGATAGAAGCCACGAGCACGGTGGACCGCGTCGACACAAACAAGAAGGCGCCGGTGTGCTGGCTGACCGAATTCGGCGATTCGTCGCTGAACTTCAGGCTGCGGTTCTGGATCGCGGATCCGCAAGAGGGGCTGACGAATATACGCGGCAAGGTGCTGCGCGAACTCTGGTACGCGTTCAAGGAAAACAACATCGAGATTCCGTACCCGCACCGGGAAGTCATCCTGCACAACTCGCCAAAGATCGAATCTACCTGACCCGGTATTCGAAGAGACTCCGTTCCGCGACGACGCCAGCCTGGAAGACAGCGCCTTCCTGAACGGGGAAACTTTGAACAAGCGCGGCGTTCCGAACACTCTATCGGAACCGATAAATGGCTATAGTTCGCAACTATGAAGCTGTGTCGCACAAGCTGCTGGTTTGCCGTCGCCCTGACACTACCCTCGCTCGCCGCCGCGGAACTGTCCATCTCGGGCATCGACGGGGAACTGGAACGTAACGTCAGGGCGTTCACGGCGCTTGCGTCAGAGTCTTGCGACGCTGAGGACTGGCGTATCCGGCGCCGGTTTCGTTCGCTCGAGAAAGAGGCGACGCGCGCACTGGAGCCTTTCGGCTATTACGACCCGGTCATTACGTCGTCACTGACTCTCGGCGACGACTGTTGGAAGGCGACGTTGAACGTTGTTCCCGGCGAACAGGTCCTGTTGCGTGACATCAACATCGACGTGCGCGGTGAGGCCGCGGACGATCCGCCATTTGCTGTGTTGGTAGCCGCCGCTGAACTGAAACCCGGTTCGCCGCTGCGTCACAGCGAGTACGAGCGGGTGAAGAAGAGCCTGCAGACGCTCGCGGCCGATCGCGGTTACTTTGACGCGAGCTTCAGCGACAGCCGGATTGACGTCTGGCCGAACGAAGGCCGCGCGGACGTACGTATCCTGCTCGACAGCGGTCCGCGCTATCGGCTCGGCGAGATCTCGATAACGCAGGACATACTGAACGACAATATCCCAGAGGCGTACATCGACTTGCGCCAGGGCGAATACTACGACAGCGACAAGCTCGCGCGAGCCTTCCGAGAGCTGACCGACAGCGTCTACTTCTCGTCGATCAACATCTTCCCCGATGTCGAGGATGCCTCCGACGGGTCGGTGCCGATCCGGATAAATCTCGAGCCGGGGACCCGTATCGAGTACGGCGCTGGTGTTGGTTACTCAACCGACATCGGCGCGAGACTGCGAACCGGCTTTCGCAACAACCGGCTGAATCGCAAGGGTCACCGAATCGTCCTGGACGTGAACATCGCCGAGCTTATCCAGGGCGCAACTGCCGAGTATCGCATTCCGCTGGGCGACCCTCGTCGCGAATGGTTCAGTATCACCAGCGGGCTGTCGACCGAGCAAACTGAAACGTATGACAGCGACATTCAGTCCTTCGGTGCTCGCTGGACCCGGATAATGAGTGATCGCTGGCTCAGGACGTTCGCACTCGACGTCAAGAACGAGTCCTACGATCTGGGGAACGTAGTACGTACGGCGCGGTCTGTGGTTCCCGCGGTCATATTCGATCACAAGAGTTCCGATACAGACGTTTTTCCGACGCGCGGACATCGCTACACGGCGGAATTGCGCGGCACCGACAAGACGCTCGGCTCTAACTCATCCTTCGTCCAAACCGTGCTCAGGGCGCGCTGGGTGCGCGGGTTGGGCGAGAACTACCGCGTACTTGCGCGGCTGAATGCTGGCTTCACTGACACGCCAAACTTCAATGACCTGCCGCCGTCAGTGCGGTTCTTCGCGGGCGGCGACGAATCCATCCGCGGTTTCGATTTCGAGTCCCTCGGGCCAAAGAACGAAGACGGTCTCGTCGTCGGTGGCAGCAACCTGCTGGTCGCAAGCCTGGAGCTGGAAAGACGTCTGAAGGGAAACTACTACGGCGCGGTATTTGTTGACGCCGGCAACGCGTTTAACGACAACGACTTCGAGCCCGAAGTCGGCGCCGGTATTGGCATCAAGTGGCGATCCCCGGTCGGCGCCATTCGCCTGTACCTCGGCTATCCGGTCAGCGACAGCGAAAAGTCGCTGCGGCTGCACCTGCGCCTCGGAGCGGACCTGTGACTCGCGCGCGCAAATTCTGGGTGATGCTCGCAGTCGCTACCGTGCTGCTGACTGCCGTTATCGCCTGGCTGGTCGCGACGCCACCCGGGGCTCGGTTTGTCATGGCTCGTGCCGACAGCGCGCTGCCCGCGCCGCTGACCCTCGGAGACATGCAAGGCACGCTGACCGGTGGCCTGAGCTTCGACACCATTACCTGGAAAGATGACAGCGTCGACGTCACCGCAGGCAAGCTGTTCGTTCATGTGGAGCTGATGCCGCTGCTGCAGCGCGTCGTTCGCATCCGGGAACTTCGCACATCGTCACTGGATCTGCGGCTTGTCAGTCGACCGGCCGACGCCGCGTCGGGAGGCGAACCCTTCGAGCTCGATCTACCAGTGGACATCCTGCTCGACGATGCCCGGCTGGAACGTATCGGCATCGTGCGCGGTGAGCTGGCACGCGACATCGATTCGCTCGAGCTCGCTGCCAGCGTGCGCGGTTCCCGGCTGACGGTGTCGCGGCTCGACGTGGTCGCCGACTGGCTGACCGTCTCCGCGCAGGGTGAGAGCCGCCTGTCACGCAACTTCGCAACCGAGGCCAGCGTGGGCTGGATTCTGCGTATCGACGAGGCGGAATTCGAGGGCAGCCTGCAAGTAGACGGAGACGTCGACGGCTTCGAGATTGTTCATTCGCTGGCGAGACCGTTCCCGGTCGAAACGTCGGGACGCGTGGCGTTCGATGAACCACAAATCGTCGTCGATCTCACCAATCGCTGGACCGACCTGCGCTGGCCCGTCGGAGAACGCGAACTTCACTCGGCCGAAGGCGCGCTCGGGCTGGACGGCCCGATAGACGAGCTCGCGATCCGGCTGGATGCACTCTTTCGAAGCGATGACCTGCCAGTAACGTCTATCGCGCTTGAGGGCGTGACGGACCTCAAGAGTCTCGACCAACTCGAGCTGGCGATACAGAACGAAATCGGCATGTTGTCGGCTCGCGGCGGAGTCCGTTGGTCGCCAACATACGCCTTCGAAGCGGACTACGAGCTGTCGGATTTTGATCCTTCGATCGCCCATGCTGCAGTCAGCGGCGACGTCGGTCTGAAGGGTACTGCGACAGGTCGATTTTATGCGGGTGATTACGCATTGAGCGCCCGCGTAGATCAGGTATCCGGTTCGGTCAACAACGTCGCGTTGTCCGGCAGTGGTCGAGTCGATATCGACAACGAACGGCTGGCCGTCGAGACGCTCGACATCGAGCTCGGATCTAATCGCTTACAGCTACAGGGTGAAGTGGGTGAGCAAGTCATAGCGTCCGGCAAGGTGACGCTCGATCAGCTATCGGAACTGATCCCCGAAGTATCCGGCAACCTGTCGGCAGACTTCGACGTCAGCGGGTCGCGACAGGCACCCGCGGTCGTCGCGACCGTGCAGGGTCGCAGCGTCGAATGGTCAGGTGTCTCTCTGGACAACGCACAGGCCTCGGTGTCACTGACCAGTGCCGGCGTCGTCGACGCGGATCTCTCGTTTCAGCAGCTATCGTCGGAAACGCAGACCATCGACAGCGGATCGATCGAAGTCCAGGGAATGATCGATGATCACCGTCTCAGCGCCGAGATCATCGGCCTGGACAGCGTATTTTCAATGTCCGCGCGCGGCGGTTTCGCCGAGCCGCGTTGGTCAGGCGATCTTACTGCGTTAAGCGTCAGCAACCCCAAGGTGGGACAGTGGCAGAGCACGGCATCGGCAACGCTCACGGCATCCACAGACGGTGCCTTGCTGGATCCGTTTTGCATTGAGAACACATCCGGGGCCGGCAGGCTGTGCCTCCAGGGTGAATACTTGGACGCCGGCAACGCTACGGCGGGCATGCGCATCGAAGAGCTGCCTGTCGCGGCGCTTCGACTGCCGTTGCCGGAGAGCGTCAACGCAGAAGGCAGCCTGTTTGTCGAAGCCGGTGCGGCGCTCGTTGACGGGCAACTGTCCGGCAGCTCGTCCGTCGATCTTCGCGATGGCCGAGTGCTAGCCAGCATCGACGGGGAAGAGTACGAAACCGGTTTCAAGCTCGCGACGGCCAACGCGACCCTGCTCGGCAGCCAACTGTCGGCGCGAATGGACGTCCAGACATCGGATGACGTATCGGCGATCATGGCGCAACTGAATGTGGATGACGTGTTGTTGCCAGACTCCGCCATTTCCGGCGAGATATCGATGCGTATTAGCAGTCTGGCTAATCTCACATCCTTCATTCCCGACCTGTTGAACCCGCAGGGTCAGGTGCGGGGCGACATCACGATCGGAGGGCGTGTAGACCTCCCCGAGGTCACCGGTGACATTCTTCTGTCCGACGGCTCCTTCGGTCTCCGGCGTGCCGGGATCGAAGTCAGCGCTGTCGATCTATCACTTAGCCAGTCAGAGCCCGGCAGCCTGAGGCTGCGAGGTTCTGCGACCTCCGGCGAAGGAATGCTGGCGATCGAGGGCGACACCTACCGGGACGGCGACACCGGTCTTCGGACGGAACTGACGATCGCCGGCGACCGATTCCAACTGCTGCGTCTGCCCGACTGGCAACTCAGCGCATCACCGGACGTGCAGATTGTCGTCGACCAGAGCCAGGTCCTCATTACCGGTGCGCTCGAGGTTCCCGCCGCAGACATTCGCGTCAACGAGATTCCGCAATCGGCGACCGGACCATCATCCGATGCGGTCGTACACAGGGTCGACGAAACGACTCGGGAAGAGATGCGGCGCAGCGTCGACATCGACCTGCTCGCGTCCCTCGGTGACGAAGTAAAGCTGGCCGCGTTTGGGCTGGATACGGGTCTAACCGGCTCGGTGCAATTGCGAGGCGGTCGCGGTCGGCCGTTCCAGGGCTTTGGCAGACTGGAGCTGACCGACGGCAGCTACAGCTCCTACGGACAGGATCTGGAGATCGAGCGCGGCCTGCTGATCTTCAATGGACCACTGGATAACCCACAGCTGGACGTACGAGCCATTCGACAGGTCGGCAGCGTCACCGCCGGCATCCATCTGACGGGGGTGCCAACGGCGTTGAGCTCGGCGGTCTACAGTAATCCGCCCTTGCGGGAAGCCGAGGCCCTGTCCTATCTGCTGACAGGTCGACCGATTTCGACGGCGACATCGGATGGAGACGGCGACCTGCTCGCCAATGCCGCCTTTGCACTCGGTATGAGCGGCGCCGGCCAGGTTGCCTCCAGGGTCAGGAGTCAGCTGGGTCTGGAGACCCTGAGTGTCGAGGGCGGCTCCGATGACAGTCGTATCGTCGCCGGCAAGAGATTGAGCGACCGCTTGCTCGTTGAGTACGGCTATGGCCTCGTGGATCAGCTGGGCTCATTGCTACTGCGCTACCAGCTGAACGACCGGCTGGTCATCGAGTCCAGAACCGGCATAACGAGCAACTTTGACCTCTATTACCGCGTCCGCAAGCAGTAAGCGGCGATAAGACACTCAGGCCGATGCCGGCAGCCGCGCCCTCGTCGCGTTCAGCAGGATTGAGATCGACGACAGCGCCATCGCCGCGGCCGCGATAGCCGGGTGCACGAAGCCGAGCATGGCCATCGGTATCGCAACGGCGTTGTAGATGATCGCCCACGTGAGGTTCTGGCGAATGACGCGGCGCGTCTTGCGTGTCAGCCGAATCAGTTTCGGGATGTCCGCAACCGATGCGCCCGTAAAGGAGACCGCTGCCGCCGTCCGCGCAGCATCGGTCGCGTCGTCCACGGCGATACCGAGGTCGGCGGCGGCCAGCGCCGGACCGTCGTTGATGCCGTCACCGGCGAAGGCCACGACCAGGCCGTCCTCGCGAGCTCCCTCGACGGTCGAGACCTTGTCCTCGGGCGACAGGCCGGCGTGGTGGTCGACGCCGAGCACGCCGGCGACACGAGAAACGGGGCCTTCGGAATCACCGCTCAGGATGCAGGTATCGACCCCCATATCGCTTAAGCAAGCTATGGCCTCGGCCATGCCCTCGCGCACCGGGTCATCGAGCTCGATGACTCCCGCGAGGCGTCCGTTGTGCGCGACGCCAACACGCGTCGCGGCGGACTCCTCAACATCGGGTATTGCAACATCCAGACCCGCCAGCCAGCTCAGCTTGCCGACATCGATACTCTCGTCAGCCGTTCGCCATCGGATACCGTTGCCCGGCTCCACGCTGGTCCTTAAGTCCTCGGCCGGAAGCTCGCCTCCGGACGCCGCGACGATCGCTCGCGCAATGGGATGCTCGGAAAAACGCTCGGCGCGCGCTGCGAGCCTGACGACCTCATTGGTGTCGAAGCCCTGCTCCGGATGCACGGCGACGATGACAGGATGACCCTCAGTCAGCGTGCCGGTCTTGTCGAGGAACAGACGCTCTGGGTTCGCCGCTGCGGTTGCCGCGTTCAGGTCGCGGATGATCATGCCGAAGCGTGCAGCGGACGCGGACGCGGTCAGCCCGGCCATCGGCGCCGCGAGCGACAGCGCGCAGGGACAGGCGATCACGAAGACCGCGAGCGCGCGGACGGCGGCGGACTCGGCGTTGCCCGTGAACAGGTAGACACCTACCGCGGCGGCCACCGACGCGGCGGCTGCCACCCATAAGAAGTATCGTGCCGCCAGGTCGGCGACTTTCTGCCAGGCGGGTTTTTTAGCCAGTGACTGGCGTACCTGCTTCGCGAGACTGTCTATGCGTCGCTTGCCAGACGACGCGGTGATCTCGACCGTCAGCGCCGCGTCGAGAACGCGTTCGCCGGCATGCACGTCGTCGCCCTTGCCGACGGATACGGGAATCGACTCGCCGCTGAACAGGCTTCGATCGACTTCTGCACGACCGTCGACGATCCGCCCGTCGATAGCCAGCCGGCTGCCCGGTCGAATCAGCACACGTGCGCCCGCCTTCGCCTCTTTCAACGTGACTTCGCGCTCGGACCCGTCGTCATCGATGAGTGTCAGCGACGACGGCGCCATCTCGAGCAGCTCAAGGACGGCGTCGCGTGCCCTGCGCCTGACGCGAAGATCGAGCAGCCGCGCGATCAGCTGCAGAACGATCAGCGCGATCGGCACCTCGAAGTAGACCTCGCTCGATCCCTGGACGAGGTTCAGGATGCTCAAGATGACGCTGCCGATGACACCGAGCAGGATCAGTGCATCGATGCCCGCCACGCCGGCACGCAATGTCGCGATACCCATGCGATAGAAAGGCAGCCCGGAATACAGCAGGACGGGCAGTGAAAAGACGCCGGCCGCAATCGCCATCGGCATCGCGGCTGCCTGGCCGACGATCCCCAGGTACAAAGCCATCATCGGCAGCATGGCCCACATGCCGAAGAACACGCCGATAATCAGCCGCAGCATCATGTCGCGTGCCGGGTCATCCTTGTCTGCTTTGCTATCGCGATGGTCGCCGACGAAGTGCGCCTCGTAACCGAGGCCTTGCACCGCGGCCACGACGTCGTTGGCCGCCTCGCCCGTCCACTGCAGCACGGCGGCGTCGGCCGCGAAATTGACGGAGGCGTCATGCACACCGGGCTGTTTCTTCAGCGTCGCCTCGACGCTCGCGGCACAGGCCGCGCAGAACATGCCCTCGATAACGAGAATATCCTGCCGATCTTCTAAAGCTTCAGGCACCGTCTCCGGACGGGAAGACATCATCAAGCTCCTGACCACCATTCCAGGGCCCGCGGCCCTCGGGGTAGCGCTGCCTTTCCTGATCGACCTGCTCGGCCGTGATCGGCGAGGCGCTGTTCCCCCAATTCGTGCGTATGTGCGTCAGCACCGCAGCCAGTTCAGCGTCGCTGAGCTGCGAGAACGCGGGCATGACGCCATTGTACGCCTGATCGTTGACGATCATCTCCCCTTGTACGCCATGCAGCAGGATCTGGATGAGCCGCTCGTCGTTCTCGACGACCCAGGACGACGCGACCAGCGGCGGGAAGATTCCGCTGATGCCCTGTCCGGTCGCCTGGTGGCAGGCCACACAGTTGCCCGCGTAGACGGCGGCGCCGTCGACGGTGTCGGACACGACGATAGCCGTACGCCGATCGCCGGCGCCGACCGGATAACCGGTGTTCTGGAAGTAGTACCAGGAACCCCAGGCGAGCAGCGCAATCGACAGCAGCGCCAGCGGCTTAGGAATTGGCGACTTGAGCTCGTCCGGCTCGTCGCGTTCGCGCCGTTGCGGCCGGGAGTATCGATCGTCTGCCATCAGTCCGCCTCCTCGACCGGGATCTCGTCAACCGGGTAAGTACGGTCGAGCTCCAGGAGGTATTGCACGAGATCCCTCGCCGCCGGGCGCGCGACGACAACTCCGCCGTCCGGCGCGAAGTCGTCGGGCAGGTTTACGACGATGTCGCGCGGACCCGCCTCTTCCTTGACCTCAAACAGGAACGGATAGGCCGGCATGATGCTCTCCGGCATCACGGCTCTCGGGTTGTAGAGATGCGTCATGTGCCAATCGACGCTCGGCTGACGGGCACCGATATTCAGGAGATCCGGCCCCGTTCGCATCGTTCCGAGGAGATGCGGCGAGTCGTAAATGAAATCCGCCGGCACAGCCGCCCTGCCCCAGCCGCGAATCGCATCGGGACCCAGCGACGGGTCGCGAGGCTGCTGGCTGTGACAGTAAACGCAGCCTAGGCTTACGTAGACGTCGCGCCCGACCAGGGCCGATTCCGAATAAGGCTTGAGGCCCTCCGGCGGACGAACGGATGCCTGCAGCTGGATCGACGGCATAACGACAATCATCAGCGCTGCGAACAGCAGGATCATGGCCGCCGCGGCAACGATGCCGAGTGCGCGCGTCATGCCGAACCTCCTGCCGGGCTCTGGGCGGCGGGTCTGCGGAACAGCGCCGCGTCATCCCGGACCGGGCCGGAACGACTCAGCGCGATGAACGCGTGCACGGCGAACACGACGTGGCCCAGCGTCATGATCGCACCGCCGACCGAACGCGCCTCGAGGTAAGGCAGCGTCAGCGTCACCGACTCCATGAACGGCCGTGACGGGTCCTGCATGGCGAGGCCCTGCAGCCAGCCGCCGATGCTCAAGAAGATGAAGTAAACCGCAAAGCCAACGAATACCAGCCAGAAGTGTGCCGTGATGGCTTTCGGGTAGGGCCATTCACGCCCGGTCAGTCGCGGCATAATGAAATAGATTGCGCCGAACATGATGTATGTCAGGAAGCCATAGAGGCCCAAGTGCGCGTGCGCCACCGTGTAATGCGTGAAGTGCGTGATCTCGTTGACGGACCTGAGCGCCTGCATCGAACCCTGCAGCGAGGCAGCCGTGTACATGACGGCGCCGAGCACGACGAAACGCAGCGTCGGCGAGTACAGCAACAGACGCCAGTGCGGTGCGACCGTCATGTGATGGTTGACGGCGACGGCGACGACCGGGATGACCATCATGACGCTGTGCACGATCGAGATCGTGACGGCCCACGTCGGTACCGGGCCGCCGATCAGGTGGTGCAGACCCACCTGTGAGTAGAACAGCGCCAGCGCCCAGAAACCCACCAATGACAGGCTGTAGGAATAGATCGGCGCGCCGACGATCTTCGGGATCATGTAGTAGGCCGCCGCCAGTCCCAGCGGCGTCATCCACAGGCCGAGCACATTGTGGGCATACCACCAGTTCAGCATCGACTGCTCGACGCCCGAGAATAGGTTCGGCAGGTTCGCCGTGACGAACAGCATCGGGAACCAGATCAGCGCAGCCAGCAGGTACCAGGCGCTGACGTACAGGTGCTGCACGCGTCGCTTCAGCAGCGACAGGATCAGCGGCACGGCGGCCAGTGCGCCGCCGACCACCAGCGTGATGTCGATGGGCCAGGGGAATTCGAGCCACTCCATGCCGTCCGAGTAGCCGGTCAGCAGCGCGGCCGTGCCTAAGAAGATGCCGACGTTCCAGATGATCGCGCCGGCGGTCGCGTAGGCCGGCCCCTGCAGCGTGACCTTGAACAGGCGCGGAATCAGCCAGATGCCGACGCCGACGCCGGCCATCGACGCCCAACCGTAGGCGACGAGGTTCAGGTGGGCCGGACGCAGACGCCCGAATGTCAGCGCCGGGTCGTTGACCAGCCAGTCGGGCATGTGGAACTTCATCGAGACGATCAGGCCAATGATCGAGCCGAGCACGAGCCAGACCAGTGACGATGCGAGCCACCAGGTGACCGGCGTACGACTCGACCGATCGGCACGCACCCGGGCCGCGCGATCCTCGAGGCCCTGCTGGCCGCGGTCTGCAATCTCGCCTCGTTCACGCTGCATCTCAGCCCGCGTGTCGGCCGGAGTCGCCGGGTCCTCGACGCGGCCGACCTCATCGGTGCCGAAGATTGTCTGCGCCGCCCGCTTGCCCATCGTGAACTGGTCGTTGACGAGCGCCCAGATCAAGAGTCCGAGCCCACCAACAGAAATCACGAAAGTGGCGGCCAGTAGAAATGCAATCGCTGTTGACATGCGAAGTCCGGTAGTGATTCAGATAGAAGTGGCGCTGGCGCCCGGGAGCGGGCACGAGCGTGCTAACAGAAGCCGCAAATGGTAGCCAAGAAAGCCGCTCAACACTGTTTCAACATGTAGCAATCGATGCGAATGCGCCCGGTCAGCCGACCGTAAGCGCTCGTTTCCTGTGACTATTTGACCAATCGTTAATTTTGTAACGAAACTGTGCGGGGGCTCTCAAGATTTCTTATTCCGAGCCGTTATTATCGCCGAGGTTTCTCGCTTTGGGACGTGGGGCGGCGTGCTCCTGCATCCCATTCAGAACGTATAAAACGCCGATTCATCGTTGGAGAATCAGTAGCTTGGGCAGCAGCGCAGACAAGAAGTCAGCCGATTCGCATCGCGGCGACCGGCCATCCGACCTCGATATGACGGCGTTCGACGCCCGTGAGCTGAAGCTGTGGCGCAAGCGCACCGACGCGTCACCCGACCAGGAACGCCCGGACGCTAACCTGATCGCGATCGTGTCATCCTCTGGCGAGGTGGAGAGCGTTGTCAGCCGGTCGGAGCGCACCGGCGTACTGCCACCCGATGTCGGGCCTGGCGCAAGCGTCGAGTCGCTGTGGCCCGGGCCGACGGGCGAACAGGTCAAGCGGAACATCCGCAAGGCGCTGCAGAGCCGGCAAAGCCACAGTATTCAGCTGAAAGGCGGCGACGACGAGGGCGCCAGTCTCGAGTTTCTCTTTGTCCCGCAGGGCCGTGACCGCGCCATGCTAATCGCGAGGGATGCGACGGCAACGCAGGCCGCCATCGAGGAACTCGCCGATCTCGCCTACATGGACAGTGACACGGGTCTGCCGAACCGTGACTGGCTCGCCGGCGAGCTCGCCGCCATCATCCAGCGAATCCGCCTGCGGCAGGGCCGCGGCGCGTTGATCTGCCTGGACATCGAGGAAGAAGAGGATCTCAAGTCAACGCACGGCGAGAGCGTTTACCGGGTCATGCTCGCAAACGTTGCGTCGCGACTGACGCGGACGCTGCGCGGCGCGAACCAGCGAGATGAGGACGATGACGAACGCTATTCGGCGGTAGCTCGCATCGACGAAACGCAGTTTGCCGTGGTTCTGCCGGACATCGAAACCGGTGAGGACGCGCAGGCCGTCGCCGAGCGACTGTCGCGACTCCTCGCAGGGCCAATGGTCATCGAAGCCAAGGAGTACGAACTCAAGGTATCGGTCGGCATCGCGCTCTACCCGCAGGACGGCGAGCGCAGCAGCGAACTCCTGGACAACGGCATCGTCGCGCTGCAGGAAGCACGATTCAGCCACACCAGCCATCACAAATTTCACTCCGGCACGGTCAGGATGCGCGCGCTCGAGCGCCAGGACCTTGTCGTCGAACTCGAGACGGCCCTGCGTGGCGAAGAGTTCGAGCTCAACTACCTGCCCATTCACTCGCAGCCGGACGGCAGCGTATCCGCCGTCGAAGTCCTGCTGCGCTGGCCCAGACCGTTGTTCGCCGGCCGACCGATCCAGGAAGTCATCAAGGCCGCCGAGTACACGGGTCTGATCGTCCCGATCGGCGAGTGGGTGCTCGCGACGGCCTGCAATCAGCTGGCCGCCTGGCGCGGCGGCGATCACGACAAGTTGAGACTCGCAATCAACGTGTCGGGCCAGGAGTTCGCGCGCGAAGATTTCGCCGATCGATTCGGCCAGATCCTCGAAAGCACCGGTGTCGATGGCGGGCTTGTCGACATCGAGATCACCGAGCACCTGCTGCTCCGTGACGCGATGCGCAGCTTCATTACGTCCCGGGCCCTCAGGGACCTCGGTATCAATATTATCGTCGATGACTTTGGTACCGGCATCTGCTCGTTCGACTACCTGGCGGACAGTCCGATCGCAGGCGTCAAGATTCACCAGAAGTTCACGGCCATGGTCGATCACAGTGCCTCGAGTCGTGCCGCCTGCGCCGCGATCACGGCCATGGCGCATGAGCTCGGGCTGCAGGTCACGGCAGAGGGTGTCGAAACCTGGGAGCAGGCTGAGGCGCTGTCGGAGATCGGCTGCGACAATCTGCAGGGCTTCCTTTTCTGTGAGCCGGCAGACGCAGAAAACACGCAACGCTACCTGACGAACCCCGCGCCCTTGGGCAATGGGGACGACGATGACTAAGCCGGCCGGTACGCACTTCGACTCCGACGATCTCCACGAGGTCACGGGAATCCTCGAGTCATTGATGTCAGTCGCCAATGACGAAAACTATGTTGAGGATCAGGACAGCGAGAAGCGGGTTCTGCTGCTTGGCCGACCCCGCTCCCTGAGACGCTGGGACACTCGTTGGCTGCAGCAGTCGGGTTTCGCGGTGACGATGGTCGACGACGCGGAGAACGCGCTGGTCGCCGCGGAGTCGCTGGAGCCCTGCGCCGTCATCGCGGAGGCGGCCTTCCGGGACAGCAGTCGCCTGCCTGTCTACCTGAGGCTGCTCGACGCCGAGGATCTCGACGTGCCCGTCATCGTCCTCAGCACGTCCGGCAGCGAGACTCGCGACGCGCTGGACAACGGGGCCTACGATGTCGCGAGGAAGCCCTTCGACTTCAGAATCGTAAGCCGAAGGGTCCGCCAGGCCGCGCAAATTGCGGACAGCGGCGCCGCCCTGGAACAGACGCGTCATTCGCTGCGCTCAGCCGTTGAGCTGGCAGACCGTGTGCGCGAACAAAAGCGAACATCAGAGTCTTTTGAACCCGTGACCGGCCTGCCGAATCGCAGCAAGTTCCAGGAATTGCTGCGACGCAGCGCCACGTCGATAACGAGCAATGGCAACGTGCTGCTCGTCTGCGTGGTCAGCCTGAACCGATTCAACCTGATCACCGAGGCGCTGGGCGTCAAGCAAAGCGACCAGGTCGCCTTCGACACCGCCGGTATCCTGAGAGAGTGCCTGCAGTCGACCGCCGACTCGGTGAAGCTCGAATCGGGCCTGCGCACGGCGTCTGTAGCGCGAATCGATCCGGGCCGCTTCGCCCTGCTGATGACCGTGTCACCGGATGCCGCCGAACTCGACGAGCTTCGAAGGGTCGTCATGGAGCGCCTGTCCGCACCGATGAGTGTCGACGGCCAGACGGTGTACCTGTCGCCGTGCATCGGCGCGGCCTTCTACCCGACGGACGTTTCCGAGCTGTCGCAGGTCCTCGGCAAGGCGGAATCTGCAATGCGTGATGCACGCAGCCGGGGCGCACAGTTCTGCCATCACAGCAAGAAAGTCGACAAGGACATTGCACGTAAGCTTCAGATCGAGAACCGACTGCACGCTGCGATCGACAACAAGGAACTGAGACTCGCCTACCAGCCGCTCGTGGACATCGCGAGCAGTCGCATCGTTGGCTGCGAGGCGCTGCTGCGCTGGCCGCAACCCGACGGCAGTTTCCTGCCGCCGGCCGAGTTCGTCCCCATCGCGGAGGCATCGGGCCTCATGGTCTCGATCGGCAGGTTCGTGCTGAACTCCGCCTGTCGGCAGATGGCTGACTGGCGCGAGAGGGGCATGGATCCGATCCGGATGTCCGTCAACGTGTCGAAGTGCCAGTTGCTCGACCCGGGTTTCCCCGACGTCGTACGTCGCTGCGTGGAGACGCATGGCGTCGACCCGGGCCTGCTGGACCTCGAGCTTAGCGAGCGTGGCGCATTATCCCCGGAGACCAACGTCGTGAGTCGACTCGAGGCACTGAAGGAACTCGGTGTATCTCTGTCGATCGACGATTTTGGCACCGGTGAAGCAGCCATCGCCTACCTCAAGGACCTCCCGCTCGACGTTCTGAAGATCGACCGCTCCTACATCATGGAGCTCCGCTCGAACGGCGCCGAGTCGGCAATCACGTCGGCCATGGTCGCCCTCGGCCAGAAGTTGAACCTGACCGTCGTCGCCGAGGGTGTTGAGTCGAATGAGCAACTGGCCATGCTTCGCGGCATGGGTTGCGACCAGTACCAGGGCTTCTATCTGTCGCCCGCTGTGAGCCCCGACGAACTCGCCAGTCTCGTACAAAAAACGCCATAATCCCGCCAATTTAACCGGTTCATTATGAGAACTGGTTCACACTTTTCCGGCCATCCCTGAAGCCACCCGTCACCGCCCCGAACCGGGTCATCGTGGTCTCATTGGCGCACTGATTCGAACTCCGCGAACGCCCGGAAGAGGTCAACGCGGACAAGGGACAAAAGGCGGATGCAATGATGGATTTCGGACAGCTTATGAATTGCCTAAGAAGGGGCACGCAGCAATGCCTGCTCGCCGTACTGACAGTGCTGTTATGGCCGGTCATGGCGGCGGCAGCCGACGATGCTCACCCGATGCGCTTCGAGCACCTGACGCTTGACGACGGCCTCTCTCAGAGCACCGTTGTCAGCATCCTGCAAGACTCGGAAGGCTATATGTGGTTCGGCACCGAGAACGGACTGAACCGTTACGACGGCTACCGGTTCTCCCATTTTCGCCAGGAGCGCGGCAACCCTGAGGCGCTCCGCAATGACTTCGTATACGACCTCGTCGAGGACGCAAACGGCGCGTTGTGGGTAGCGACGAAGGGCGGCGGCCTGTCGAAGTTCGATCCGGACGCAGAGATTTTCACGACCTATCGCCACGACGCCGATGACGAATTCAGCATCGCCGGCAACATTGTTCGAACGCTGCTGGCCGACAGCGATGGTTCGATCTGGGTTGGCCTTCGCCAGAACGGACTGAATCGACTGAACCCGGCCAACGGCCAGTTCGAGCGCTTCGACCTCGCCGGCGGTGACGAAAGCATTTTCGCGCTGCACAAAGACCACAGCAATCGCCTCTGGGTCGGCACCGACACGGGGCTTTACACCATTGATCTCGAGAGCGGTGAGATTGAGCCGTTCGCCAACGACGCCGACCAGGCGCTGAGCTCTGCCCGGATTCGCAGCATCGCATCCGACTCCAGGGGTCGCGTCTGGGTAGGCACCTACGACGGCGGCCTGAACATGATCGATGCGATGACGGGTAGTGTTACGCAGTTTCGCCACGATCCCGAAGACGCAGGCTCGCTTTCCGACGATCGTGTGACCGTCATCTTCGAAGACGAAGCCAAGCGAATCTGGGTTGGCACGACGGGTGGCCTGAGCCTGCTGGACGAAGCGTCACGGCAGTTCACGCGCTTCAACGCCGATTCCAATGACCCGAACAGCCTCAGCAGCGACGCAGTCAGCACCCTGTTCCAGGATCGCAGCGGCCTCATCTGGGTCGGCACGCTGACGTCGGGGATTAACAAGTGGAACCCGCGCACGTGGGCGCTGGGCCTGCAGGAGACGAGCAGCATCGCGGCGACGGAAGATCGCCAGCCGAACATCGTCTCATTTGCGACTGCCGATGACGATACGCTCTGGATCGGCACCTTCGGCGACGGCCTGATTGCACGCGACCGCAAAGACGGCAGCGTCACCCACTACCGCAAAGACCCGAACGATCCGGCAAGCCTGAGCGGCGACCGCGTCATGAGCCTGATCGTCGATTCGGAAGGCGATGTCTGGGCCGGCACGATGCGTGGCGGACTGAGCCGCCTCGACACGGCGAACGGCACGTTCACGAACTTCAGGAACGACCCGTCTGACGACAAGAGCCTTAGCGCCAACGGCATCATGGCGCTGTTCGAAGACAGCCAGGGCCTGATCTGGGCGGGCACCTTCGGTGGCGGCGTCAGCATCTTCGACAAGCAGACCGGCGACTTCTCGCGCATCGGATCCGATGCCGCTCCGGGTAAAGCGCTGAGTGGCCCGCGTGTCACCGCGTTCGCCGAGGATCGGCTCGGCAATATCTGGATCGGGACGGACTCCGGCGGCCTGAACCTGTACGACCGCGAGACCGGATCGATTCACGCGTTCCGTTACGACGAGGACGACGCAACCAGCCTGTCATCGGACACCATCTACTCGCTGCACGTCGACGCCAAGGGCATTGTCTGGGTCGGCACGAGAGGCGCTGGCCTCGACCGCGTCCTCGGCTCATCGGACGCGCCTGAGAAGGTGCAGTTCTCAAACCTGTCGCAGAAAGACGGCCTGTCGAACGACGTCGTCTACGGCGTCCTGTCCGACAACGCCGGTGACCTGTGGCTGAGCACCAACTACGGCATCACGCGTATCGACCGCGACACCGGTGGCATGAAGCAGCTGCATCGCCGCCACGGCCTGCAGTCTGAAGAGTTCAACTTCGGCGCTTATCACGCGAGCGCCGACGGCACGCTGTTCTTCGGTGGCGCCAGAGGTTTCAACGAATTTGAGCCCGAGGGGCTCCCGGTCAGCTCGACTATTCCGCCTATTGTGCTGACCGGATTTTTCAATTCTGGCGATGACGGCTCGGCCCGCATCCCCAGTGACATTAGCGACGGCATCGAGCTCGGCTACGCTGACGACAACATCACGTTCGAGTTTGCGGCGCTGGACTTCATCTCGTCCGACAACAACCGCTTTATGTACAAGCTCGAAGGCTTCGACCAGGACTGGATTGACCTCGGCACCGCGCACCGGGTGACGTACACGGACCTTAACGACGGTTACTACCTGCTGCGCATCAAGGCGGCGAACGCTGACGGTGTCTGGAACGAGGCCGGTTTTGCCATGCCGCTGCGCGTCAAGCCCGCGCCTTGGGATACCTGGTGGGCCTATGTCGCGTACGCCGCGTTGTTTGTGCAGATCTGCCTGTTCCTGTGGTGGGGCCATCAGCGCCGACTGCGCCGCGAGGAAGAGTACAGCCATCGCCTCGAGCGCGAAGTCTCGAAGCGCACCCGCGAGCTTGCCGAGCGCAGCGAAGAGCTGGTCGAGCTGAACCAGTCGCTGCAGGAGAGCAGCCTCAGCGATCCGCTGACGGGCCTGCGCAACCGCCGCTTCGTGTTCGAGGAAGTCTCGCGCGACCTCGAGACGATCCGTCGCAAGCACACGAATGAATTAAACGGCATGAAGCCGGAAGATGCGGCCGACCTCGTCTTCATGATGATCGACCTCGATAACTTCAAGCCGATCAACGACACCTACGGCCACGCTGCGGGCGACCAGATGTTGCTGGAGATCCGCGACGTCCTGTTGTCGACCTGCCGACGCTCTGACTTCGTCGTCCGCTGGGGCGGCGACGAGTTCGTCGTCGTCGCGAAGCAGAGCCACCCGGGTGAAGCCGAGGCGCTGGCCGAGCGTATCCGCTCCAAGATCGCCGCGACGAGCTTCACGCTCGAAGAGGGACAGATTGTCCGCACGACCTGCTCCATCGGCTTTGTCGCCTACCCGCTGTACAGCGGCCATTCGGAGAACTCGGGTCTGGATGAGGTCATCAACCTCGCCGACAGCCTCATGTACGAGGCGAAGAGCAAGCGCGACGCGTGGGTCGGACTGCTCGGTATCGACGAGGCAGCGACCAGCCAGGGCTTCGAGATCGACGACATCCAGCCGTCTTCGATCCTGTTCCGCGCGCGCCGTAACGGTCGCCTGACTGAACACAACCCGGACTTCGACCAGGCCAGGACGGCCGAGGGGGCGGCATGAATTTGACACAGGGATTATGTGACCGACCTCACAGCTGGCCGGCCGACCCGGACCGAGTGCACACCTCCGAAAGCGCCATGACTTTGTTCGAATACACGAAAGGAATCAACAACGGCACGAGCGCGACGCCGGTAAACAGGAAAAAGACAGTGAATAAACTGAAGTTCGTACTGACAGCAATCGCGATGACGGGGCTTTGCTTCGCACCGATCGCATTCGCCTCGCACGAAGGCGGGGCGAAGGGCGAGAAGATCGACGTGATCATCGGCTACAAGGCCAGGCTCGATCGCTCACAGTCAGACAACGTCCGGCGCAACGGCGGTAAGATCAAACGCGAATTCGGCAAGCTCAGGATGCGCTCGGCGAGCCTGCCTCCCCGTGCTATCGAGCGGCTGAAGCGTTCCAGGCGTGTCGCTTTCGTCGTGCCCGACGAGCGGATCGAGAGCTTCTCAGCCTCTGCTCGCGCCACAGCGAACGTGCCCTACCAGGCAACGTGGAACACGTTAACGACACGGACGCAACTGGAGTCGCAAAAGAAGATGGCGTCCACCAAGCAGGTCGGCGTAGCGGTCATCGATTCTGGCGTCGGTCGCCACGGTGACCTGTATGTCGCTCAACGCATCGACTGCTATAACGGCGCGGTTCCGGGTCTCTCGACATCGCCTTGTGTCACGGACGTCGATGATGGCGCTACGGGCGTTTACCTGGACAATTTCGATGTCACCGCGTTCAACAACAGCGACGGTTCGATCAAATGGGGCCTGACTCCTTGGGTAGAGTTCGGCGACAACAACAGTCCGTCGGGCGGCAGCGTGTCGGTTGAAATTGACAACTGCCCCGATCCAGCAAGTCGCTGCATCGAATTTGATGGCCGCGGCGGCGTCGGTGATGCCGTGCAGCGCCCGGTCGACCTGTCGAAGGCGAACTCAGCCATCCTGACGTTTGACTATCGCATCTACAGCGTGAGGGATCACGTTTCCTACACGCTCGACGTATCGACCGACGGCGGCAACAACTGGTCGTCACTGGCGACCTACTCCGCGCAGAACGGCGACAACCTGCTTGTGTTCGGTGAGACGATTGATTTGTCCGCTTACCGCTCCGCAGACGCGGTGATCCGTTTCCGCGTGCACGAGTACGATCCGGACGCGCACATGTACATCGACAACGTCGCAATCCAGGTCATCGCTGACGACGCCTACGACCCGTTCGGTCACGGCACACACGTCGCCGGTGTCATCGGCGCCAGCGGCGCCAGCTCGAACGGCGCTTACCAGGGCATCGCTCCGTACACGCCGATCCACTCGCTGCGCGTGTTCGACGAGAACGGCGTTGGCAACGTCTCCGACGCGATCGCGGCGCTGGACTGGATACTGGCGAACGGCGCGAAGCACGGCATCGGTGTCGTCAACCTGTCGCTCGGCAAGGCACTGGAAGAATCCAATACGACCGACCCACTCGTACTCGCGGTCGAGGCGGTCTGGGACGCCGGCTTCGTTGTCGTCGCCTCGGCCGGCAACTACGGCCGTGACGGCAACTTCACGATCACGAGTCCGGGTAACTCGCGCAAGATCATCACGGTCGGCTCGCTGACGGACAACGGCACGTCTAACTTCAACGACGACTATGTGTCTACCTATTCATCGCGTGGCCCGACGCTGATCGACCACATCATGAAGCCGGACCTCGTCGCACCGGGCAACCGCTACATCGCGCCGGTACCGGGTGAGTCGAAGATGAAGCGTGACATGCCAGACCGTAAGCCGAACTGCGCCGGTACCTGTCAGGAACGCTACCTCGAAATGTCCGGTACCAGCATGGCCGCCGGCGCCGTGTCCGCGACGGCCGCTCTGATGCTCGAGCAGGACGCTACGCTGAGCCCGTCGACGGTCAAGGCGCGCCTGATGCGCTCGGCACGCAAAATCGACGCCGACCCGGTCACGGCTGGCGCGGGCGTTCTCGACGTCACTGCGGCTCTCGCGGAGACCGGCACGGTCGCGGGCCAGGCCCTGTCGCCGCGCATGATGCGTAACGACACGGATAATGCCATCTTCGTCGAAGACACGGCCGCGCTATGGGGCGATTCGACGTGGGGCGCCGCCTTCCTGTGGACCGACGGCTTCCTGTGGACGGACGCTTATCTCTGGACGGATGCGTTCCTGTGGACCGATGCGTTCCTGTGGACCGATGCCTTCCTGTGGACCGACGCCTTCCTGTGGACGGATGCCTTCCTGTGGACCGACGGCTTTCTGTGGACGGATGCAGTTCAAGACCTGAGTCCGCTGCACGAGGTCACTCCGGAGCACGCACTGAACGACGACTAAACGAATCGAGAGCAGCAACAGGCCGGCCAGCAGCAATGCTGGCCGGCCTTTTTCATGGGCGGCTCTCGCGGATAGGCTCAAGCCCGCATGAACGCGCCGGACCAATGCAGTTACACTTGTCGCCTATGCGATCTCACAACCCCCTTGCTGCTCCCCGAATCAGACGGGAGAGCCGGAACCGCCTGCGCGAAGCGTTGG
The DNA here is from genome assembly GCA_030066655.1 of Woeseiaceae bacterium. Lineage (GTDB taxonomy): Bacteria > Pseudomonadota > Gammaproteobacteria > Steroidobacterales > Woeseiaceae > UBA1847. Next base: position 10,892 of record JASJBE010000014.1, on the reverse strand, counting down.
CGTCCATGGGATTGTGCGTGTCTGTGGGGCTGACATGAGTACAGAGACACCGCGCCGGCTGCTGCTTGGCCCGCAGCGGCCCACGATCAACCTCGGCGACGCAATCGAGGCGTCGGGCATCGAGGCGCGCTCGCTGGCCGTCATCTCGGCCGGCTGGCAGGAGGCCGAGAACGACATCGATGAGATTCGCGATGTCGTCGGCCTGCCGCTCGCCGACCTGTGCCTGTACGGCCGGACGGAATCGCTGCTTCGCGACCATGAGGACCTTGCGAGTGACTACCGCGCGCGGCAGGACCGCCTGCAGCAACAGCAGCGCCTGTATCGACTGCGCCTGAAGCAGCTCGCCATCGCCGCCAGGCACACGCTGAAAGCAAGCGGCGACGCCGACATCCTGGCCGCCGAACAACGCCATGCCGTGGCACAGCTCAGAGCGCTGGATCGCCATCACCTGAAGCGCACGACGTCGGTCTACGAGCAGTTCGCCCGGACCTGGAATACGGAAACGCTGCCGGCGATCGACGAACACCGCCGGGAGATCGCCGACATTCTCGATGCCAACGACGGCGTCATCATCACGGGCGGCAACATCGCGATTCTGCTGAACCGCCTGAGCCTGTTTGGCATGGCCGACCTGCTGGCTGATCGCACGATCATCGCCTGGTCGGCCGGCGCGATGGTGCTGGCCGATCGCATCGTGTTGTTTCATGACCGCATGCCCCAGGGCCGACGAGAACCCGAAGTGCTCAGCGCGGGTCTCGGTCTCGTGCGAGGGCACGTCTTCCTGCCCGACCCGACGGGCCGCCTGCGCCTGCGCGACAGGCCGCGTATCGGCCTGATGGCTCGTCGCTTCGCGCCGGATAAGTGCGTGACGCTCGTGAGCGGCGCATCGGTCGAATTCGGAGGCACATCGGTCGTTGGCGTGTCGCTTGCCCAGAGGCTCGGCAAGAAAGGCCAGCTCACGCGAGTCAGGGCCGCATGAATCCGATACTTGAGAAGCTTTTCGAAAACGGCGAGCCGGACGCGGCGGCGGTCGACGCGTTTATCGCGGACAACGATTTCCCGCTCGTGGACAGCAGCGACGTCACGTTTGTCTTCCGCGGTGAGGCCGATGCGATCTACCTGCGCATCTGGATCTCCGGACTCGACACCGCACAAGCCTTCGCACCGCTGGAAGGCACGGACCTGTGGGCCGCAACGATCGACCTGCCGAAAGGCTCCAGGGTCGAGTACAAGTTCGAGGTCGTTCGCGACGGTCACGGCGAACTGATCCTGGACCCGCTGAACCCGGTCAAGGCGCACGACCCGTTCGGCGCCAACTCGGTCTGCCAGGGCTTCGGTTACGAACGGCCCCACTGGACGTACGACTTGCCCGAGTCCAACAAAGGGCGGCTGGAATCACTGACGGTTCAAAGCGCCGTATTCGGCGACGAGCGTACGGTACAGGTCTACCTGCCGGCCCGCTTCCGCCTGAACCGCCGCTTCGGGTTGCTCATCGTTCATGATGGCGTCGACTACCTGAAGTTCGCTGCCTTGCAGACCGTGCTGGACAACCTGATCCAGGCGCTTGAGATACCGCCGCTGATCGTCGCGCTGACCCAGTCGCCCGATCGGCTCAACGAGTACGCCGGCGACGACAGGCACGCAAAATATATTGCTGACGAACTGCTGCCCGCCTTGTACGATGCCTACCCGCTGATCGACGACCCGCGATCGCGCTGCATCATGGGGGCGTCTTTCGGCGGCGTGGCATCGCTGCACACGGCCTGGCGAAACCAGGGCCTGTTTGGCAGATTGCTGCTGCAGTCCGGCTCGTTCGCGTTCAGCGATATCGGCCGGCACAAACGCGATCCGGTGTTCGACCCGGTCGTCGAGTTCATGAATGACTTCAGGGACTCGCCCGGCATTCCGTCTGAGCGCATCTACATGAGCTGCGGCATGTACGAGTCACTGATTTACGAAAATCGCTCACTGATACCGAAGCTGCAGGGACAGGGCATTGACGTGCTGTTCGAGGAAGCGCGCGACGCCCATAACTGGGAGAACTGGCGCGACCGCCTGAGAAGCGGCCTGTCCTGGCTGTTCCCGGGCCCGCAGTGGATGGTCTATGAATAGAACGCGGCACGTCGGAAAGTCGGCCTGAAACCGCGCTGGAGAATACGGCAATGCCAACAAAACAAAGACACATCGGCCTGTCGCTCGGCGGCGATATCTGCTGGCCCATCTGCTACGAAGCGCTGCTGAAGAAACTCGATCTCGCGATCGACCTGGACGGTAGCACGCAGACTTTCGACGTCGAGCGCGTCGCGATCGAGCCCTTCGACCTGAGACAGCCGGTCAAATACGACGTCGTCATCGACCGCCTGACGCACTGGTATCACACGTCTCGCGAGTGGATCAAAAAGGCGATACTCACCGACGACCTGTACGTCTTCAACAACCCGTGGTCACTGCAGGCGATGGAGAAGCACACGTCGTACGCAGCGATGATGCGCCTCGGCTTCCCGGTGCCCGATACCTGGGTCGTGCCGCCCAAGGCCTACGTCGAGAGCCCGGACCTCGAACGCACGCTCAAGAAGTACGCGAAGCTGTTCGATCTCGAGGCCATCGGCCAGAAAATCGGCTACCCGCTGTTCATGAAGCCCTACGACGGCGGCGCCTGGGTCGGCGTCACGGCCATTCACGACGGCGAGTCGCTGAAGAAAGCCTACGACGAGAGCGGCACGCGGTTGATGCACCTGCAAAAGGGCGTCATCCCGAACGACGCGTTCGTCCGCTGCGTCGGACTCGGCCCGCAGTGGCGCTTCGTCAACTACGATCCGTCCGCCCCGCTGCACGACCGCTACCGGATGGACACGAACTTCCTGTCCGACAGCGACGAGACCACGCTCGCGAAAATGACGATGGTCATCAACGCGTTCTTCGGCTGGGACTTCAATTCCTGCGAGGCGCTGCGCTCGAACGGGCTGTGGCAGCCGATCGACTTCGCCAACGCGTGTCCGGATTCGCAGGTCACGTCGTTACACTTCCACTTCCCGTGGCTGATCAAGTCAAACATCCGCTGGTCCGTCTACTGCGCCGCGACCGATCGCTCGATGCACAGCAACCTCGACTGGGAGAAGTACTTCAGCATCGCGGCGAGAGACATCTCCTTTGACGAGAAGCTCGACGAATACGCAAAGCTCGCCTTCGATTATTTCGAGTACGACCAGTTCCACGAGTTCTGTGACAGGCACCTGTCGGATATCGACGACGTCGCGCACGAGTTCTTCGGCACCGAGGTCGTGCTCGACGCGATTCGCCAGAAGGTCGAGGCGCTCTACCCGCCGCATGAGATCGACATGTTCACCGAGCTGTTCTGGAACCGCATCCAGCACTGGCGCGACCAGGGAGGCGTCGGCTGACGATGGAGAAGGAAGTCTCGCGCTGGTACTCGCCGCGCGTCAACCAGGACATGACCCTCGTGCGCTGGGGTCACTACGGCACGCCGGTGCTGCTGTTCCCGACGGCGGGCGGCGATGCTGAGGAAGCTGAGCGGTTCCTGATGATCAGCGCCCTCAAGCCACTGATCGATGCCGGGCGCATCAAGGTGTATTCGACGGACAGCGTCGCCGGGCGCGTCTGGTTCTCCGGCGAGCACTCGCCGGAGTACTGCGCGGTGCTCCAGAACCGTTTCGATGACTTTATCTACTCAGAGGTCACGCCGGCCATACGCACTGACTGCAAGTCCGGTGACATCGAGATCATCACGGCCGGCGCCTCGATCGGCGCGTTCAACGCCGTTGCCACGGTCTGCCGTCACCCGGACGCGTACAAGATGGCCATCGCGATGAGCGGCACCTTCGACCTGTCCGGGTACCTGCACGGCCAGATGTTCTCGGACTTCTACTTTTCATCACCGCTGCACTACCTTCCCGGACTCGAGGGCCCGCAGCTGGAGCTGTTGAGGACACGTTACATCCTCATCCCCACCGGCGAGGGCCGCTGGGAAGACATCGGTGAGTCCTGGCGTCTCGCGAATGTCCTGGGCTCGAAAGGCATACCGAATCGCGTCGACTCCTGGGGGCCGGAGTGGGACCACGACTGGATCACCTGGCGCGAGATGCTGCCGCAATACCTGAACGAAGTGACCTGAGCCTACTCGGCGTACAGGTGTAATTCGGAACCGACCGCGTCGGCCATCGCGATCGTTCGATCGAGGTCTGGATGGCGCAGCATGATGAACCCGTCCGAGACGAGCGTCTTCATCCAGTCCCTGCGCGGCGTGCCGGGCGTCAACAGCGTGTTCCAGACAACGTGCTCGCCAAAACGCCGCTGAAGCGCGTCCGCCCCTTCGATGCTCGAGATGCGGCCGATCCCCTGCGCGCGCTTGTAGATGGTCGCAACGTTGTAGCGCCGCTCGATGTCGAGCCCGATCTCGCCGCGAGAAATTGCATTGCCCCAGGCCAGGAACACGTCGAAGTCGCAGGCGTATTTCATCTGGTCGACCTGGTGTGCGCCAGGTGGTCGTGCGCCGATCTCGCCGAAGACGACCTCTCCGTCGGGTTTGCGGTACAACTCCATGTGCGTGAAGCCCGTGTCGAAGTCCAGCGCCTCGAGCACCGCCCTTCCCATCGCGATGCCGTCGGCGAGTTTCGGATGGTCGACGTCGCGCAGCGCGATGACCTGCGGGCTGATCCATTCGTTGCTGCGCGCGATCAGCGGACGCGGCCGGTATTTCGCGATGTTGTAGTAGGCGATCGCGCCGCCGATCGTGATGGTGTCGAAGGTGTACTCCTCACCGTCGACGAATTCCTCGACGCTGATACTCGGCACGTGACGCAGCCTCGGGAGCACGTCGCGCAGCTCGTCGGCGTCATTGATCCGGTAGGTATCGGCTGAGCCGGCGCCGTCGATCGGCTTCAGGATGACCGGGAAGCCGATGCTGTCCACGGCCTCGTAGCACTCGGCGATGCTGGTGACGGCTGCATGGCGAGGTGTTCGAATACCGGCGGCATCGAGGGCCTGCTTCATCGCCTCCTTGTCGCGGAAACGGTGTGCCTGCTCGATGCTCAGTCCGGCGACGCCGAAGTGCTGGCGGAGCTGTGCGGCCAGCATGACGCCCGGCTCCCAAAGGCACTCGATGCGATCCACTTCGATGCCGTGCAGCGCTTTCTGCAGCTCTGCTTTGACAACAGCACTGTCCCAAAGGGAGCGAACCTCGACGTAGCGCGACAGGTTTCGTCGGACCAACTCCGGCAGAGCGGCGGTTGACTGGTCCCCGACACCGATCACGGTCGCACCACTCTCGGCGAGACCACGCGTGAACTCCGGCATGTCGGCCGGATAGCCGGGTGATAGAATGATGACGTTCATGCGCGGCAGTCCCCAAGGGCTCTCGAGAGCCTGACTAACGATAACACCGCCGCCGTTGAACGAGACGTCACAGTGCAGTCGAAGCCATTGAAAATCTGCCTGGCGAGCTCGGAGTTCACAACGCTCGCGAAGGCCGGAGGGCTGGCCGACGTGGCCTCGGCATTATCGATCTATCTTGATCGCGCCGGTCACGATGTTCGGGTCCTGTTGCCCTTCTATGCCCGGATTGAGTCGCTCGGGCTCGACATCGAACCCGTGCCTGAGCTTGCCTCAATGTCCACGAGACTTGGGGGCGTCGAGCAGCCGTATTCAATCGTTCGCGCCCGGCTGCCGAACGCGAACCTGAAGGTCTACCTGCTGCAGTGCCCGGCCTTCTACAGCCGCGGTAGCATCTACACCGATGACCAGGACGAGCACCTGCGCTTCGTGCTGCTGTCGCGCGCGGCGATCGAGATGTGTCAGCACTTGCGCTTCGCTCCGGACATCTTCCACTGCCACGACTGGCAGACGGCGTTGATTCCGCTGTACCTGCGAACCGTCTACGCTTGGGACCGCGTGTTCGAACACACGCGATCGGTGCTGACCATTCATAACATCGGCTACCAGGGGATGTTCCCGTCCTACACGCTGCCTCAGCTCGGTCTCGGCAGCGCCGAACACCTGTTGCACCAGGATGACCTCAAGGACGGCGTCATCAACTACTTGAAGACCGGCATCATGTACGCCCAGCTGATCACGACGGTCAGCCCGACGTACGCGCGCGAGATCCTCGGCGACGACTACGGGATGGGACTGAATGTCGCATTGCGGGAACGCATGGGCACCGTGACCGGTATACTGAACGGCGTCGACTACGATGAATGGGATCCGCAGACCGACACACTGATTCCGGCGAGATTCGGTCCGGACGACCTGGCCGGCAAACGGGCCTGCAAGGAGCGGCTGATGCTCGAGACGGGCCTCGAAGCGAATCTCGACCGGCCCCTGGTCGGCATCGTCGCGCGCCTCGTCGGCCAGAAAGGTCTCGATCTCGTCGAGCAGGTCGTGCCGTCGCTGCTCGAGCGGCGTGACTTTGCGTTAAACGTGCTCGGCAGCGGCGAACGTCGTTTCGAAGACTTCTTCAACTGGCTGCAGTCGCGTTTCCGGGGTCGGGTCAGCTTCTACGCCGGCTACAACAACGAACTCTCGCACTGGATCGAGGCCGGCGCCGATATGTTCCTGATGCCGTCGCTGTACGAACCCTGCGGTCTGAACCAGATGTACAGCCTCAAGTACGGCACCGTGCCGATCGTCAGGGAAACGGGCGGCCTCGCGGACTCGGTGCAGCAGATCGACCCATCGAACCGAACGGGTAACGGGATACTGTTTCGCGACTACAACGCCCAGGGCCTCGACTGGGCGCTGAACAGGGCGCTCGACTTTTATCAGGACAAAGAGCTCTGGCATGCGGTCATGCTCAACGGCATGCGACAAGACTTCTCCTGGGACCGGCAGGGCGCACAATACGTCGAGCTGTTTCGCCGCCTGAGTCATTGAACGTGAATGTCACACTTATCAATGCCGGTTACGCCGCCTGAGTCACCCATCATGAACGTCATATTTATCGAACCCTGTTTCCCCGACAACCAGCGAGAGTTTGCTCGCGCGCTGCACGCGGCCGGCGCTAAGGTGATTGGCATCGGTGAGCGACCGGAGTCTTACCTGACCGACGAGATGCGGCACTGGCTGTTCGACTACATCCAGATCGACTCCGTCGTCAACGAGGCGTCGCTTCTAAAGGCGGTGCAGTTCGTGCAGAGCAAGCTGTGGGTCGATCGCCTGGAGGCGACCATCGAGTCGCACATCATGGCGGCGGCGAAGATTCGCGAGGCGGCCGGCATTCCGGGCACGTCGGTAAGGACGGCATTCCTTTGTCGCGACAAGCCCGCGATGAAAGAGGCGCTGCGCGAGGCAGGCATCCCCTGCGCGCAGTCGACGCGCGCCGAGAGCGCAGAAGACGCACGCGCCTTCGCCAAGACCGTCGGCTATCCGCTCATCATCAAGCCACCCGACGGCGCCGGTGCGGTGGGCACGTTCCGAGTCGCCAGCGATGCGGAACTCGAGGGCGTCATCGAAGAGTCCGGCCTCGCTGGTGGACTCGCCGTCGCCATCGAGGAGTTCATCGAGGGCCACGAAGGCTACATCGATACGATAACGATCGATGGCGACGTCCAGCACGAGTTCATCACGCATTACTACCCGAACGTGCTCGAGGCGATGCGGGAGCGCTGGATCTCGCCGCAGATGGTCACGACGAACAGGATCGACGCGCCGGGCTACTCGGAAGTCCGACAGATGACGTGCGACGTCATCAAGGCCCTCGACATCGGCACGTCGGCGACGCACATGGAGTGGTTCTTTGGCCCGAAGGGACTCAAGTTCTCGGAGATCGGCTGTCGCCCGCCGGGCGTTGGGCAGTGGGACGTCTACAACGCGGCCAACGAGTTCGATATCTACTACGAGTGGGCCAGCGCGATCGTCAACGGACGCGTCGCCAGCCAGCCGTCGAGACGTTATGCCGCGGGCATGATCGCGCTGCGTCCGGACGGGGACGGTCACATCAGCGGTTATTCCGGGCTCGATGAGATCGGCAGCCGATACGGCGACTGCATCGTCAAGGCTCACCTGCCCGACCCGGGCACGCCGACGCAAGGAGTCGAGGCGGGCTACATGGCCAATGCGTGGATGCGCGTCCGGCACCCGGACTACGACGAGCTCAGGCGCATACTGGACGAGATCGGCCGGACCGTGCAGGTGCATGCTCAATAAACCATTGGCGTAGTCATCAGGACGCTGACCGGCTATAGGTGAATTCACGGATTCTCTGTGTGCCAGAATCGATAATAAATTAGATATTTCTAATATATTGTCCTGGCATCACGGGGGAAGACGATGAACTACCGACTCCTTTTCTCAGTCGCCGCCGGCTTATCACTGCTCCCTTGCCTGCTGCCGGTGGCCGAGGCGTATGATCTCGACGCCGGCCGTCAGACTTACTCGACGAACTGCGTCGCCTGCCACGGCGTCAGCGGACGGGCGGATGCGGACAGCCCGGTCGTCGAGGCGTTGGGCGTGATGCCCGCCGATTTTTCGGACGCGTTGTTCAACAGCCGTGAGCCTGCCGGCGACTGGGAGATGGTCATCAAATACGGCGGCTACGCGCTGGGTCTCGCAGAGCAAATGCCTGCGCATGGCGAGGCGCTGTCAGACGAAGACATCCAGAATGTCACTGCGTACGTGAAGTCGATGGTGGACACCAGCGCCTATCCTCCTGGCGAGATGAATCTGTTCCTGCCGATCCGGACAAAGAAGGCCTTTCCGGAAGACGAGTATGTTTACAAGGGACGCTTCACGAATCAGGACGGTGAAGATGCGTGGAAGAACGTCCTCGAGTTCGAAAAGCGTGTCGGCAAACGCGGGCAGCTTATCGTCGAGCTGGTCCACGAATCCGAAGGCGACGTCAGTGAGCTGACGGAAGCCGAGGTCGGCTACAAACAGGCACTCTCGTTCAGCGACACGCATGTCCTGTCCGGCGCCGCCGTCGTCGCGGTACCGATAGAGGCGGATGGCGATGGCGAACTGCAGACCTACCTCGCCTATGGGCAGATTCTCTCTCCGTCCTGGATATTCCAGTCGAGCCTGCGACTGAAGTTCCCGTTCGAGGGCGCGGACGACGGGTCGGCCGAACTGGCCGGCATCGTTCACTGGGTCCACTCACCCTGGCCACGCCGCGTGTTCCCGGGCCTCGAACTGGTCGCCGAGCAGCCGTTTCGGTCGTCGAACGGTGACCTCGAATGGGCCGCCATGCCGCAGGTCCGGATTGGCCTCACGCGTGGCGGTCATGTGGCGCTGAACCTCGGTGTCGAGGTGCCGCTGTCAGACCAGGCCTGGGACGAGCGCGTCTATGTGACGCTGCTGTGGGACTTCGCCGACGGAAGCTTCTTTCAGGGTTGGTAACGCCGCCGGGCAGACGCTAACCGATCCACGGCGAGAAACGCTGCCGGTTCGCGGCGAATGTACGACGCATCGCGTACTATTGAAGAATGATTCTGTGCACAGAACGGCGTCTGCGAGCGTGGGGGTGATGACCAGTGCCACCCGTCGATAACGTCCTTCTATCATTACTGGCTCTGCTCTACCTGACCCCCGCAGTCTTAAGCGTCTATCACGCATTGCTCTACAAGCGTGACTCGCGCGCGGCCATGGGCTGGATCATGGCCTGCATCTTCGTGCCTTACGGCGGCCCGGTCGCCTACTTCCTGTTCGGCATCAATCGCGTCAAGACCCGCGCCCGCGGTATCGAGCGTCACCTGTTCAATATCGAGTTCGAGGGCAGCGGCAAGCACCTGGCGCCAAAGCGCACGGAGAGAAAGGGCCTGTCGTCGATCGGGTTTCGCATCACGGGCACGCCGCTGTCGACCGGAAATACTGTCGAGAGCCTGTACAACGGCGAAGAGGCCTACCCGGCGATGCTCGAGGCCATCCGCTCAGCCGGGGAAGAGGTGCTGCTGACGACGTACATCCTGAGAAGCGATACAACCGGCCAGCAGTTCATCGACGCGCTGCGCGACGCGCATGAGCGCGGAGTGACGGTCAAAGTGCTGATCGACGGCATTGGTGAATGGTACTCGCGCCCTCGCTCATCCAAGCTGTTGAAAAACAGCGGCGTTCCGTATGCCCGGTTTCTTCCGCCGCGACTGTTGCCGCCGAGCTTCCTGATCAACCTGCGCAATCACAGAAAGCTCTTAATTCTCGATCGTCGCGTGGCCTTCGCCGGCGGCATGAACATCGCGGACAACCATACAACGCTGCCGGATCAACCGCGCGAGGTGACGGACATCCATTTCAGGTTGCGCGGACCGGTGGTCGACGACCTCGCCCGGGTCTTTTTCGAGGACTGGTCTTTCTCGACGAAGGAGAAAGCTGACTTCTCGCCGTCGATGACGAAGATCCTCAGCGGCGATGCGCAGTGTCGCGTCATCCCGGACGGCCCGGATGAGGGACTGGATGCGCTGGCCTTTACGATCGACGCCGTGATCGCCGGGTCAGAGAAGTCTGTCGACATCATGACGCCCTACTTCCTGCCGAGCCGGGAGCTGATCTCGTCCCTGCACTCCGCCGCCCTGCGCGGCGTCCGTGTTCGGGTCGTACTGCCGGGCAAGAACAACCTGTTCTACGTGCACTGGGCGAACCGTAACGTCCTCGGTGAACTGGCCAAGTGGGGTATCGAGGTCTACTACCAGCCGGCGCCCTTCTGTCACTCGAAGCTGCTCTGCATCGACGATGACTACAGCATGATCGGCTCCGCCAACCTCGACCCGCGCAGCCTTAGGCTTAACTTCGAAATTGGCATCGAGGTGTTCAGCGCGTCGCTGAATCGTGAGCTGCGTTCGCACTTCGACTCGAGCATTGCCGCCTGCACGCAAGTCACTCAGCAGAGCATGACGGAGCGGTCCGTCCCCGTGCGGCTTCGCGACTCCTTTGTCAGCCTGTTCGCCCCC